>NZ_CP161812.1:3621042-3922795 GCF_040801775.1 Luteolibacter sp. Populi
GGGCGGAGTTGTCGGTGACGGGGTTCATGAGTCAAGGTGGCCTGTTTCTGCTTCCGGTCAAAGGGTCCCGGTGGGGCCGTCCGTGGGAGGCGGTGGCGGGGTCTCATTCATCGCTCGCCACCCGCGGCGTGAGAGGACAGCATCCTGCCAAGCCAACGTCCTGCCGAGCCCGGCGGGAGACCGACCCTTTACCCAGCAGCACCGCACCGTGAGCACATTCCAAGAACTCGGCATCCCCGCCGATCTGATCCAAGGCCTGGGGGAACTCGGCATCATCACGCCGACCGAAGTCCAGGAGAAAGCCATCCCTTTCCTGATGGAGAATGGCGGGGACCTGATCGCGCAGGCGCAGACCGGGACCGGCAAGACGGCGGCCTTCGGGCTGCCGTTGCTGACGAAGATCGATCCGAAGTCGAAGGAGATCCAGGGGCTGGTGATCGCGCCGACCCGCGAGCTGGCGAAGCAGATCGGCAAGCAGCTCTTCCGCTACACGAAGTACTCGGCGAAGATCTTCGTGGAGGTGGTCAGCGGCGGCGACAAGATGGACCGCCAGATTGCCGCGCTGCAACGGTCGACGCATATCGTGGTGGCGACGCCCGGGCGGTTGGTGGAACTGGTGAACCAGAAGGCGCTGACGCTGGCAGGGGTGAAGCACCTGGTGCTGGATGAGGCGGACGAGATGCTGAGCATGGGCTTCAAGAAGGAGCTGTCCCAGATCATCGGCTGGACCCGGCAGCGCCGCAGCACCTGGCTTTTCTCCGCGACCTTCCCGGATTCGATGCAACTCCTGATCAGGGATTGCATGTCAGCGACACCGCGGACGCTGACGATCGACCGCAGCCATGTGGTGAACCGCGATATCGACCACCGCTTCGCAATCTGCGCGCGGGATGAGAAGACGGAATTCATCGCCGGCTTCCTGAGAAAGCACGGCGAGGATCGGGGCCTGATCTTCTGCCGGACGAAGGCAGGCGCGATCACCCTGGGCAAGGTGCTGGCCAAGGAAGGCTTCCCGGTGGATGTGCTGCAGGGCGACCTGACGCAACCGGAGCGCGACAAGGTGATGCGGTCCTTCAAGAAGGAGCGCTTCCGCGTGCTGATCGCCACCGATGTGGCGGCGCGCGGCATCGATGTCGATAACCTGGCCTTCGTGATCCATCACCAGCCGCCGGAGCAGCTCGAATACTACACCCACCGTAGCGGCCGGACCGCGCGGGCGGGCAAGAAGGGGATCTCGATCACGCTGATCGAGCCGCGCGAGCGGGCGAAGATCGAGCGGATCGGGAACGAGCTGGGGGTGAGTTTCAGCGAGGTGCGGTGAGCGGATGGCGGCGGTCTATACGAGGCGGTACCGGAGCAAGGTTTCCGGCCGCCCCCAGCCGGACCTTTCGGAGAAAGGTCCCTGCCTTATGCGGCGTCCTCCCGAAGGAAGACGCCGCGATTCGCCGAGTACTTCAAAGCGCCACGCAGACCGACTTGGTCTCGGTATACAGGTGGAGTGCTTCGTGTCCCATCTCGCGGCCCCAGCCGGATTGCTTGTAGCCGCCGAAGGGCATCGAGGCGTCGAAGATGTTATGGCAGTTCACCCAGACCGTGCCGGCGCGCAGCAGCGCGGCGGTGCGGTGAGCCTTGCTGATGTCGCGGGTCCAGACGCTGGCGGCGAGGCCGTAGTCCGAATGGTTCGCCTGCTGGACCACCTTCTCGATGTCATCGAAGGGTTCCGCGACCACGATCGGGCCGAAGATTTCCTCGCGCACGATTTTCATTTCGGAATTGGCACCGGTGAAGACCGTGGGTGCCACGAAGTAGCCGCGGTCCCCTACCCGCTTGCCACCGGTGACTGCCTTCGCGCCTTCCTTCTTGCCGGACTCGAGGTAGCCGGTCACGCGGTTCAATTGTTCCTCGGAGACGAGGGGGCCCATCTCGGTGTCGGGATCGACGCCGGCCCCGAGCTTGATCTTCTTCGCGCGGTCCGAGACGCCTTCGAGCACGCGGTCGAAGATGTCCTTGTGGACGTAGAGCCGCGATCCGGCACAGCAGCACTGGCCGTGATTGAAGAAGATCGCGTTCGCTGCGCCTTGGATGGCTGCATCGACGTCCGCGACGTCCTTGAAGACGATGGTCGGCGATTTCCCGCCGAGCTCGAGGGTGACCTTCTTCAAGTTTCCGGCGGCCGCGCGGACGATGATTTTCCCGACTTCCGTCGAGCCGGTGAAGGCGATCTTGTCCACGCCATCGTGGCCCGCGAGCGCGGCACCGGCGGTCTCGCCGAAGCCGGTGACGACATTCAGCACGCCTTCCGGGAGGCCTGCTTCCAGCGCGAGTTCGGCAAGCCGGATCGCCGAGAGCGGCGTCTGCTCGGCGGGCTTGAGCACGATGGTGTTTCCGGTGGCTAGCGCGGGGCCGAGCTTCCACGCCGCCATGAGCAGCGGGAAGTTCCAGGGGATGACCTGGCCGACCACGCCGATCGGTTCGCGAAGGGTGTAGGCGTGGAACATGGCTCCGGCAGCATAGGGCACGCTGATCGGGATGGTGTTCCCTTCGATCTTGGTCGCCCAGCCCGCCATGTAGTGGAAGAGGTCGGCGGCGAGCGGGACGTCCGCGGCCCGTGCCACGGCGAGCGGCTTGCCATTGTCGAGCGATTCCAGCTCGGCGAGTTCATCGAGGTTCTCGAGAATCAGATCGCCGATTTTCCAGATGATCCGGCTGCGGTCGGAAGAGGTCATCTTGCGCCACGGGCCTTGGTCGAAGGCGCGGCGGGCGGCGGCGACGGCGAGATTGATATCCTCGGCATCGCCCTCGGCCGCGCGGGCCAAGACATCGCCGGTGGAGGGATCGTAGCTATCGAAGGTCTTGCCGCTGGCGGCCTTCAGCCAATCGCCGCCGATCAGGAGTTTCTTGGGCTTCGCGAGGAAGTCGCGGGTTTTCTTGGAGACGCGGCTGGCCGGCGCGTCCTTGATTTTGAGTGACATGGATTTGAGTGGTTGACGTTCATGATGGTGCGGAACGGAGGCATATTCGCATCAAGCAAGGAGGTACGCCGGATGGTCCCGTGCGCCACCGGATTTTGCCAATTTTGCGCAGATCGCGATTTCACACGTCGGCTGCGGCCAGCCATTCGATGCGCCGCCGAAGCCTCTCCTGCCGCTCCGGGCTCATGTCCGGATAGAGCACCGGATACCAAGCGGTCATCACCGCGGCTCTGCCGACCATGGAGTGCTCAAGGGCTTGCCCGTCGAATTTCCCGCCTGCCGTGCGGTAGGCATCAAGAACGCCATCCACCCACATGGTGTCTCCGTCCAGTTCGCGGGCGTTCCAGATGATGGAGGCGAGATCCCACTCCGCCGGGCCGCTGAAAGTGTCCTCCCAATCCGTCCAGAGCAGACCTTGAGTGGTGTTCATGAGGTTCCCGGTATGGGCATCTCCGTGCAGAGCTTGGTAGGGCAATCCCTTCAGGCCCTTGATCGAGGAAGTAAGGCGCCGGCTTAGCAGATCCAGCGTCGCGGTATCGAAAAGCTCGCGCCGCTCCAGGATCTCTAACAGATCCATGCTTTCGGTCAGGATGGCCAGCTCCGGCAGCGGCTCGTGGAATCCGCGCAGGATCTCGTGACACCGGTAGGTCGTCCGTCCGATTTCTGCCGGAGCGGGTTCGGTATCGATGCGGGTGACGTATTGCCAGAAGTTCAGCGTGTAACCGAGGTGCTCGTGCGGGCCCGGCGGGATGTCCGGGTGCATCGGGATCACCGGCGCGCCGTGGCGAGCGAGGTGCTGCGCGACGGCGTTTTCCCGCGCGAACCAATCGCCGCCCTGCCGTGGCCCATCGAGGTCCTGGACAACGCGAGCAACCAAGCTCTCCGTGAGGCGGAGAACAAGAGTGCTGCCGTTTTGCAGGATCTCGCAGCGGTCCGGGACGATGCCGTGGGCGGCGGCAGTTTCCGTGGCGGCGCGGGTGGGAAGGTCGGGGGACGGCATGGGCTCCGCCATTCATCGAGCGTGCGCGGCTGGCAAGCGAACGAATTCAGCCGGAGCGGTGACAGCTTCCTCGCGATGAAGCTTCTCGCCATTCCCAACGGTTCCGGTCTTATGATGCCTCAAACTCCTTTGTGAATCCGGAACCTGACATCGATCCTTACGCGCCGCCCGCGTCTGATCCTACTCTACCGCCACTGTCACCCGCCGACAGCGGCAGCTTGTGGCGCGTGGTAGGGGGACGCCTGCAGGTGCGGAAGTCCGCAAGCCTCCCCGACGTCTGTATCGACGGCTCTCCCGATCACGAGCCGGGTCAAAGATATCCGCTTGAATTCAGCACATTGCTCCCGGGGATCTCTACGGCCACGTGGTGCGTGTTCCTGGCGATACTGTTTTCGTACAACCTGAAGCCGATGTTCCTCTTTCTCGGCTGTGGAATTGTGATGGTCCTTCCTTGGTTGTTCGAAAAGAAGGTCCGTGTCCTGGCCTTCCGCTCCCGCCGCAGCGCCGGCCGTTCCAGGCTTCTGGAGATTCTCCTTCTGGCGGGCTTCGTCGGTTTCGCATTCGCGGCCATGAATTTCCCGCGGGATCCGGCGGGTTCTTACTTCTATCTTCTGCCCTTCGGGGTGCTCGCCGTCCTCGCCATCCTTTCCCACTTCATCCCGGGCAGGACACCATCACGCGCCAAGGCGCTGCCGGGAGACTGGTTCGAGCTGAAGGGTATCGCGCCGGCTGCGATCACACGCTTTGAGGAGCTGCAACAGCGTTTGGCGTCTCGCAAAATGGCAGGCTCGTTCGCGAGGAACTGACGATTCCGCCGCGTGACAGCGCTGCGGGCGGTGCTAGCTTTTCCCCGCCATGAAGTTCCTCCTCGCCATCCCGCTTGCCCTGTTCTTCGCATCCTGCTCGACCCAGAGCTGCTGGAAGGGCGGGGAGCCGATGCGGGAGACCGAGACGCACTCCCAGTGGGGGGCGGAGGTCGATATTAAGCAGTCCGCAAACAACGTCAAAATCTACCGCGGGCTCGCCCATCCGGTGGGGGACAAGTCCAAATACGAGCGTCAGGTGAAGAAAGGCGGCTGGGTCGAGTTCGAAGGCTTCAAGTTCCATGCCGGGCCGATCGAGCGCCCGTCCGGGACCGCGGAGAAAGTGCTGGATCTCTATTGCCTCTCCGCTTCCCACGAGGCGCAGGCGATCAAGACGACCTGCGACGGCTTCCACCCGGACTACGCGCTGGTGTGGAGCAAGGGCGGCAAGCAGCGGGTGCTACAGATCTGCTACGGCTGCCACGAGTGGAAATACTTCGGCCCCGGCGGCAAGGTACACACCGACATCGAGGACAAGACCTACTTCAAGAAGCTGCTGCCGCTGCTGCCCCGGGAGAGGAACCGGCTGTGAGTCGGCGGAAGTTCCAAGTAAGAAGGACCAAGTGCCAATAAAGAGCCAAGAGTCCCTTCACTGCCGGGCCAGCCATCGGCTGTTCCTGCCTTCCTTGGAACTTGGCACTTCTTACTTGGAACTTCTTTCCCCTAGCGGCTGATGCCCTTGATCCGCACGTTGCGGAACTCGCCGAGGTCGTCGAAGGAGCCGAGGCCGATGCGGCCCCATTCGAGGGTTTTGTCCTGCGCGGTGAGGACCGGCTTCTCCATGTCGTCGAACCACACGCCGATGTCTCCGGTGGCGGTATTGCGGACGATCTTCACGCGGTGCCACTTGCCTTCCTGCCAGGGCGTGCCGGCGGTCCGGAAGCCGGTGATGGGCTTGCGGTCGGCATTGTCCACGATGTGGATCTGGTGGTGCGGCTCGTCCGCCTTCTCCCCGAGGTGGGCGTAGTAGAAGCGGTTTTCCCCGGTCCGGCCGAAGGCGATGCAGAGGTCGTTGTTGCCGGCGTCGAACTTCGTCAGCCGCACGTCGGCGGTGAGGGTGAAGTCCTTCCACTCCTTGCCACCGCACCAGGCGAGATTGAGGGGGCTGCGGTATTTCGGCTTCGCGCTGCTCTGCGCGACGAGTTGGAGGATCTTGTCCTTGCCCTCGCCGGACCATTTCCAAGCCTTCGCGTCGGCAAAGGACCACTTCGCCGGATCGGCGAAGAGATCGCTTTCCAGCGCGGCCGAGCGGCTATTGCCGGCGCAGCAGGGCGGCACGGTCACGGCGGGCGGTTCCGCCGCGGCGAGCGGCAGGACGAAAAGCGCGAGCAAGGCGGCAGGTTTCAAAGCGAATGCTAACCTGGGCCCGGATTCCGGGAAATCAAGCTGTCGTCGCGGGTAGGTAGAGAGTCGCCGGATGATCGGAAAACAGATTGCCGCTCCGTAACGGCGATGCTTTCCTGATAGTCCATGAGTCCACCGGATGCGGCGAGCGGAGCAGGTTCCGAGGAAGCGGAGCGCTTGGTGTTGGCCTTGAAGGCTTCCAACGAGGGGATCTGGGATTGGTGGATCGGGAGACCGGACGTCTACTACTCGCGGCGGATCCTGGAATTCCTGGAATGCGGACTCGCTTCCGCGCCGAATCTTTTCCTGGAGCCGCACGAGACCATCCATCCGGAGGACCGGCCACGGTTTTCCCAAGCCCTGCGCAATGTCCTGAACCCCTCCGGCCCGGAGCTTCTCGCGGTCGACTGCCGGGTGAAAACGGGCAGCGACCACTGGCGCTGGCTGCGGATCCGCGGGAGCGTGGTGCGCAGCCGCGAGGGGCAGGCGAAGCGGATCGCGGGCTCGATGATCGACATCTCGCTGCGCAAGCAGGCGGAAGCGCAGATCGAGGAGGAGCGGCACCTCCTGCGCATGCTGATCGACCACGTGCCGCTGCAGGTGTATTTCAAGGACCGCCAGTCGCGGTTCGTCCTGGCGAACCGCCAGATGGCCGATTGGATGGGTCTCAAAGAGCCGGGCGAACTGACCGGCAAGCACGACAGCGATTTCTTCGCCACCGAGCACTGGGAACAAGCCGCGGCAGACGAGGAGCGGATCATGGAAACCCGCGAGTCCGTGAATGAAAAGGTCGAGAAGGAAACCTGGCGGGGCGGTGACGACACCTGGGTGCTCACTTCGAAATTCCCGTGGATCGATAGCAACGGCGAGGTGCGCGGCACCTTCGGCGTTTCCAGCGATGTGACCGAACTGGTCACCGCGAGGCAGGAAGCGACCGAGCTGGCCGCCGAACTGCAGGTCCGCAATCAGGCGTATGAGGAAGAACTTCAGCTCGCCCGCGAGATCCAGCAGGCGCTGGCGGGCTCCAGCTTTCCGGAGGTGAGCGACGGCGTGTCCGCGCTGACCTTCGGGACGCGCTATCTGCCCATCTCCGGCATGGCGGGCGATTTCTTCGAGGTGCTGCGGATTTCCAATGACAAGGCGGGGATGCTGATCTGCGACGTGATGGGCCACGGCGTACGCTCGGCGCTGGTGGTGGCGATGCTGCGTGGATTGTTAGAGAAGCAGCGCCGCAGTGCCGCCGATCCAACGGCCTTCCTCTCCGGCTTGAACAACGGTCTCGCTTCGATCCTGGATCGAGCCGGGGCGACGATGTTCGCGACGGCTTTCTATGCCGTGGCGGACCTCGCCGCGGGCACGCTGACTTATGCCTGCGCAGGCCATCCGGGCGCGATCGCTACCGGGCCCGGCGGGGTCCGCCAGCTCGCCGCCGCGCGGAAGGAAAAGGGGCCCGGACTTGGCCTGATCGCGAAGGCGGAGTATCCCTCGGGCGTCGTTTCGCTCAAAGACGTCACCCGCCTGCTGCTCTTCACCGATGGCATTCTCGAAGCGGAGAACCAGGAGGGCGAGCCCTTCCTGGAGAAGCGCCTGATGGAGACCGCCGAGGAGTGCCGCGGAGAATCGCTGGAAGGCACGCTCGATCTCGTTCTCTCGCGGGTGCTGCAGTATTCCGACGGCCATCATTTCGACGATGACGTCTGCTTGTTAGGCATGGAGCTTGTTCCGCTTCCAAGCGCAGTGGCGGGCTAGAAATGGCCGGAACCACGGGCCGGGCGGATGGCGGAGATCCAAAGTGAGCCGGGGTTGCTGCGAGATTTCGGGCTGTCCCCAGCCGGACCTTTCGGAGAGGGTCCCTGCCTAAGGCACCATCACGTCCACGCGTCCCACAGCAGCTTCACCGTCATTGCGAAGACCACGGTCAGGAATACCGGACGGATGAATCCCGCGCCCTTCCGGATCACCATTCCCGATCCCAGCCGCGCGCCGATGAGCTGCCCGCCGATCATCGCTCCGGCCGCCGCGAAATGGACCGAGCCATTGGTGAGGAAGATGCACAGCGAGCCTAGGTTGCTCGCGAGGTTCGCGGCCTTGGTGTAGCCCGTAGCGCCCTTCAGATCCAAGCCTAAGAGGGCAACGATGCCCAGGGTCCAGAACGATCCCGTCCCCGGCCCAAAGAAGCCATCGTAGAAGCCGAGCGCGATCCCGAATAGGACGGCAAACCCGACCGGCGACATCTTCCGCGGGCCGGCCTGGATGCCGAACTTCCGGTTCAGCGCCGTGTAAACCGCCACCGCCGCCAGCAGCCAGGGGATGAGCTGCTTGAGCAGATCCTTGTTCAGCACGCTCACGGCATAGGCCCCGCCCATGCTCGCGACAAAGGCGAGGATCACCGCCAGCCTCAAGCCGGGCGTGTCCATCAGGCCCGCCCGGGCATAGCGCCAGACGGCCATGCCGGTGCCGAAGGACGATTGCAGCTTGTTCGTCCCCAGTGCGACTTGCGGGGACATCCCGGTCGCGAGCAGCGCCGGCACCGTGATCAAGCCGCCACCTCCCGCCACCGCATCGATGAAGCCACCGGCAAACCCGGCGAGGAAGAGGAGGAAGTAGACGTAAAGATCCATGCGGGCTTCACTCCTTCACCGCCAGGATCCCATACATCAGCGGCAGCTTCGGCGTGCCGTCGGGCACGGTCCAGCGCCGCTCCGGCAGGGACTTCATATCGGTGAAAGGCTTCCAACCGTTCGAGTAGAGATATTCGCGGTAGTCCTGCAAGCGCAGGCCGGACTGGAGCACCGCGCCGATGATCTCGCCCATGCTGCGTTGGAATTCGTAACACGGATTCGGATTCACGAAGCGCTCCCCCGCGACTGCCTCGCCGGAGGCTACCAGGGCTCCGCAAGAGTCGCCGACATAGTCGGAAATCCCGACCTCCCAATGCAGTGGCTCCGGCATGCTGTAGTCGTAGGTCGGCACGCCCTTCTCGTCGAAGATCATGGCCACCTGGTGGAACTCCATGCAGACGTAGCGTCCGCCCGGCTTCAAGATCGCGGCCACCAGCTTCATCCAGCGCCCGAGGTCCGACAGCCAGCACAGCGCGCCGTAGGAACTGAAAACGATATCGTATTGCCGCCCTGCCGCGATCTCCGCCTCGAGCCATGGATAGACGTCCGAGCGCTCGAACTCCGCGGCAATCCCCGAGTCGGCGGAAAGCTGCTTCGCGAACGCGATCGCCTCGTCGCTGATGTCCACGCCGCGGACCTTCGCGCCGCGGGCCGCGAGCGACAGCGTGTCCTGGCCCGAGTTGCACAAAAGGTGGACCACTTCCTTGCCGCGGAGATCGCCTAACAGCTCCAGCTCTTCTGCGAAGAGCGTGTTCCCGCCGCTTTTCAGGAAGCCGGCTTGATCCGGCTTGTGCGAATTGTGCACCACCGTCGCCGCGTTCCACGATACCCGGTTGATCTCGTGCAGGTCGGTCCGCGTCATCCGCGGAGAGGACTGCCGGGGGATCACCCCGTCAAGGCTTCGCTGCGGGAACGCCTGCCACTTTCGGTGGGGTGGCGGGAGCCGGCGCAGTCTGCTTCGGCGGAGCGGGAGAGGCCTCCTGCTTCGGGCCGGTCATGAAATTCAGCAGTTCCACCCCGAATTCGAGATCCTTCGTGTCGGGCATCTGGCCGCCGGTGGCATGCGCGCCAATCGCTGCCGCCTGCCGCACCATGTCCTCGGGTGACTTCACCCCCTCCGGTTTCGCGGTCGCCGTCCCGCGGCCAGCCGCTTGCGGCTTGTCGGCGAGTTGCTTCGGCAGTTCCCGCGCCAGTGCAATCAGGAGGTCCCGCGACGACGGAATCGCCATCGCAGTCGCCCCGACCGCGACGATTCCGATAAAAATCGCCTTCGTCGCCTTCTTCCGGAGACCTTGCCACGACGCTGCTTGCTCGCGCTCCCGCGCTTCAAGCATCTGCAGCAACTCGCTCTCGGATGGCTCCATGGAAACCACGCATACCTGAATCATCAGCGTTAGTCAAACGCCGATCCGGGCCGGTCCGCGCGGTCTACCTCAAGCCTTCACCCGCTCCAACTTGATCGGATAAGTCCGGCCGGAGTTCCACTGCGCGACGTAGATGCTCTGCTGGTCGTCGATCAGCATCCCGTGCGGGTAGGTGAAGAGCTTGGTATCCGCCGCGAGCGCGCCGAGTTTGCCTTCGGCATATTGCGGGGCGGGCGCGGCGAGGTTCGAGATGACCTTGCGGTCCGGATCGAGCACGCAGAGGAAGCCGTTGTCCATGGTCCCGTTCTTCGCGACATTGCCGCGGAGGCAAGGAATCAGGGTGTGATCGCCGAAGGGGACAATGAAGTTCGGCTGGCTGCCGGTGAGTTCGATAATGTCCACCAGCTTCCCGTCCTGGGTGTAGCGCTTGAGCTTCGATTCGCTGCGCGAGGTGATCCACAGCAGCTTCTTCGGGTCGCGGGTATCGACCCAGGCACCGTGAGCGCAGACCAGGTTTGCGCCGTCGCCCTCGTCGCCGCCGAAGCACTTCTCCCACTTGCCCTTCTTGTCATAGCGGTGGCACCAGCTCTTGCCGTAGCCATCGACCACGAAGAAGCCGCCGTCCGGGGCCAGTGCCACGTGGGTGGGCTTGAACTCGCCGGCATTCGCATACTTGCCGCTCTCCTTCGGATAGTCCCAGGTTTCCAGGATCTTGCCGTCGAGCGTGGTCTTGAAGAACTGGTGCCGGTCGTGGTCGGTGATGAAGAAGAACTCCTTGCCCTTCTCTTCCAGCAGCGTGAAGCCGTGCGCGCCGGGGAACTCCGTGCCCCACTTGCCCAGCAGTTTGCCCGCGCGGTCGTAGATGATGACGTTGTTCTTGGTCTCGTTGGTCAGCAGGAAAATCCGGTCGTCCTTCACCTGGATCATCGCGTGGCAATCCTTCACCGGTGTGTCCTTGTCCAGCACGCCCCAACCGGGGACCACCTTCCACTGGTACTTCCCTTGGCCGACGATCGCGGCACCGGTGGCCGGGTCCTGCGATTGGCCGAAGCCGCTTCCCACACCGGCGACCAGTGCGGCGGACAATGAAACCAGGAACTCGCGGCGATCAGTGTTCATGCTTCCAGCACATGCATCCGCCGGATCTTCGCAAGCAAAAATGGCGCTCAAGCGGCTGCCGCTTCATGCGATGGTGAATCGCCGTTTTTGAATCGCCTGAATCCCAACCCGAACCCTCACTCCGGGTCGGCCGAAAACCTCGCGAAGAAGTTCGCGGAGGCCTCGGCCGGGAGCCCGCTCAGAGGCACCGCCACCTGCGTCACCGTCGCCGGCCAGCTCGCGGCCTTGAAGCTTCCCGCGGGCAGCCAGGTCAGCAGATCCGCGGAGACTTCCATCGTGTAGTATCGACCGGGCACCGTCTTGAGCGTAGCGGTCACGTGGGTCGCGTTCTTGGTCAGGCCAAGGCCCATCAGCACGCTGCCCGGGTCGGTGGGATCGGTGCCGGCCTTGTGCTCTTCCGCGTCGCTCGTGCCGTCGCCATCGGTATCCGCCGTGCCGGACAAGCCGCCCAGGGTGGAGAAGTAGGCCAGCTCCCAGCGGTCCGGAAGTCCGTCCGCGTCCTCGTCTTCCTTCCCGCCGAAGCCCAGCGAGATCGAGAAGTAGTAGTTCCGCGTGAGATTGGTGTGCTGATATCCCTTCGGCACCGGGGCCTGCCCGGCCGTCACGATGCTGCCGACATTCGTCGTATCGTAGCTATAGTAGATCTGGTCGCCGCCGTCCTTGAAGGTCACCACTCCCTGGCCGGTGCCGCCCGTGCCATCCGGGAAGGAATCGGTGAAGCCCGGCGCGATCTTCTCGCCCGGAGCCAGGGTCACCCGCACCGCACCGCCGGAGAAGGGAAAGGTATTGTTCCCGAGCACGTAGCTCGTTCGCGTCGTGCCCACCGCCAGCACCGTGAAATTATTGTCCGCGTTCACCTTCACCAGGAAGGGTGTCACCGGGTCCGTGACCCGCCCGGCGTGGAAGCGGAAGTCGTCCACCGTCACCGTCATCGGTTCGGCCGTGGTATTGGTGAAGGTGTCGGTTTCATTGATCACCAGATTCGAGTTCGCCCCGTCCGGCCCGGCACCGGACTGCACCCTCAGGCCGTTCCCCATCTCGTATCCGGAGATCACGTAGCTGATCGCGAATTGGTAGTTCCGATTCAGCGTGGTGTGGAGCTCGGTCCCGTGGTCGGGCATCTGCCCCAGCGTCAGGGAGCCCGCATCGGCATCGGTTTCGCCACCGCCGTACCAGATCTCCGCGCCGCTGTCCTCGAAGTCGATGATCCCGGCCAGGCTGCCGCCCGAGCCATCGGCGTTCGCATCCATGAAACCGATCGCGATGGTCTCGCCCGGAGCCATCACCACATCGGACAAGCCGTCGGAGAAGGGCAGGTTATTACCACCGATCCCGTAGCTCGAGCGCGCCGTGCCGATCGCCGCGACCTTGAAATTGTTGTCGCCGAGAATCTTGACCACGAAGGGCGTGAGCGGATCGCCTGTCCGGCCCGCATTGAAGTGGAAACGGTCGATGACCAGCTTCAGCTCCGTGCCGGTGGTATTGGTGAAGGTGGCATCTTCATTCACCACGATATTCGAGTGCCATAGATCCGGCCCGTGCGCGCCGACCGGCGTCGGACCGGTGATGCCGACGTCCGCCGCCCCGTAGAAGCCCTGGGTTTTGGTGCAGGAATCCGCATTCATCCCGAGGATCCAATCCGCCATGTGCGAGACCGCCACGTCATCGATGATCCCCTTGGCCAGCGGCGGCATCGAACAGCATTCGTCGATCGTGTTCATCCGCAGCAGCATCACCGAGTTCTCGAAGCTGCCCGGTTTCACCACCGCCGGTGCCGGCGCGCCCAGACCATCGATCACCGGTCCGCAGACGATCGATTGCGAGGGCAGCGGCGTGACCAGCCGCGCATCGAAAAAAGCCCGCGAGCTCCCGCCCGGCTGATGGCAATGCGAGCAATTGCTATCGAGGTAGGACCGCGCCCAGGCCTCGTCCGTAACCGTCGGGCTCGTGGCATCCGCCGAGGTCAGCACCTCCGCCAGCTTCTGCTCGGTGAGCGCTTGCTGAATGAAGCCCGCCACGCTCAGCGACTCGATCTGGTTCGCCGTGCTGCCGCCGGGGTAGGTGAAGTCGCGGTTGAGCTGCCGCGTGCGGAAACCCAGCACCGGACCGGCGAGGCCCGTGTGGCAGAGATTGCACTGCTGGCGGGAGGGATACAGGTAGTCGAAGGTCTGCCCGTCCACCGTCAGCGTTTCCCCGCCGCCTTCGTCTAACAGGTCTGCCTCGGTCCCGTCGGCCCGCCACTTATAGGTCACGCCGCCCCAGCCATCGGTGCCGTGCACCAGCAGGCGCGTTTCCAGCGGCGCATCGTTGTCCGCCCGCGCGAAATGCTTCACGAAGACCGTGCCCACTGGCAATTGCCAGGCACCGGTCTCGCTGTAGGTGATCTGCTCCGCGGGCGTGTTTGCCACTCCGTCGTTGGGAATCATCACCCAGCGCTTCTTGTGCATGCCCCCGCTCCACAGCGGCATGTTCACTTCGAAGGGGATCATGCTCGCTACCGGCGTCAGCGTCTGGACGTCGGCGAAGACGCCCGTCTGTGAAAGCAGCGGCGGGTAGATCCAGGTCCCGCCGCCGGGAGGCCCGGCCGGCTTGACCCGCGCGATCTGCGCCGTCCCGGCGTTCCCGCCCGCCAGTTGCAGCAGCAGCGGCTCGCCGTGCGAATCCACCCCGAAGGAACTGATCCCGTTGAACAGGTAGCCCGCCCGGCCTTGGCCGAACTGCTGGACCGAGAGCGTCTGCTTCGTCACCGGATCGAACTCCAGTGCGTAGAGGAGCTGCGTCCCGTTGTCCCCGTAGAGATACTTCCCGAAGAGCTGCGGCAACGCCGTGCCCCGGTAAACGTGGCCACCGATGATGCAGGAACCGACCGCGTGCGAGTAATCGTACACCGGACCGCGCGAGGTTCCGATCAGGGGGCTCGGCTGCGCGCGGAAGGCCTCGGCGATTCCCTCCTTGTAGTTCCACTCGAAATTCAGGCCAGGGCCGTCGATCACATCGACCTCCTCCCGGTTGTTCGCGCCAACGTCGCCGATCCAGAACAGGCCCGTCACCGCATCGAAGCTCATCCGGTGCGGCTCACGCAGGCCGATGGCGTAGAACTCCTCCAAAATGCCACCGCTCGCATCCAGCCACGGATTGTTACTAGGAATGTAGTAATTTTGGGTGAAGGAACCCGGTCCCGCGGGTTGCCGCCGGATCGGATGGCTCACCGTGCCGCCCTGCATGTCCACGTCCATGCGCCAGGCGCCGGAGCGCGGGCGGTCGTCAATCTTCTGCGTGTGCGGTGTCGAATCGCCACTCTCCGTCCCCTCATCCCCGAAGCAGAGATAAAGGAAACCGTCGGCCCCGAAACACATCCCGCCGCCCTCGTGGCCCTTGGTGGTGTCGTACTGGTTGATCAGGAGTTGCTCGCTCGCCGGTGTGAATGCCGTGCCGTTCCAGGTGTAGCGTGCCAGCCGGTCGTAGAAGGGCGGATTCGCGTTCGAGGCATCGTTCGCGTTGTGCGTGTAATAGACGTAGAGGAAATCCTTCCCTTGGCCCTTGCCGAACCCCGGATGGAAGACCGCCGATAGCACGCCGCCGTGCTTCGTGCCCTCGTCGCCATTGTCCCAGTTCAGGTGCCACACCCGGTCGCGGATATCGAGCACCAGGTTCTTCGTCGTCGCCGCGTCATTGTCCGCCACCTGATAGATGCGGCCGTCCATCTCCACGATCATCAGCTGCCCGGCCACTTCAGGCCACGGCTTCGCTTCGATCGGCGCGTCCCAGGCGAGCGCCGGGAAGGCCTTCGCGACCTCCACGCCGGTTGGCACGATGGAGAGCGTCGGCAGCACGCCATTGGAAAAAGGCGCCACCGCCTTCGGTCCGCCGAAGCCGCTCGCACCCTCGGCGTGGGCCCTGACAGAAGTCGCGATCGTTGTCGGAAAGTCGGAAGGCGCGGTGGCGGGTGGATTGCTTCCCGCGCACCACTTCAGCGCCCGCACCAGGTTCTCTTGGAAGGCCGCGCAGCGCATCCCGATCGGCTCCGCGGTGTCGCTCCAGATGTGCCCGTAGCTCGAGGCGTAGACCCGCCCGCTGCCGTAGTTCACGGTCCACTCGACGGGGAATTGGAGCTGCGTCTCAACATCCTTCGCATAAGACAACACGGTCAGATTCTGCGCCGGACCGCGCGGGTAGCGCCACACCTCGAGGTCCGCGGCCATCCAGGAGGCCGGCAGGCCCGCGTGGATCGGGTGGGCGCCCAGGCGCTTCACCAGCACGTTCACGCGGTCGCCGTGGCTGGTGTAGGAGCCTTGGCCCGGCGGCAGCATTTGCAGCGTTTCGTTCGCGTTCACCACCACGGCCGTGCCCTTGGCCGCCGGATTCCAGCGCAGGCCCAGCATCTCGTCGTAAGCCGTCCATCCGGCGAAGGAATCGCAGGCCTCGTGGAAGGCCACGAAACCGCCGCCGCCGCTCACGTAACCCGCGAAGGCCGTCTCCACCGCCGCCGGCCAGCGCGGCTCGCCGCCCGCGCCATTGCTATAGCCCGAAAGCACCACGTCATAGGCCGCGAAATTGGGAGCCCATGTCGCCCAGCCCGGAGCGCCCGCCGCACCCGGCGTCACGCTCACGTCGATGTCGAAACCGCCATCCCGCGAGATGATCGCCCGCAGGATCTCCTTGCGATGCGCCCAGTCATGATTGCTGGCACCTTCAACAATCAGCACTTTCGTTCGCTCCGCCGCATCCAGACAGGAAGCGGCGAGCACCATCAATCCGGTGATCAGCAGTCGGGGGAAATTCATGGGGGGGATCCGGCGGGGGCCGGAGGGCCTTGGTAGAAGCACAAATCGGCCCCGTAGCCCAGTCCATTTTCGCGTAGGATCGCTGAACTTCCATTCAACTTGCACCTAACACCCCGAATCCGGGGCAATCACTTGCGTTCCAATCCCGAATGCCGCGCGAACCAGACAGCGTTCAAATGCGCAAGGGGGCCCTTCATTTTCTCAAGCTCCTCGGCCGGTCCGTGGAACTCAAGCCGGGTCAGGTCACTCAAGCCCAGCATCTTGCCCAAGACCGCGCCGACGTTCTCCAAGTGGGCGAGCGCTCCCTCGCCGCCCGCATAGCCTTCCCGGCAGAACACCTCGTCGCCATTCACCGTGAATTCGTAGAACAAGCACGCCGTCTCGTTCCGGGTCGTCGCCACGAATTCCTTCAACACCGCTTCCACCTCGTTCCACTTCCCCTCGTGGGCACGGAAGTACGGATGGATCGTCACCAAATTCGCAGGCAGGCTCATAGTCCCGGCATTCAAGCGGCCCGCCGCCCGATTGGCAGTAAAAAGTAAACGGCCGGCCTGATAAAGGAGCCGGTATCGCAGCGTTCCATCGATTCGCCCAAGCACCGATCCTTCCCTGATGATCGCCCTTTTCCGACCATTCTTCTGCCTCGCCCTCTGCGCCGCCACCGCCGTGGCCGCGCCCGAATTTTCGGAGAGCGCCCTCTTCACGGCAGGACAGGACGGCTACCACACCTACCGCATCCCTGCCCTGCTCCGCAGCGCGTCCGGCACCCTCCTCGCCTTCTGCGAGGGCCGCAAAACCTCGGGCACCGACCATGGCGATATCGACATCGTTCTCCGCCGCTCCACCGATGGCGGCAAAAGCTGGGGCCCGCTCGCGGTGGTGCAGGAGGAAGGCGGCGACGCTAAGATCACCATCGGCAATCCGGTGCCGGTCCTCGACGAGTCGAACGGCCACATCCACCTCATCTTCTGCCGCGGGAACGAACGCGTCTTCCACAGCTTCTCGACCGACGACGGTGTCACCTGGTCGCCGCGCAAGGACATCACGGATCCGATCAAGCGCGAGGGTTGGGGTTGGTATGCACCCGGGCCGGTCCACGGCATCCAGCTCAAGCGCGGCGCGCAAAAAGGGCGCCTGGTCATTCCCTGCGACCACCGGATCGGCAAGGGTGGCAAAGACGGCGGGCCCATGGGAGCGCAGGTCGTCTACTCGGACGATCACGGGGTTACATGGCAGTTAGGCGGCATCGCGCAAACGACGGCCACGGTCGCGCCGAACGAGAACACCTGCGTCGAACTGGTAGGCCCCTCCCCCGACGATGGCTCGCGAGTCCTCTTTAATGCCCGCGACCACGCCGGCCCCCACGCCCGCGCCACCACGATCTCGGACGACGGCGGCACCACCTACGCAGCCGATGGCTTCGCCGACGCCCCGCACTTTACCTGCCCGACCGTGCAAGGCTGTTTGCTGAGACTCCGCGCGACCGACCAGGGCGATCCCGCCAACCGCATCCTCTTCTCCTGCGCGAACGGCACCACGCGGAGCCGCATCTCGATCTGGTCGTCCGCCGATGAAGCCGCCACCTGGTCGGCACCGAAGCCGATCTACGAAGGCCCTAGCGCCTACTCGGACATGGCTGTCATCGCCCCGGGAACCGTCGCCATGATCTACGAGCGCGGGATCGCGAAGCCCTACGAGACGATCTTCTTCGCCCGCTTCAACGAGGAGTGGCTGGATGCACCGTAGTGAGAAAAAGTAAAGGCTCCGGCCGATGACAGAGGCGCAGTTTCCTAGCGCCGGGGGGGCGCTAAGAACCGAACCGGGGGAAACTTCCTGCAGCGACGGCGAACGTCTATTTGCTCCCGCCGTAGCCGCCCGGATTCCGGAAGCCGTCGACGTAGCCCCACATGTAATCATTGCGGTGCGCGCTCGGCAGGGTGCGGTCTTCGTTGATGTGCGGATCGTAGGCGAGTCCGCGGTATTTATCGCCGCTACCGTCGGTATGACCCCGGTAGTAGGCATCGCGCGGACTGTAGCCGGCGGCTTGGTAGCCATCGGCGGCATAGTAACTGCATGAGGGCGCGGAGAGCGCCAGAATCACGCCCAGTGGGACAAGGGTGGACATTTTCATAGCATTTCATCTCTAACACACATCAGGCAGCCGTCCAGAGGCATTTGAAACGCAGCTAGTGCCGCGACCGCGCACCCCGCGGTCGGAGCGGTGCCAGTGCCGCAATCACCAGCCCGCCCACGAAGCCTCCCAAGTGCGCCCCGTAGGCCACGTTCGAGGCCGAATGGCTCATCAGCGAGGTATAGTCGATAAACACTCCGGCGACTCCGAGGGCCGCGAGCTGGCCGGGCGGCACCGGCCGCGCCATCGGCCAGATGTGCGGTGCCGGAAGATGCCAGCGCAGGGACATTCCGAGATAAAAGCCCTCGAAGCCCATCACCGCCCCGGAGGCACCCAGCATCGGGATGAACTTTTGGGCATTGATCGCCACATGGAAAGCCGATCCGGTTATTGCCGTTATGAGGAATACCGCGAAGACCCAACGGTGTCCCACCAGTTCCGCCGCCAAGGCTGCGAAGATCCAGAGGAAGAGCATGTTGTAGATCACATGCGAGGGATCGGCATGCAGAAAGGCGCAGCTTACCAAGGTCCCGAACTCCTTGGCATCGGCTAGGGAGAAGTTGCCCTCGCGGAGATGCTGCAAGCTCGCCACGATTTCTCCCGGTACGGCCATCATCGGACCGTACCACTCCTCGCCCTTCATCTCTTGGAGGACGTAGATCGCGAAGATGAGCGTGATCAGCGCCAACAGCGGACCTTGGGCCTGCAGCAGCCCTCGCACGGGATCGTAACGAACTCCTCTCATGGTATCCTTCAGAGTTGATCCGCCACCGCTTCCGCGATCGGCGCGATGGCCGAGCCCGTTTCTTCCAAGCTGATCCGCCGCGAGCTGCTGAAATCCGGCAGGAAGACCCGCTGCTCCAGCGAGCGGACGGTCGCCGGATCGGAGAAGCCCAGGTTCAGCTCCCGGTTGATCCGCATGCTCAGCGTATCGAGATTCGCCGAGCCGACCTGGGCCCAGCCGTCGCAGATCATCACCTTCATGTGGGTCATCCGCGGGTAGCGATACATCTTGGCCCCCGCCTGGATCAACTGCCGGGCGGTCGCCAGATTGCCCATGTCCATGATCGTCGAGTCGCCGCGGGCGGGCAGGATCACCCGCACGTCCACCCCGCGCCGGGCGGCGGCGGCCAGTGCCTGCGCGGTGTCGTCGTGGGCGAAGTAGGGATTCTCGATCCAGATCCGTTTCCGTGCCGCCCGGATGGCGAGCAGCGAGGCATCCAGGATGTGCCGCTGCCCTTTGGCGGGATCGGTGCGCATGATCCGCAGCGGGATCTCGTTCGGCACGGTCGCGGGCCCCTTGCGTGGCGCCGGCTTGCCCAGCAGCGCGAAGTCACCCCAGGGCCCGGCCTTGCGCCATGCCTTGTTGAATTGCTTGCTCAACCCCGCCACCACCGGGCCTTCGACCTTCACCATCAGGTCGTGCCATTCGGAATAGTATTCCTGGCCGATGTTCATCCCGCCGAGGATCGCGGTGCTGCGGTCGAAGACGAGCAGCTTGGTGTGATCGCAGATCAGCCACGGATTGAGGGTGCGCCGCACCCGCACCTTCGAGCCCTCCCGCAGGTAGGCCGAGATGTCCGCCGGCGGCGCGAAGCCCTGCGGACCGGGCGTCTCCGGCGCCGCGGTGTGGGCGAAGGTGCTGCCCAGGTCATCGAACATCACCCGCACCGGCACCTGCGTCGCCTTACCCTTCAAAACATCCGCGTAGCGGACCGCGATCTGGTCGTTGTCGTAGATGAAAACCTGGACGTCCACCGACTGCGTGGCCTTCGCGATCTGCCGGTCCAGCTCCGGGAAAAACTCCTCCCCGTCCACCAGCCACGAGACGCTGCCGGGCATGCCCTTGGGGATGCCGTTCCGATCGAGCAGGACCTCGAATTCCGGCGTGCCGGGGATCTCCACCGGTTGCGGCCCGCTGATGATCTCCACCGGCAGGTTGCCGCTGACGATCTCCCGCGGACGGTGCCACAGCACCGCCAGGCCGGTCCGGACCGTGGTGAAAGGCTGCCGCACCCCGGCCATCGCCGTCGCGCGGAAGGCGCTCACTGCCAGTTGTCCGGTGCCGGTCAGCGTGTCGCTGGCCTGTGGCCGCGATTCGGTGGAGCGGCCCGCATTCGAGCGCAGCGACCCGCAGGACGCGCACGCCAAAGCCCATGGAAGCATGATGGCGAATCTCGCGAGTCCTTTCTTCAGCTCCATGGCCCCACTCAAGCCGATCCATCCGGTGTGGCAAGTCCCTCGTAAACAGGAGGGCCGGCGCCATGCAATCGGGAGTCCCGGAAATTCCACAAAAGGCGACTTGACCCCCGAATCGCCTTGGAGGGGTAGGGGACCTGCGGTAAATCCCGCACACCTTCCCAATGGATTACGACGCAATCATCATCGGTGGCGGCCCCGGCGGCAGCACGGCGGGCTCCACCCTCGCCAAGGCCGGGAAGAAAGTCCTGATCCTGGAGCGCGAGCGCTTCCCGCGCTTCCACGTCGGCGAATCGCTGATCCCCTACGGGAACGACGTGCTGCGCGAGATCGGCGCCTGGGAGAAGATGGAGAAGTCGGCCTTCATGGAAAAGCTCGGCGCGGAGTTCGTGCTCGGGAATTCAAAGGCCTCGATCCGCATCCTCTTCGGCCGTTACCTTAAGGCCGGCTACGCCCAGACCTTCCAAGTCGAACGTGCGAAATTCGATAACTTGCTGCTAGAGCACTCCGGCTCGCTCGGCTGCGAGATCTGGCAGGAGACCAAGGTCAAGTCCGCGACCATCACGGACGACGGCGTGACCGTGAGCTGTGACAAGGACGGCACGACCCGTCAGGTGAGCGCGCGCTGGATCTTCGATGCGAGCGGTCGCGATGCCTTCCTCGGCAAGCAGATGCAGCTCCCGAAGACCGACCTCGGTCTGCCGAAGAAATTCGCCACCTTCGCCCACTTCAAGTGCGTCGAGCGCAACTGCTTTCCCGACCAAGGGCATATCACGATCGTCCGCCTCGACTTCGGTTGGTTCTGGATGATCCCGCTCGATGCGGAGAGGACCTCGGTCGGCCTGGTGCAAACGCTGGAGCATTTCAAGGCCACCGGCATGTCACCCGGCGAGTGCTTCAACCATGTCGTCGCCACCACCACCGAGTTGCAGCGTCGCATGGGCAAGTCGGAGCGCGTGAACGAGTTCGCTTTTGCGGGCGACTACACTTACCGCCATTTGCAGAATGCCGGACCGCGCTGGTTCCTGATCGGGGATGCCGCGGGCTTCATCGACCCGATCTTCTCCTCCGGCGTGATGCTGGCGATCCGTTCCGGCAATGCCGCGGCGAAGGAATGCATCGCCGCCGATGCCAAGGGCACCGCGCTTTCGCCGCGCGCGCAGAAGCGCTACACCAAGCACGTCGGCAAGATGTGCCAAGTGTTCCTGAACATGATCAAGATGTTCTATGACAACAAGGCCTTCGAGGTCTTCATGGACAAGAATCCACCCAAGGGCATGGAGTGGGCGGTGAACAACCTGGTGGCCGGGAACACCCGGCTGGGCTGGCGGCTGCGCCTGCACGTGTGGGCCTTCTACGCCATCTGCGCGATCCAGAAGCGCTTCGAACTCGTGCCGCATCTCGACCTCTCCGATCCCGCCGCTGCCGAACCACCAGCCGCCTGAATCCGCATGACCTCCGACCCCCAAGCCATCGCCGCCGAATACGACGTGATCGTCCTCGGCGGTGCCCTTTCCGGTGCTGCGACCGCCACGCTGCTGATGCGCCGGAATCCCGGGCTGCGCCTGTTGATCGTCGAGCGCACCGGGAAGCTGACCCGCCGCGTCGGCGAGGCCACGGTGGAGGTCAGCGCCTTCTTCATGGGCCGCGTGCTCGGGCTGACCCGTTACCTCAACGAAAACCACATCGCGAAGCAGGGTCTGCGTTTCTGGTTCAAGAACGAGAAGGTGGAATCGATCGCCGACGCCAGCGAGCTTGGCGCGAAGTATCAGGTACGACTTCCCTCGTACCAGCTCGACCGCTCGACCTTCGATGAGGAAGTGCTGCGCCGCGCGGGCCTCGCCGGAGCACAGATCCTGCGGCCCGCGGTGATCAAGAACGTCGAGCTGGTCGCCGGCGGCCAGCAGGTCGTCGAGCTCAAGCACGGCGACACCGTCCACACGGTGAAGGCACGCTGGGTGGTCGATGCCTCGGGCGTCGCCGCGCTGCTCGCCCGCAAGAACGGCTGGTGGGTCCGCAATACCGAGCACCCCACCGCCGCCGCGTGGTCGCGCTGGAGAGGGCTGAAGGATTGGGACGGCCTCGAGCTTTCCCAGAAGTATCCGGAGTGGGCCAGTGTGATCAACGGGATCCGCGGCACCGCCACCAATCACATCATTGGCGATGGCTGGTGGAGCTGGTGGATTCCGCTCAAGGGCGGCGATACTAGCGTCGGAGTGGTCTTCGACCAGCGCATCGTCGATTGGCCGGAAGGCGGCAAGGTCGCCGACCGCCTGAAGGACTTTTTGATGAAGCATCCCGTCGCCGCCGAGTTGCTGGCGGATGCGACCTACGATGAGGAGGACGTCCACTGGCGTCGCAACCTCGCCTACTACAGCACCACTTTCTCCGGGGATGGCTTCGTGCTGGTCGGCGATGCCGCGGCCTTCATGGATCCCTTCTACAGCCCCGGCATGGACTGGATTTCCTTCAGCACCAGCAGTGCGGCGAATCTCATTTCCCAGCAGCTCGAGGGGCAGTCGATGCCCGCGCTGATCGCGAAGCACAACCGCGACTTCGCCGTCTGCCACCGCCGCTGGTTCGAGTCCGTCTACAAGGACAAGTACCACTACATGGGCGAGTTCGACCTGATGAGCCTGGCCTTCCGCCTCGACCTCAGCCTCTACTACTGGGGCGTGGTCCAGCCGCCCTTCGCCGAAGGAGCCGTGGCCCTGCTCTCGCCGCCCTTCTCGCCGCCGAGCGGCAGGGTCTTCTCCGGCTTGATGAGCTGTTACAACCGCCGCTTCGCGACCATCGCCAAGCGCCGCCGCAAGCATGGCCTGCTGGGCCGGACCAACAAGGGCATGCGCTGCCTGATCCCCGGCTTCACCCTCGAACGCAAGGACATGCTCCGCCTTTTCGGCATGCTCGGGGAGTGGCTGAAGCTGGAGCTGACGGAAGGCTTCTACACCTGGTTTTCTCCCGAGGAAGAAGAGCCGGCCCCCGAAGTCGTCCGCTCGGTCCCCTGATCGCTCCACGCATCGATGAAACGCACCGCCATCTTCTATGTCCTACTCCTCGTCATCGTCGGCTTCGGCCCCGCTCTCGGTCCATTCGAGACCCGCCTCACCCTACGATGAGGCGGGAAAAATCCCTACCTCACTCCGGCCCGCCCTGCTGCGCGCTCTTCGGACCCCGATCGTAATCGAGGATGAAGTTCCGGCCGCGCAGGTTCGCGCCCTTCGAAATCTGGATCAGGCGGTCCGCGCAATCCTTCCGCACGTCGATGCAGCTGTGCTTGGCGAAGAGCTTCACGTGACCCACGGCGCCGTCCGGTAGGCCGGCTTCGCCGTAGAGCATGCCGATGATCTCGCCGACCTTCACGCCATGGAATTTCCCGAGTGAGAAGAAGAGCGGCACCATGTCGGCGTTGTCGTGCGGTCCATCCTGGCGCGGCGTGCGCTCGCGGAATTCACGCGGCTCGCGTGGGCCGCGGTCGCGGTAGTCGCCGCGCGGATCCCCTCGGGGCTCGCGGGTGTCGCGACGGCCACGCTGGCCGGGCACCTCGCGGTCTTCCGCGATCTCTCCGAATTCGCGGCCGGAGTTTTCCTTGAGCATCGTGATCAGCACGCCGGCGATGTCGGTCGGCGTGAAGCCTTGCTCGAGCAAGCGGTCCATCTGGCTCTCGTGCGATTCGAATTCGCCCTTCTCAAGACGCTCCTTGATTTGATCGAAGAAGCGGTCGGCCAAGCGGCCTTCCACCATCTCCTGCGTCGGCACCCGGTCGCGCCGGATCGGATGGCGCGTATAGCGCTCGATCATCTCCAGGCGGTGGATCTCCCGGCCGAAGACGAAGCTGACAGCGCGACCGCTGCGTCCGGCCCGGCCGGTGCGGCCGATGCGGTGAACGTAGTCTTCCGGATCCTGGGGCAGGTCGTAGTTGAAGACCACGTCGATGTTCTCCACGTCGAGACCGCGGGCCGCGACATCCGTCGCCACCAACAGCTCGATGGTGCCGTCGCGGAAACGCTTCAGCACCCGCTCGCGCATCTGCTGGGTGATATCGCCGTGCAGGCGGTCCACCGTGTAGCCGCGGGCCAGCAGCGCCTCGGTGCACTCGTCCACCGAGCGCTTGGTATTGCAGAAAATGATCGCGAGGCGGGCCTGCTCCATGTCGAGCAAGCGCGAGAGGACTTCCACCTTCGAGCGCTCGCGCACTTCGTAGCAGCTCTGCTCGATCGTCGAAACGGTCTTGGCCTTCTGGTCGATCTCGATCGTCTGGGCGTTGTTGCCGAACTTCCCGATCAAGTGCGTCACGCCGCGGCTCATCGTCGCGGAGAAGAACATCGTCTGCCGCTCCTTCGGGATCGCGGCGAGCAGCTCTTCCATCTCCTCGCGGAAGCCGAGATCGAGCATGCGGTCGGCTTCATCGAGCACCACCGTTTCGATCTTGCTGACGTCGAAGGATCCGCGGCGCAGGTGATCCATCACCCGGCCCGGCGTTCCCACCACGACCTGCACGCCATCGCGCAGCGCACGGAGCTGGCGGTCCATCGGCGCACCGCCGTAAACGGGGATCGCACGCAGTTGGCCGAGCTTCGCGCCGAGGCGGTGGACTTCCTCGCAAACCTGCACCGCGAGCTCGCGGGTCGGACAGAGGATCAGCGCCTGCGGATGCTTCTTCTTGAAGTCCAGCTTCGCCAGCAGCGGCAGCGTGAAAGCCGCCGTCTTGCCGGAGCCGGTGTGGGAAAGGCCGAGGATGTCGCGGCCTGTTAGAGCGACCGGGATCGCCATCGCCTGGATCGGCGAAGGGCGTTCGTAGCCGAGGGTTTCGATGGCGGCGAGCAGCTCGGGCGGCAAGCCAAGTTCGGAGAAAGGCGGTGTTTCCATAATAAGAACAATGTCGGGTGGTTCAAGGACGGAAGATCCTGGAAACCACGACAAAAACGTCTCCTGGATCACACAACCCGCTTCTTGCGGGGGCGCGGACACTGCCCGCTTTTTCCCGGCTGGCAAGAAACATTTTGCCGGAGTGCCACGAACTGCATCGGAAAAGATCGAACCGCGAATGGACGCCAATGGACGCGAATTAGGAAGACTCCCAAGGCGGACCTCCGGGAAAAACGTTGCCCGTCATCCGGTCTCCTTGCCTTGCCCCGGTTCTTATTCGCGTCCATTCGCGTCCATTCGCGGTTTAAAAATCCAGGTCCGCAGTCCTGCCCGGAATCCCTCTCACCTCAGCGTCTTCACATTCACGAACTCCCGGATCCCCTCCTCGCCCAGCTCCCGGCCCCAGCCGCTGTCCTTCACCCCGCCGAAAGGGAAGCGCGGATCCGACACCACCTGGGCATTGATCACCACCGTCCCGACGTCCAAGCCCCAAGCCTTCTCGCGGCCCTCCCCGGGCCTGCAAAACACCGCCGCTCCCAGGCCGAATGGCGTCGCGTTCGCCAGTTCGATCGCCTCCTCCTCGTCCTTGAACCGCGTGACCGTGGCCACCGGGCCGAAGGTCTCCTCGTCGAAGGCGCGCATGCCCGGTCTCACCCCGGCAAGCAGCGTGGCAGGATGGTACGGCTTCTCCCGTAGTTCCGCAGAATCCGGAATTTCGCCGCCCAGCAGCAGTTCCGCACCTGCCGCCACGCTGTCCGTCACCTGCCCGTGCAGCTCCCCGCGGAGGTCTTCCCGGGCCAGCGGACCCAGCCGCGTGGCCGGATCGAAGGGATCGCCGGGTTTGAAGGCCGATAGCTCCTGCTTCAGCAGTTCCGTGAATTCATCATGCACCGCCGACGCCACCAGGAAGCGCTTCGCCGCGATGCAGCTCTGCCCGGCGTTCACCATCCGGGCCTCCGCACAGACCTTCGCCGCGCTCTTCAGGTCCGCCCCATCGAAGATCAAATAGGGATCGCTGCCCCCCAGCTCGAGGACCGACTTCTTCAGATGCTTCCCCGCCGCCGCGGCGACTTTCCTGCCCGCCTCCGTGCTGCCGGTGAAAGTCACTGCCCGGATCCTGGGATCTCCGATCAATCCTTCCACCTCTCCCGACGGCACGAAGACCGCCCTCACGAAATCGGCGAACCCGTAGCCCTCGGCGAAGAGCGATTCGATCGCCCGTGCGCAGCCCGGGACATTCGATGCATGCCGCAGCAGGATCGTATTCCCCGCCATCAGGGCCGGCGCGGCGAAACGGAAGACCTGCCAGAAGGGAAAATTCCACGGCATGATCGCCAGCACCGGCCCGAGTGGCTGATAGGTGACCATCCCCCCGTCCAGGCTGCGCGGGGCCAGCATCGCCTCCCCGTGCTCCGCGTAATGACGGCACGCCGTGGCGCATTTCACCACCTCCGCCTTGCCCTGCGTCACCGGCTTGCCCATTTCCTCCGCCATCAGCCGCGCGAACTCATCCTGACGGCTCTCCAAAAGATCCGCCACCCGCCGCAATCCCAGTGCCCGCTCGCCGAAGGCAATCGAGCGCAGCATTTCAAAGGAGTCGCTGACCGCAGCGAGGGGATCGGACATGGCTCCAACCTGCCCCCGGTCGCTCCGCATCGCAAGCGGGGTCGAGAGGCATCGTGCAAATTGCCATCTCCAGTCCTCCGGCGATTTCCCGGGAAATCATCTAACTCGCTGAATTTCAATCCCCTTTCCTAGAGAAGTCACACCGGTATCCGTCTTGCTTATAATCCACTGCAACCATGAAACAAAAAGCCACCGCCGCCAAATCGCCTCCCGCCACCGAGATCATCCACATCGGCCTCGATGCGAAGGTGCGCGCCCAAGTCGTCAAGCAGCTCTCGGCGATCCTCGCCGACCAGCACGTCCTCTACATCAAGACCCGGAACTTCCACTGGAACCTCACCGGCCACCGTTTTCACACCCTCCACGAGTTCTTCGAGAAGCAGTACGAGGCACTCGCGCTGGCCATCGACAAGACCGCCGAGCGCATCCGCATGCTCGGCCATCCGAGCCCGGGCTCGATGAAGGAGCTCCTGGCCTTGGCGACTCTCAAGGAAGTTCCCGGCGCACTCCTCAACGGCGAAGAAGCGATCGCCGTCCTGCGCGACGATAACGAGGCAGCCGCCCGCGAACTCCGCAAGGCCATCGATGCCATCGACAAGGCGGGCGATGCCGGCACCGCCGACTTCCTCACCGACCTCATCCAAGCGCACGAGCAAACCGCCTGGATGCTCCGCAGCTTCTTGGATTAACCCTGGAGTGCTGGGGCTTGCCACAGCCTTCGGCAGGCAGCTCGCTGCCGTGAAGCACCGTCGAATGCGCTACTTCCCTCGATCCACGGTGCTCGATCTTCAGTCGATTCCGAACACCATCCATCTCAAACATACAAAAGCCCGCTCGGCCTCACGGTCGATGCGGGCTTGCTGCTTCAGGGAAGCGCGGACTTCAGCGGCTCGCCGCTTCCTCGATCTTCTCGCCGCCCTTTTGAATATCGCTGCCGAGACCGCGGGCAGTCCCACAAGAATTCAAACCCAGCGAAGCACCCAGCAGGATCACAGCGGCAAAGCAGGCGGGCCAAGAGACCAAAACCGTACGGGGAAGACGGCACGCGTTGCTTTTGAGTAAAAGGATCGGATTCATAGTGACTCTCTCCTTCGCAATCCTCGAACCAAGATCGAACCAATGAACCAATCCATTGAATTTAAGATGCTTATCGGCTCGATAAGTTTCCTTTGACCCGCCCTCATTCGGTGCATCTTGCAAACCATCGCGGGAACTTGTGCATGACCATGCGTTTTGCACACGCCACCCTGCCCCCGCCGCAACTTGCACGCCTCGATCTTCCCCCTCACCCAGCACCCCGCAGGCTCACCTCTCATCATCAGCATCTTGTAGCCCCTCGCCACATCGGGCACGGCGGCTGATAGACAGAACGCCATGCCTCGCTACCTCCTCCTCTTCAACCGCGGCTCCGGCGGCAACGAACGCGGCCTCGATGCCTCCGAGGTCGCACGGACCGTGGAGGACATCCTCCGCGAGGCCGGCCACGAGGTCAGCTCCACCATCGTCGAACCCGGCGGGCTCGATCGCGCCTTGGAGAAGGGCCTCGCCGCCAAGCCCGATGCCATCATCGTCGCCGGCGGCGATGGCTCGGTTTCCGCCGCCGCCCGTCATCTCGGCGGCACCGAGGTGGCCTTGGGCATTCTGCCGATGGGCACCTTCAATCTCGCCGCCCGCGATCTCGGCGTGCCCTTGGAAATGGAGGCCGCAGCCCGTTTCCTCGCCACCGCACAGCCGATGTTGATCGATGTCCTCGACGTGGCAGGCCAGGCCTGTCTTTGCACCACCATCCTCGGCTTCTACCCGGAGTTCGCGAAAACCTTCGAGCGCCGCGACCACGGCGGCCAATGGTGGAGGAAGACTCTCAAGCTGGTGACCGGCCTGCCGAAGTACTTCGCCCGCGCCCGCCCCCTCCATCTCTCGTGGCGCGAGGAAGACGGCAGCACCGGCAATGCCAAGACCAAGTTCTCCGCCTTCGTCCCCGGTCGCTACAAGGCCGCCGCGGGAATCGTCCCTGCCCGCACCGAATTCCGCTCCGGCGAAATGACCGCCTACATCGGCAAGCAAAAGCACGCCCGCGCCGCCATGCGCGGCATGCTCGACTACATCTTCGGCCGCCAGGAAAAGAATCCGGAGCTGCTCCACTTCAAGTCCTCCCGCCTGCAGCTCCGCGGCGGTTCGCGGCGCGATTGCATGCTCATGCTCGATGGCGAAATCCTGCGCATGGTCTTCCCGATCGAGATGGAAATCAAACCGGCCCACCTGCTCGTCCTGACCACCCCGGAAAGCATCGCCGATGAAAAGGAGGCCGCATGATCCGCATTCTCCACCTCTCCGATCCCCACTTCGGGGCCGCCGATCCCGCGGTCGCCGCACGCTTCCTCACCCGGGCCGCCGAGCTCGCGCCCGATCTCACGGTCCTCAGCGGGGATCTCACGATGCGGGCTCGCCGCCGCGAGTTGATCGAGGCCCGCTCTTTCGTCGAGCGCCTGCCACGGCCCCGCCTGGTGATCCCGGGCAACCACGACATCCCGGCGATGAACCAGCCCTTCCAGCGCCTCTTCTCACCCTTCCAGCGCTACCGGGAAATCTTCGGTGCAGAGCTCGAACCGATCCACACCGCCCCCGGCCTGCATGTCGTGGGCATGAATAGCAGCAAGGCCTTCGGGCCTTCGTTGGATTGGTCGCTCGGCCATCTCTCCCCGGAGAATTTGCGGCGCGCCCACCAGCGGCTCTCCGGCGCGCCCGGCAGCTTCCGCGTCCTCGTCCTCCACCATCCGCTGATCGCGCCGGAAGGCCACAAGCGCGACGTGGTCCGCCCGCTGCCATCGCTGCTGGAATTGATCGCCAGCCACCGCGTGGACCTCATCCTCTGCGGCCACTTCCACTGCTCTCACCTCGCCGCCATCGGCCCGCAGAATTCCTGGCACGGTGTCGTTTCCCAAGCGGCCACCGTTTGCTCCACCCGCCTGCAGGGCGAGCCACAAGGCTTCCACATGATCCGGGCCGATCACGATTTCATCGAGATCGAACGCTACGTCTTCGATGGCGAAAACTTCGCTACCGACACCAGCTTCCACTTCGCCCGCGGCGCGGAAGGATGGGGCGGCGCCGATGCCACCACGCGCCGCGAGGAAGCCCGCATCGCCTGATGAAAGAAGTCTCTCCATTCGAGCTGCTGGTCATCGGCGGCGGCAGCGCCGGCCATGCCGCGGCGCGGACCGCCGCCTCGCTCGGCCTGCGCACCGCCCTCGTCGAATCCGCGGAAACCCTCGGCGGCCTCTGCATCCTCCGCGGCTGCATGCCATCGAAGACCCTGATCGAGACCGCCAACCGCATGCGCATCATCCGCGATGGTGCCCGCTTCGGCATCCGCAGCCAGGAGCCGGTCCTCGATATCGAAAAACTCCGCGAACGCCTCCACTTGCTCATCGATGACTTCCGCCGCGATCGGGTGCAGGCCATGGAGTCCGGCGCGTACGCCCTGCTCCGCGGCAGCGCCCGCTTCATTTCACCCCGCGGGATCGAACTCCGCGGCCCCGACGACACGCTGACGACTCACGAAGCCGGGGCCTTCGTCATCGCCACCGGCTCCCACCCCGTCATCCCGGAAATCCCCGGCCTCGATGGCACCCCTTTCTGGACCAGCGATGACGTCGTCCGCCTGCCCTCCCTTCCCGCGCACATCGCCATCCTCGGCGCCGGAGCGATCGGGATGGAGTGCGCCCACCTCTTCGAGGGCCTTGGCAGCCGGGTCACCGTCATCGCCCGCGGCGATTCGATCATGGGCGATAGCGATCCCGACATCGCCACGGCCTTGGAAAAGGAGAGCTGCGAGCGTGGCATCGCCTTCCTCAAGAAAACCACGGTCGAATCCCTCCGCCACGATGGCAGCAGCTTCCACCTGACCCTCAAGGGCGCCGCCGCCGCCTTGGAAGCGGATGCCCTGCTCCTCGCCACCGGCCGCACTCCCGCCACCGCCGGCTTGGATTTGGAAAAGATCGGCATCGCCCTGGAGAAGGGCCGCATCCTGATCGACGAGCGCGCCACCTCTTCTTTCTCCCACATCTTCGCAGCGGGCGATTGCGCCAGTCCCTTCCCCGTCGTCCACCTCGCCGTCATTCAAGGCGAGGTCGCCGCCCGCAATGCCGCCCGCCTGCTGCGCCACGATCACCTCGCGCCGACCGCGGAGTGGAACCGGCACTCCGCCATGTCCGCATGGTTCACGGAGCCCCAGTGCGTCCGCATCGGCCTGTCCGAAACCCAGGCCGCGGAGGAGAACGTCCCGATCCTCGTCGCCCGCCAGAGCTACGTTGACCACGGCAAGGGCGCGATCACCGGCTCCCGTCACGGTTTTGTAAAAGTCCTGGCCGATCCGGAAACCGGCCGGCTCCTCGGTGCCGCCGCCGTCGGACCGGAAGTCGTGGAAACTGCCCACCTGCTCCAAGCCGCCATCGAACTCCAGCTCAGCGCCGCCGCCTACCTCGCCATTCCTCACTACCATCCCACCTTGGCAGAGGCATGGTCGCGGGCGGTCGAGGGTATCGAAGCCCAGCGCTCCTGATTGCAAAGCGCCACGGCAGCGCACGCGGAATTTGCAGTTTGCTTTCACAAAATCTGCCGTCTTTTCCGCGGCCCTCCGGGAAGGGCTTGCTGCATCAAGCAACTGATGGATTTTTTAAAAGCGGCACGCCCCCTGCAAAGGGTAAGGGATGAACGAGCTTCGCCTGCCAGCCCAGGCTTCTTCCGTTACTCTTCAGACGGCCCTCACCCGCACCTTGGATGCGGTCAGCGCCTACCTTCATGCGGCATCGATCTCCGAGTCCCGGATCCTGACGCAGGTCTGCAATGACTTGGCCATCGAGCGGAACGCCCAAGCCGACCGGATTGCCGCTTGGATCGAGGAATCGGGTGAGACGGCCGATTTCGGTTTCAGCCGCGAGGCCGGCTTCCAGCAGATTTGGATGAGCCTCGTCAGCCGCCGCTTCCCCACATTCCGCGAGGGCCTGCCCCGCGAATGCGAGCGCAGCGACCGCCGGCTCGAGCGCGTCCTGCTCCGCCTCTGGAACGATCCCGAAACCCGCGAATCCCTCCGCCTCAATCTCGGCGCCCTGCTCCGTGACGTGCGCAGCGGCATCGAGCGACTCGACCGTCTCCGCACCCCCGGAGTCCTGGTCCCGTCCTTGGTCCACTAGAATCCTCCGGGAAGGCAGGGACCGCTCTCCGAGCGGTCAGGCTTATGGAGCTCCTCTGCGGCATACGGCTCGGAACATCGGGTCACAGCCGCCCCCAGCCGTACCTTTCGGGAAACGATCCCTGCAATTCTGAATTGCCGGTGGTGGAGTGCAACGGAACCAACGGTTGCATCCACGGACCAACCGCGTCCCGGAGGGCCGCCGGAACTGTCCAACCCGCCCCAAGCCTCAAACGACCGGGCTCGCCGTCCAAGCAAGCTTCCGCGGCGCAGCCACAGACTGATTTATGATTTAAAGATTAGTGATTAGTGATTGGTTCGTAGTCTCCCCTCCGATGCGCCTGCTCATCCTCGCCACCCTCCTCCCCCTTCTAGCCCAGGCCAACCCCATCCTCGATGGCGCCGACCCCCACGCCGCCGTCGTCGGCAAGAACTACTGGCTCTTCCCCACCGAGGCCCGTTCCCGCGACCCGATCTTCGCCGCCTACCGCTCCACCGACCTCCGCACTTGGAAGCGCGAGGGCACGATCCTCGACCTCGACAAGATCCCTTGGGTCAAGGCCGATGGAGCCCCTTGGCACGGTGCTTGGGCACCCGCCCTCGCCACCAAGAACGGCAAGTTTTACTTCTACTACTCCGTTGGACCTCAGCACCCGACGCCCAGCCGCATCGGCGTCGCCAGCGGGCCTTCACCCACCGGCCCCTTCACCGATAGCGGCAAGCCCTTGCTCACCGGCTTCGAGGGCTTCGAGGCCATCGACCCGATGGTCTTCGTCGATCCCGCCGGAGGAAAGGCGTGGTTCTACGTCGGCGGCAGTGCGGGTGCGAAGCTCCGCGTCTTCGAGATGGCCGCGGACATGATCTCCTTCAAGCGCGAGGTCGAGATCACCCAGCCGGAGAAGTTCACCGAGGGCGCCTTCATGCACCTGCGGGGCAAGACCTACTACCTTTCCTACAGTCACGGGAAGTGGAACGACTCCACCTACTCCGTCCACTACGCCACCGCCCCATCTCCCACCGGCCCTTGGCAATACCGCGGCTGCATCCTCCAGAGCGACGACAAGCACCAGGGCCCGGGCCACCATTCCTTCATCGAGAACCCTGGCACCAAGGAGTGGTTCATCGTCTACCACCGCTGGGAGACCGGCAAAAAGGACCCTCCCTTCCGCGGCGGCCGGAAGCTGGCCATCGAGAAAATCACCTACGACGCCAAGGGCCTGATCCAGCCCATCAAGATGACCGACGCCAAGCCCCCGGTCTCGGTGATTCGCCGGTAATCAAGCCCGGGAGCGCGGACTTTAGTCCGCCCGAGGCGAAGCATCCCATCCGCTCCGCCGCATGCCTGCCCCCCGGGACCGCGGAGGCTCTGCCCCGCAGAAGCCACCCCGGCAGCGCTATCCATCTCGCGATAGGAGCGGGGATCGCCGTCGCTAGTTACCCGCCTTCCGCAGCTCAGCCGCCGTGGACTGCGCGCAGCCTGCTGCCGCTGTCCCGATGCAGCCTGCTGCCAGGGGCACCGGTCGGGCGCAGCGACCCTCATCGCCCGCCACCAAGGGTAAGTAGTCCCGCCTTCAGGCGGACTTCACCGGTAGGTGCCTTCCGCGGCTCCGCCGCCGTGGACTGCGCGCAGCCTGCTGCCAGGGGCACCGGTCGGGCGCAGCGACCCACATCGCCCGCCACCAAGGGTATGTAGTCCCGCCTTCAGGCGGACTTCACCGGTAGGTGCCTTCCGCGGCTCCGCCGCCGTGGACTGCGCGCAGCCTGCTGCCGCTGTCCCGATGCAGCCTGCTGCCAGGGGCGCTGCAAAGGCGAAGCACCGGGTGTAACGAGCCATGGACGGAGCAAGATTCGGAAATGTCCCGTTCTTCACGGCAGCAAGCTGCCTGCCTAAAGCGGCAGCAGGCTGCACGCAGTCCACGGTCGCTCCGCGACTGCCGTTTTGGACATGCTACACCATCCCCCACACAACCCCCGCCAACCCACAAACCCCCAGCACCGGCATCACCCCCACCTTGAACCTCTCCATCGCCACCAAAGCCCCCACCGCCATCACCAAAACAAATCCATCAAAGCCACCCGGCGGCCACAGCGCGTGCACCGAAAAATCCACCGCCAGATTCAAGATCACCCCGACCACCGCCGCCGTGATCGCCGTCAGGGCCGAAGCCAAACTCCGCTTCTCGCACAGCCCCTCCACATGCGGTCCGCCGAGGAACACGAAGAGGAAGCAGGGCAGGAAGGTCACCCAGGTCGTGATCGCCGCTCCGAGGGTCGCCGCGAGCAAGGGCGGCAGGCCGCCGGGATGCTGCCACGCCGCCACGAAGCCCACGAACTGCAACACCATGATCAGCGGCCCGGGCGTCGTTTCCGCGAGCCCTAGCCCCGCCATCATCTGGCGTTCGCCGAGCCAGCCGTAGTGCCCCACCGCCATTTGATTCACATAGGGCAGCACCGCATAGGCCCCGCCGACCGTGACCAGCGCCGCCTTGCTGAAGAACAGGCCTTCCTGGAACGGCACGCTCCCCCAGCCCAGCAGCAGCCCGCAGAGCAGAACCGGCAGCCACCACAGCGTCAGGCACAGCGCGCAGATCCGCAGGGTCCGCGCCCCGCTCGCCGGGATCGGAGGCGGAAGTTCCACCACAGGCAGCTCATCTCCATCCGCCTTGCCGTGCCCCTTGCCCGCCGGGAATTGCCGCGGCCAGCGCGTGCCACCCAAGTATCCGAGCAGTCCCGCCGCCAGGATGATCACCACGAAGGACACTTGGAAAAAGTGGATAGCCACGAAGGACAGCAGTGCGAGCCCCCACAGCGCCGGACTCTTGAGCGCCTTGCCGCCGATCCGCTTCACCGCGGAGAACACGATGGCGATCACCGCTGGCATCAACCCGTGGAAGATTCCCTGCACCCATCCGATCCCGCCGCCCGCCATGTAGAGCCAGCTCAATCCCCACAGGATGAACACGGACGGCAGCACGAAGAGAACCCCTGCCGCGATCCCGCCGCGTGCCCCATGCAAACGCCAGCCGAGGTAGGTCGCCAGTTGCTGCGCCTCCGGGCCCGGCAGCAGCATGCAGAAATTCAGCGCGTGCAGGAAGTGCTCCTCCCCCAGCCAGCGGCGGCGTTCGACCAGCTCCTTGTGCATGATCGCGATCTGCCCCGCCGGCCCGCCGAAACTGATCCACCCGAGCTTGATCCAGAAGCGCAGCGCCTCCCCGAAGCTTGGGACGGGCGGCGGCTGGTGATCCGGCGGAAGCATCTCTCGCGATCCTCCCCGGCTTCCGCCTTCCCCACCAGCCGAATTGAACCGCAGCTCGGGCTCACACCCTCTCCCGCAACCTCAGCAATTTCTCCCCCGCCGCCCGCAAGGTTGCCTCGCTCTTGGCGAAGTGGAAGCGGATCAAGTGATTCACCGGCTCCCGGAAGAAGCTCGATCCCGCCACGCCCGCGACGCCGATCTCGCGGATCAACCACTCGGAGGCTTCCGCATCGCTAGCGAAGCCGAGCGAGGAAATATCCATCATCACGAAGTAGGTTCCCTGCGGCTCCGTGAAGGGCAGGCCGAGCTGGCGGAGATAACCGAGGAAGACTTCCTTCTTCGCCGCGTAGTGATCGCGCAGGCCGAGGTAGTAACTATCCGGCAGCTCGAGCCCCGCCACCGCCGCTTCTTGCAAGGGAGCCGCCGCGCCGACCGTGAGGAAGTCATGCACCTTCCGCGCCTCCGCGATGACCCGCGGTGCGGCTTGCACATAGCCCAGCCGCCAGCCGGTAATCGAGTAGGTCTTCGACAGCGAGTTGCAAGTGATCGTCCGCTCGAAGGCCCCCGGCAGAGCCGCGACGTGGACATGCTGGTGCGGCTCGAAGACGATGTGCTCGTAGGGCTCGTCCGTGATGATGAAGGCATCGTGCTCCTCCGCCAGTTGCAGGATGTAGAGCAGCTCCTCGCGGGTGAAAACCTTGCCGGTGGGATTCGAGGGATTGCAGACCACGATCGCCTTCGGCTTCTGCGCGAAGGCTTTTGCCAACTCCTCGCGGTCGAAGGCGAAGTCCGGCGGGCGCAGCGCGACATAAATCGGCTCCGCTCCGGAGAGGATCGCGTCCGCGGCGTAGTTCTCATAGAAGGGCGAGAAGACGATCACCTTGTCGCCCGGATTGCAGGCGGTCATCATGGCCACCATCATCGCCTCGGTGCTGCCACAGGTAACCACCAGGTGCTGGTCGGGATCGATCGCCAGGCCGCTGAAGCGGGAGATCTTCCGCGCCAGGGCCTCGCGGAAGCGCGGCGCGCCCCAGGTCACCGCATACTGGTGATGCGGACCGCGGGTCGCCCGCTCCAGCGCCGCCAGCAGTTCTTCCGGCGGGTCGAAGTCGGGGAAGCCCTGCGCGAGGTTGATCGCGCCGTGACGGGTGGCCAGCCGCGTGGTCCCGCGAATCACGGACTCGGTAAAGGCGCTCAGGCGGGTGGCGGTCGCAGGCATCGGCGACCTTCTCTGATAGATGCCCGGGCTTGAAAAGGCCGGAGTCCGGAAGCTCCGCCCCACAATTTCTTAAACCGCGGCGTGGGATGTCGACATCTCCTCTGCGGACCCGGACGTTTCGCTTCCAAGCGCGGATATGTCATAGACCTCGGATCCAGGCCTCATCGACCCATGAAACCCCACCATCTCCTCGCCGCGCTGTGCCTGGCTTCAGGCGCGGCCCTCGCGCAAACCACCCAAAACTATCCCGACACGACCGGGGAGATCGCGGTCGGCAGCTTCCCCCATCTCGATATCACCTCGGTCGATGTCACGCTGGATGCCGCAGGCGAGAATATCACCTTCAAGATCAACCTGAACGGCAGCCCGGTCGATACCAATTGGGGCAAGTACATGATCGGCATCCGCTCGAATCCGGGCGGCACCACGACCGGTTCCGGCTGGGGCCGCCCGATCACGATGGCCGGCGGCATGACCCACTGGATCGGCTGCTATGTGGATGGGAGCATGGGCGCGGAAGTCTACGCCTACAATGGCAGCATCTGGACCAGCCGCCCCGCCGGCACGATTTCGAAGGATGCCAGCAGCGTGACGGTCTCGACGATCACCGCTTCCCTCAACCTGTCCCCGGGAGAAGTCTTCTCCTTCGACGTCTATGCCAGCGGCGGCGGCGATCACGATTCCGCGGTGGAAGCCCTGTCTTCCGCGACGGCCTCGGTCGGCATTTGGGACGCGGCCTACGTGACCGGCCTGGTCGGCAGCACTCCGCGACCGGCGCTCACCTTCACCATGCCGGGAACTCCCGACTACGCGACCTGGATCGCCTTCTACGGGCTCTTCGACGCCGATGCCCTGCCGGGCAACGACTACGATCTGGACGGACTGACCAACCAGCAGGAGTTCGATCTCGATATCGGCCTCGATCCGGCGCTCGCCGACTCCGATGACGACGGCCTCAAGGACGGCGAGGAGACCCTCGACGGCCAATACGTGGATGCCACCCACACCGGCAGCAACCCGATGAACCCGGACAGCGACGGCGACGGCGCGACCGACGGCGACGAGGTGAAGCAGGTCGCCGCGGCCTACGTGCGGGATCCGAACCACTACAACTACGTGAAGATCGCCGTGCCCGGCACCTTCAACCTCCCGGCCGCCTGGGATGCCACCGGCGCGAGCGTGCCGGGGAATGAGATGAGCGTCGCCGGCACCGGCCTGGCGCAGCAATTCCAGTACAGCCTCGACCACCGCTTCGCCGTGCCGAAGTCACCGATCAGCCACAAGTTCACGGCTGGCACCTGGGACGTGAATTGGGGTGCCAGCGGGACCGCGGGCGTGGCCTCGCAAGGCGGCGGTAACATCGATCACATCGTGGCGGCCAGCGGCATTTACCGCTTCGCCTTCAACACCGCCACCCGCGCCTACTCTTTCACGCGGCCCAGCTTCGCGGATGCCACGGCCTATCTCGCGGCCTATGGACTCGCGACCGGCGCGGATGAGGATTCCGACGGCTTGAACAACGAGGCCGAATTCACCGCCAACAGCGATCCCTACAACGCCGACAGCGATGGCGACGGCTTGGCCGACGATGCCGATCCGGAGCCTCTCGTGGTCGCGCCCGAATCCCGGGAGGTCGTCTTCCAGGTGAACATGGCGGTGGCGATCAGCGAGGGCTACTTCACTCCCGGGACCAGCGTCGTGCGGGTGATCGGGCAGTTCGCGGGCTGGAACACCTCCGGCGGCGTCGTGCTGAGCGATGCGGATGCGGACGGCATCTACACCGGCAGCTACACGGCCGGCGGCTTTGAGGGGATCTCCTTCGGAAACTACAAGTTCTTCATCAACGGCGGCCCGGACGGCGGCTACGAATCCGGAGCCGACCGCAGCTTCAACCTCGGGCCGGACGGCGTGCAGCAGCTTCTGCCGGTGGTCTACTACAGCAACATCCTGCCGCCGGTCGGATTCACGGCCTGGATCGCCACCTTTGACGGCCTCGCCGACCCTTCGCGCGACGGCGATCCGGATGGCGACGGGATCTCGAACGAGACGGAATTCCTCTTCGGCACCTCGCCCGCCACCGGCAACGGCGCGGTCGTTACGCTGAGCAACGGCTCCGGTGGCCTGGTCCTGCGCTGGCTGCAACGCAGCGGTGGAGCGACCTACACGCTCCAGGAAAATGCCGATCTCGCGGGCGAATGGACCACCGGCCCGGTAACCCCGGCAACCGCGACCGACCAAGACGGCGTGCCCGCGGACTACACCCGCATGGAGGCCGTGATCCCGACGACCAGCTCCCGCAATCTGGTGCGCGTGAACGGCACCGAGAACTGAGCAACTTTCCTCCTCCGACCTCTCCCCGGGCCCCGTCCGTTGCGAAAGCAGCGGGCGGGGTTTTTCGTTCTCCACGCCCGTTTCCGTGTCCGATCCGTCCGACACCCCTAGGGGATCCGGACGGATCGGACAGGCAGATGGCAGGGGTGAGAGAGCAAGAATCGTTTCCTTCTCCCTTCCGTCTGTCCGATCCGTCCCACTCCCCTAGGGAGGTCGGACGGATCGGACATCATTTCTTCAGGCGCCCGGCTGCGTTCCTCCTGCTGTCCTCGCGCCGCTTCGCATCGGAAATCAGGGGCAGGAAGCCTTCGACCGAGGCGGCATCGCCGAAGTGCGCAGCCATCTCGCAGATGGTCACCAGCGAGTCGTCCCGGTCCTTGCCCTCCGGAAGCTGCGGGGCCATTTCCAAGGCCTCCCTGGCGTCCTGATAGAAGAGTTGCTCGAGCGCTTCCGCGGCCTCCGGGCGGCTGTTCTCCAGGCCCCACAGGAGGGCCTTGCGCGGTTGCTTCTGGCCCCAATCGCGGAACAGCTCGCGGGCAGCCTCGGGGGCGAGGGCGCTGGCGTCGCCGGTAGCAAGCTGCCCGGCCCAAGCGGCGGGATCGCCCCTCCACGGACTGGGCTCCTCCGCTTTCGCGAGGTCGGGGATGACCGCGTCGAAATCGAAGCGCCACGCCTCGCCCTGGGTGGCGTTCGCCCGCTTCAAGGCACCCTCCGCGAAGAAGCGCCGGGCCCGCGGGGTTTCCGCCGAATGGAAGGCGGCAAGCCAAAGCAGCGGATCCTTGCTGTTCGCATCAATGATTCTCATCGGCTCGCCCAAGGTCGTCAGCTCGTCAGGATCCTTGTCCGCGGCGAAGCGATCGAGCCACTCCGCCGCAGCCGCCGGATCGGCCGGGAGCCACACGGCCAGCAGGTCGGCTGCCATCCGTAGTTTCGAATGGCTCTCCGGCAAAGTGTCGAGAAGCGCGGGCCGCTCGGCGGCGGGAAGCATCGCGAGGAAGGCACCCCAAACGTCTACCTGGAGCGCCGCCGGAATCTCATCGCGGATGAAGGCGGGGCCTGAGGCGGGATCGGACTTCGCGATGGCGCGAGCGACCTTCTCCGCCGCATCAGTCCACGCTTCGATCCGGCCGTCCTTCCACCCGGCGAGAAGCATGCGGGCGTGAGAAGGGTCCTTCTCCGCCAGGCGGGAAATCACGCTGGCCATCGCCCCATCGCGGGCGGCAGACGCTGGCATGGTGCCCAGGTCGGCCATGATCGCGTCGGCCTGATCCGGGGTATTGGCGGTGAAGACGGAATTGCCCTCCGCGCTGACCATCACACGCGCGGTCTTGAGCAGCGGCGGTCGTTCCACCGGAGCCGGGGAAGAATGCAGCGGCGCGGTGCTCCCTGGCGGTGCCGACGCCGAATGCTCCGGTGGCGGGTCTTGCTTCCTCTGACAAGACCCGCCGCAGACGAGAATCAAGAGTGCGTGGATCGGTTTCACGGCCGGGTCATCAGGCGCTTCATCGTGGCATCGCTACCGGGAGTGAACTTCCGCGCGATATCGTCGGACTTCGGATTCTGCCCCAGGGCCCAAGCGGCCGCGGCCTCGGCATCGCGCCGACACCAGGCGTGCCAGAGGGAAGCCTTGAGCTGGTAGCGCGGCTGCTTGTCGGTCTGGGCCATGATCCATTCCAGCAGTGCCTGCGGATCGCGGCAGGCGGCCTGCCGAATCTCGGGGAGGAGCGAGTCACCCGGCTTCACCTCCTCCAGCAATTCGTAGGCGCGCGGATCGCCACGCTGGAGCAGCAGGGAAATCGTCCAACCCAGGGCGACGCGGCGGTCCTCACCTTCCAATTGCCGGCCAAGACGCTCGATCGCCGCCTCGTCGGTGGCGGCGTATTTTTCGCAGGCCTGCTGGATGAGCCAGCGGCGGACTTCGGGCGAACGGGCGATCTTCAAAGCGCCGGCATAGTCGTGATCGAGGCGCTCGGTGCTGCGATATTCGTTGCGGCTGGATTGGACCGACTTGCGCTCGAAGGGCTCGGTGAAGCTGTCGACCCACGAGATCGCGCTCTCGAAATTCGAGTCAACGCGGGAGTCAAAGATGGCGGTGATGGTTTCCACCCGCGGCGGGCGGCCGTCGAGGACTTCGAGCAAGCGTTCCGCTGCGGGGAGGTCCCGCTCGGCGAGAACCGGCACGGCCTTCTGGAGGAACATGTTCCAGTCCTCGCGGTCCTTGACCCATTCCCACGCCGCCTTGGAATCGGTCTTGGCGAGCGCGATGAACTCGAGAAGCTCCGGGCTCAGCTTCGAATCGGGCATGCTAGGCCCGCGCTTGCGGGCAACGGCAGGCCGCTCCCGGGGTGACGTGGCTGCGAGAGGCGGCGCGGAAGGAGGAGGAGCCTGCTTGCGGGTTGCTGTGAGCGCAGCCCAGGTGCCGCCGCCCAACACCACGGCAGCGGCCAAGGGGAGCCAGGGTAGCGAGGAACTGGCGGCTTTCTTCATCGCGGTGGTGCGGGCGATAAAGCCGGGAGAAATTTCGAACGCGGCGGGAGCCAACGCTGCACCAAGCCAGACGGCGCAGGTCTCGCCATCGCAGGCGACGCCGCGGCGGGCGAGCAGGGCGCGGAGCTTTTCCAAGGCCCGATGACCACGCCGCTGGGCTGCCTCCGCGCTGATGCCGAGCCGGGCGGCGACCCGATCGTAGGGCAGCTTCTCGAAGTGGTGTAGCAGCAGCACCTGGCGATCGCGCTCGGGAAGCGCCGCCAATGCGGCATCGAGCTGAGGTCCGCCGCCCGCGGGGTCCCGGCCCTGGCGCAGGCTCTCCGCTTCGAGATTGCGGCGGTGATGCCGCGATTCGCGTCGGGAGATATTGGCCGCCTCATAAACGGCGGCCTTCTGCAACCACGCGGGCAGGCAGGGAATTCCGCGCCGTTTCCTGGCTTGGGTGGAGAGCGCGATGAAGACTTGCTGTGCCGCATCCTCCGCCAGCCCGGACCCGCCCAAGCGCCGGCGGGTGACCGCCAGCACGAGCGGCAAATGTCGCCGGACCAGCTCGGCGAAAGCGGGATCATCCCCGCTGGCGGCGAAACGGGCCAGCAGCTCGGCATCACTTGCCGTGGCCGTTGAGGGTTCGAGTGAAGTTTGCATGTTCCGGAAACTCCCCGCCGCCGATCTTTGAAATCAGACAGAAAATCCCGGAAAATCGCAATTTTCTTCAGGCGATGACCTCTTTCACCACCCGTGACGACTTGGTCACGTTCGACAGCCGCTGGTCCAGGCCTTGGAAGGGGTAGGTCAGCTTCTTGTGATCGAAGCCGAGCAAGGTCATCAGCGTGGCGTGGAAGTCGTGGGCGCTGACCTTGTTGACCGCGGCCTCGTAGCCGACCGGATCGGTCTCGCCGTAGGAGTAGCCCCGCTTCACCCCGCCGCCGGCCATCCACAGCGTGTAGGCACCCGGGCTGTGGTCACGCCCGACGAACTGGCTCTCCAGACCGCCGCGGTTTTCCTTCATCGGCGTGCGGCCGAATTCGCCGCTCCAGATTACCAGGGTTTCATCGAGAAGTCCGCGCTGCTTGAGGTCCTTCAAGAGCGCGGCCAGCGGTTGGTCCACCTGCTTGCACTTGTTGACGAAGGAATTCTTCAAGTCGTCTCCGGCGCCGGTGCCGTGGGAGTCCCAACCCCAGTCGAAAAGTTGGATGAAGCGCACGCCCCGCTCCGCCAGACGACGGGCGAGCAGGCAGTTGTTCGCGAAGGATTCCTGGCCCGGCTGGGTGCCGTAGAGCTGGTGGACGGACTCCGGCTCCTGCTTCATGTCGAAGGCATCCGAGGCATGGATCTGCATCCGGAAGGCCATCTCATATTGGGCGATGCGGGTCACCGTCTCAGGATCCCCGATCTCCGTGGCGACGGTCTGGTTCAAGCTGCTGAGAGCATCCAGAGTGCGGCGGCGGAGTGCCTGCGAGACGCCGTCCGGATTGGAGAGATAAAGCACCGGCTCGCCCTGTGAGCGGCACTGCACGCCTTGGTAAACGCTCGGCAGGTAGCCGGAGCCCCACACGGATTTCCCCGCGTCCGGATTCTTGCCGCCGGAGGTCAGCACGATGAATCCCGGTAGGTTCGCGTTCTCGGAACCGAGGCCGTAGGTCGCCCAGGCACCGGCCGAGGGCGAACCCAGCAACTGGCTGCCGGTATGGAGAAGAAGCTGTGCCGGGCCGTGATTGAACTGGTCCGTCCACATCGACTTGATGAAGCACACCTCGTCGATGACCTGCTCGAAGGCGGGCAGCCGGTCGGAGATCCACTGGCCGCTTTGTCCGGCTTGGTGGAAAGGGAATTGCGGGCCAAGCATCTTCGGCACGCCTTGGATGAAGGCGAACTGCTTGCCCTCGAGAAACTCCTTCGGGCATTCCTTGCCATCGAGTTTGGCGAGTTCCGGCTTGTAGTCGAAGAGCTCGAGTTGGCTCGGCGAACCGGCCATGTGCAGGTAGATCACCCGCTTCGCCTTCGGTGCGAAGTGCGCGAGATCCGGCAACAAAGGATTGGCAGGGTCCTTGTGCAGCGCGGCGCCTTGGCCCTGCGAGCCAAGCCACAGCCCGCCCAAGCCGACCGAGCAGTTCTGCAGGAAGTGCCGGCGCGTGAGGTGTTGGGCGCGCTCGTAGCGAAGCTGTTGGAAAAGATTCATGCGTCCCCGGGTTCAGGCGCTTGATGAGGCACGGCGGAGAGGAAGTCCTCGAAGTCCTTCCGGTTCGCCAAGGCAGCCTCTGCTTTGAGATAATCCACCGTCATCAAAGCCGCCAGTTTCTCGGCGGCGGCGGTCGCGAGAAATTGGTTCACGGAGTAACCCTCCTTTTTCGCGAGTTCGCGGATGTGGTTGTGCAGTGACTCGGGGAGCCGGACGGTAAGGGCACTCATGGTTGATGGGCGATGAGGTTCAAGAAATCCCGCGGTGTGAGCGCTTGGATGCCAAAGGGCTTGGTGTTGGCGAAGTCCCGGATGTTGTGGGTGATAATGTAGGGGCAACCCGCGGCGACTGCGAGTTCCAGCAGCATGTCGTCGTCGGGATCCTTCAAGCACGGTCGCCAAAGGAAATGGATGTTCTGAAGATGAGCTTGGGACGCCAGATAACGGAGGAAGGCGATGGCTTGGGGAGTGGTCTTGCCAGGAGGAAGGTGCTCGGGGCGGGAAATCACGTCGCACCATTCGGTGTAGAGACCGACCGAAAGCGAAATCTGGAAGGAAGGATGGGGAATCAACGAAACGAGTTGGAAGCTTGCTCCGCGATTGGAACGGAGGGCAGAGACCAGCACGCAAGTATCGAGAACCACCCGCATTGGTGGCATATATGCCACCAAAGTCAGGGCCGGGCAAGTGGGTTTCTCGGCTACGTTGAATCATCGGTTCAAGGCGATGTCGGAGTTGAGGAGCGTGTTGGCGACAAGCACCATCGCGGCCTCGTCGGGCGTGGCTCCGAGCTTCGCGGATTCCGCGGGAGCTTTCTCGTAGTCCGCTTTGGCCTCGTGGTGGAGCTTGGAGAGCGTTTCGATCACCGCGGCCGGTGCTTCTTGGAGCGTGATCAGCTTGTAGGCGGAGCCGATGCGCTCGCTCACGCTGGAGCCGCTCAGGCGCTTCGCGAAGGCTTGGGCGAGTTCGATGTAGGCGGGATCGTTCAGCGTCACGAGGGCTTGGAGCGGCGTGTTCGTCGCGATCCGGCGGGCCGAGCAGATGTCCCGCGTCGGCGCATCGAAGGTCAGGAAGGACGGGTAGCCGCTGGTGCGCTTGGAGTAAGTGTAGATGCCGCGGCGGTAGCGGTCTTCGCCCTGCGAGGTCTTCCAGGATTCGCCGTTGTAGACGGATTTCCAGATCCCTTCAGGTTGCGGCGGATAGACCGGCGGGCCGAATTGCTTCCGGGACAAGAGGCCGGAGAGAAGCAGCGCCTGATCCCGCACCATCTCGGCCGTGAGCCGGAGGCGCGGTCCGCGCGCGGCGAGTTGGTTCTTCGGATCCTTCTCGACCAAGGCCGGCGCGGCCTTCGAGGTCTGGCAGTACGATGCCGATAGTACCAGCTCCCGCAGGAAGGGCTTGATCTGCCAGTGATGGTGCTTCTGGAGGCGCAGGGCGAGGTGATCGAGTAGCGGCTGGTTCGTGGGTGCCAGGCCGGAGCTGCCGAAGTCTTCCTGTGTCTCCACGATGCCGGTGCCGAAAAGCTCCGCCCACAGCCGGTTCGCCAGCACGCGGGCCGCGAGCGGATTGCTCTCACCAACGAGCCACTCCGCCATGTCGAGCCGGGTGAGATGGTCCTTCTTCGCCGGAGGGCCGGTGACTGCGGGAATGGCCGGCTCCACGGACTTGTCGCGCGTGGTCCGGTTGCCGCGGATGAAGACCCGCGTATCACGGGTCGCGGCGGGCAGGCGCTCCAGCATCACGGGAATCGCCGCGCCCGGGATGGCATTGTATTGGGCCTTGAGCGCTTCATGTGCCTTCCAACTCACGGCGTGTTCGGGCGAGTGGATGAATTCCGATAGGCGGGTTTCCTCTGTCAGCGAGATCTTGAAACGATTCAAGACGCAGGACTGGTTTTCCCCATTGCACGACACGCCGTGCCGCAGGCGGATCTCGAACTGATCGCCCTCTCCTGCGATCACCGGCTGCTCCGGCACAAACCAGCCGCGACGCGGGCCGCGCAGCATCGGGAAATCGCCGAAGCCCGGCCCTCCGTCGCGGATCGCCTCGTTCGGATCGAAGGGCCCGGCCAGGAAATCCGCGACCACCTCCTTGAAGGCGACCGGCTGGCGGCTGCCATCCGCCTTCACCAGATCCACTTCCAGCTTGGAGACCACCGAGCCGCGCTCCGACCAAGTCTTCGGATCATCGCTATTCGGCAGGATGTCGAGCTGCAGCGCGGCGAAGGATTTCGCCGGGCCGGTGAGGGTATAGACGGCGCTGGTCGGATTCGTGCCGGAGGCGAGGATGATGCCGTCGGATTGTTGGTTAAGCCGACCATCCGGACCGCTGGATACTGCCGTGGTGGTGGTGAAGACCTGCCAGCCGCCGAGGCTGCCCGCGACCGCGAGGCCTTCCGAATTGACCGCGTCCCGCATCCTGTGGATCTCCTTTTCCAAGCGCACGGTGTCGGCTTGGGAAGCCGCATCGTTCGCGACTTTGGTGCGGGGGAATTCGTTGTTCAGGTCCACGTCCTCCGTGTTGTTGAAGAAGGCCATGAACTTGTAGTAATCGTCGTGCGGGAAGGGGTCGTAGGGATGGGAGTGGCATTGGATGCAAGCGAAGGTCGTCGCATTCCACGCCGTCCACGTGGTGCTCACCCGGTCCATCACCGCGGCGAGGCGATACTCCTCGTCGTCGGTGCCGCCCTCGGTGTTGTTCTGGGTATTGCGGTGGAAGCCGGTGGCGATCAGATCGCCGGGCCCGGGCTTATCTAACAAGTCACCCGCCAGTTGCTTGATCGTGAATTGGTCGAAAGGCATGCCATCGTTGAAGGCGCGGATCACCCAATCGCGGAAGGGCCAGATATCGCGGTGCGGGTCCTTCTCGAAGCCGGTGGTGTCCGAGTAACGCGCGAGGTCCAGCCACATCGCCGCCCAGCGTTCGCCGAAGGCCGGCGAGGCGAGCAAGCGGTCGACCGCGGCTTCCATGGCGGCTTGTGGATTCGCCGCTGCCGATTGTTGGAAGGCGGCCCACTCCTCTGCTGAAGGCGGCAGGCCGGTGAGATCGAGCGAGACGCGGCGGAACCACTCCGCCGGCGAGGCTGCGGGCGAAGGCGAAAGGTCCCCGGCCTCGAGCTTCGCCAGCACCAGCTTGTCGAGTTCCGCCTTCGGCCATGCCGTATCCTTCAATATGGGGACGGGCGGCTCCTCCGGCTTTTGGAAGGACCAGTGCTCGCCCCACTTCGCGCCCTCCTGGATCCAGCGCTCCAGCAGGGCGATCTGCTCCGCCTCAAGACCGTGCGGATGCTCCTCCGGTGGTGGCATCTTTTCCTCCGGGTCATGGCTCTTCACGCGGCGGATCATTTCCGAGCCCGCGGGGTCGCCGGGCACCACCACCTGCTTGCCGGACTCACCTTTCCCAAGCGCTTCGTCGCGGTAGATGAAGGAGACCTCGCCAGCCTGCTTCACCCCGCCGTGGCAGGCGGTGCAGTTCTTGTTGAGCAGGGGCCGGATGTCCCGGTTGAAGTCCACCGCTTCCTCTCCATGGAGGGACAAGTTTGACAGGACAAGTATCGGAAGAAGACGGCGCATCGCTTGGGCCCATGATACGTGGAAAACGGCGAAGGTTTCACTATTCCCGCTTGGACGATCCCGTTAATTCTTGTGGATTTTGGTAAGATAGTCACCGAAATGGGTGACAGTGAGCGAGCGCATTTGGAATATTTGGTCACAGCAAGTCCGCTCGCGGCTCGGCACCCTGGTCGAGATCGGCGAGGTCAGGAACTCCCCGGGCCGGATGACCCGCTTCCGCTACCTGCGCCGGCATGCACTGGTCGTCATCACCCGCGGCGAGGGCCACTATGAGGACGAGAAGGGGCGCGAGCGCAGTGTCGCGACGGGCGACTGGATCCTGGTCTTCCCCGAACTCGGCCATTGCTACCGCCCGCTCCGTCCCGGCGGCTGGGATGAGATCTATGTGATGTTCGAGGGGCCGGTCTTCGAAACCTGGCGGCAGCAGCGGGCGCTCGATCCCGATCAACCGACCGGCCGCCTGAGCGAGCCCGCCGCCTGGCTGGAGGAGTTCCGGCTCACCGTGCTCGATGAGAAGGCCGGTCCGCTGGCGCGGGTCTGCGCCTTCCAGAAGCTGCTCGCAACGGCGGTGGAAGGGGCCAATACGGAAATGGCCGCCGCCGTCTCCGGGCCGCCTTGGTTCGCCGACGCCTGCCGCCTGCTCGCCCGGCCCGGCTCGGGCGCGGAGGAAGCGGCGAAGGAGCTGGGCATCCACTACGAGACCTTCCGCCGGGCCTTCCGCGCCCACGCCGGAGTGCCGCCGCACAAGTATCACCGCCAGCAGTTGGTCAACGTCGCCGCCCGGATGCTCGACTCCACCGACATGAAATCCGCGGAGATCGCCCGCACCCTGGGCTTCTGCGACGAGGCTTACTTCTCGCGGGTCTTCAAGAAGATGACCGGCCGCTCGCCGCGCGAATACCGCAGCCGGCAGGAGTCACGGTGAGGCGTCCGCAAATGCGATGCGTTCGTAGAGATCCGCCAATGCCAACTCCGCTTCGATCTCGGGCAAAGGGATGACGGCATCCAAGCCCTGCCACTCCTCCCCGGCGAATCCACCCTCTCCGCGACGCCGGTGAGCAAGGACGTAAGGGCGCTCCGAATCCACCAACAAGAGGACCTTCAGACTCGGAATCGTAAGGTAGGCATCACGCTTCTCGCTCAGGTCGATCCTTCGCGTCGAGTCGTTCAACACTTCGATGATGACGGCCGGATACTCCTGAAAGCGATCACTCCCGGGATTCCCAAGGCATACGACCTGAGCGTCGGGATAATAGAACCGGGTGTGATCCGGGTATTCGATTCTCACCTTGGCGTTACAGGTGAAGGGACGGCAGGGTTTTCCCCGCAGGAGTCCGCCCAGGGCACCGACCGCATTGGCTGAAATCGCCGCGTGATCATTGGTGCCGTCCGCCATCGCATACACCGCTCCGCCAATAAACTCGTGCTTCGTCTCCGAGCAGTCCTCTCCCGCAAGGTAGTCCTCGATGCTAACGGGCGAAGGTTGGAGGAAGGTGGCCACACTGGCAGTCTAGGAAATCCGCACGCCGATTCAAGCGGCGGAGACTATCGTGGGGGACACGAAAAAGCCGGACCCCTCGCGGAGTCCGGCTTTGGAAAAACGTGATCCGCTAGCGGCTCTCAGAGACCGGCACTCTCGTGCTTCTTCTGTTCGGTGGCCTTTTCGGCGGTCTTGGCTTCGAACTCTTCGATCTTCTTGCGCAGGCCGTCGATCTCCTGGCTCTTGGTGGCGACCATTTGCTTGAGGCCGTTCTGGGTGTCCAGGGCGGAGGCGAGCTGGCCGTTCACTTCCTTGAGCTGGCTTTCCACCTTGTTGCGGGCCACTTCGGCCTGTTCGCGGGCGGCGGAGGCCTGCTGGATGGCGGTGGTGGCCTTCGCGGCCTGATCCTTCACCGCTTGGATCTCGCCGGCGAGCGGCTGGAGGGTCGAGCGGAGTTCGGAGGATTCCTTCTGCAGGCTGGCCAGCGCGTCGCGGGTGGCAGTGAGCTCGTTGCGGGTCGCTTCGAGGTTCTTCTCCGCGATCGACTTGCCGTCCTTGAGGCCGGCGGCTTCGTTGCGGGCGGTCTGGAGTTCCTCGTTGGCGGTGGCCAGGGTCTTGCCGAGGGTATCGCGCTCATGCTGCATCTTGGCGAGAGCTTCCGACTGCTGCTTGGCGCTGGAGCGCAGCTCATTGAGGCTGGCGGTGGCGCTGTCGCGGGCGGTCTTGAGTTCGGCGATCTCCTTCTTGAGGGCGACGCGTTCGGCGGGGGCCTTGAGTTCGTCGCGGACTTCTTCGAGACCGGACTTGAGCACGGCCACTTCCTTCATGGCGGTGGAGACTTCGTCGCGGAAGCTGGCGAGCTTCTGGAAGGCTTCCTCGCCGGCACCGAGCTTCTTCTCGAGCACCGAGACCTTGTCCTTCCACTGCCAGACTTCGTGGTTCGAGACTTCGAGCTGCTTGCGCAGGTCGGCGAGCTGGGCTTCCAATTGCTGCTTGGCCTCGCGGACCGCGGTGGTCTCCTTCTTCGCGGAATCGCGCTCGCCGGCGATGTCGGCGGCTTCCTTGCGGGCATCCGCGATCGCGCTCTTCATGGCGTCGATTTCAGCGGGCTGGATAGCGGCGGCCTCAACCGCGGCAGGTGCTGCTGCTGGGGGAGCGGCCTGTTCGGCGGGGGCCTCCTGGCCCAAGGCGATGGGGCTCATGGCCATCGCGAGACTCATCCAAATCGGGGTGGAAATACGCTTCATGGTGTAAGGTGAGTTCAGGTTCGGCTAAGGATTTAGCGTCAGAACTACTCAACGGGAAGCGATAATTAATCAAACTTAAGAAGATCCGATGTTTTTCTTCCTGCTCGTGCATTCCGCACCCGCAAATCCGGCCACCATGCCGGCTTTGTTGGCGATCAATCCAGAAGATCGGGCCGGTTTTGGCGGGTGCGCTCGATGGCTCGCTCCGCCTTCCAAGCCTCGATCTTCGCGTGATGGCCGGAGGTCAGCACCTCGGGCACTTTCATTCCGCGGAAGTCGATCGGCCGGGTGTAGGCCGGGGCTTCCAGCAGTGTCGGGTCAGAGAAGGATTCATCCTGGTGCGAACGTTCGTCGCCCAGCGCACCGGGCAGCAGCCGGACGACCGCATCCGTGACCACCGCCGCGGCGATCGCGCCATTGGTCAGCACGTAATCGCCGATGGAGAGTTCGAGATCGACCAACTGCTCGATGACGCGGTGGTCCACGCCCTCGTAGTGACCGCAGAGGAGGATCAGGTGCTTTTCCTCCGACAGCTCGCGGGCCAGCGCCTGCTTGAATACGCGGCCCTGCGGGGTCATCAGGATCACCTTCGACTCCGGCGTGCGGAGCTCCTCGATCGCCGCGAAGATCGGCCCCGGCATCATCAGCATCCCCTGCCCGCCGCCGCACAAGGTATCGTCAGTGCGGCGGTGCTTGTCGGTGGACCAGTCGCGGAGGTTGTGCGCGCGGATCTCCACCAGTTCAGCAGCGCGTGCGCGCTGAATGATGCTCTCGCTCAGCGGTGCCAGCGAGATCTCGGGGAAAAGGGTAAGGATATCGATGCGCATCGGCCGCTCAGAGCGTCACTTTCGCCCCGAGCAGAGTTTGCCGGAGCAGGTGGCGGTGGCAATGCTTCTCGTCTTCCGCGCAATGGCAGAGAAGGGTCACGGGTTGCTTCCGGGCGAGGTACTTGAGTATTCGAAGAAGACCCTTCTGGCCGTGGTTCTTCACCGTGTGGTTGCGCTCGTCCGCTCCGCCGTCCCGCCAGAGTTCGTTGCGATACTCGCGGGAGAATTGGCTCCAGGTGATCTCCCCGCCGAGGAATTGCTTCAATAGTTCCTCGCTGGGCCCGAGGCTCGGCAACCACAGATCGTAGCGACTCTTCGGAACCCGATGGCCGCGGAAGCGCGTTACCAACACCCGCAGGCCATCACCGGATTCGACCGGTGAGGACACCGACTTGGTTTTGAGCGTTCCCTCGGACATGGCATCAAGATAGCGGCAATCACTTGGCTGCGGGCCGCAGCGAATCCTCAGGAAGCGGGGCACGGGCGATGGCATTCCCATCCCAAGTAGCAGCGGTGGCGGCTCCGAAATAGAGTTCCCACGCTCCATCCCGCCCGAAGAGAAATGGCGTCACATGACCGAATGCCTCGCGCTCGCCATCCTTCTTCAGAAGCAAGCCGCGGTCTTGCCATGCCAGCCCGTCCGCGCTGGACGCCCATCGCGTCCCCTCCCGGGATTCCATGACCATCACGAGTTGCCCACCCACCCGCTGCACGTCCACGGCTCCCGCGTCATGACCGAAAACCGGTTCTCCGTGGCGTCTCCAATTCCGGCCGTCCTTGGAACCCGCATAGCCCACGAAGCGGTGTGAATCCACGGCCTGGGGTGCCGTCGGATCGGGTGCCCCGAGGGGGAGATCCTTGCGACCATCATACCACATCCGGAATTCACCGTTCTCATGGATCACTGCCGGCCGCCCCACCAGCAGTGAATCCCATGCGGGAGCTTGTGCCGGCGCCAGGACGACTCCTTGATCTTCCCAAGTCCGCCCGTCCGCGGAGATCGCCAGTGCGATGGAGTCGCTGATTCCGCTCATCGCCAGCGTGTAGAACATGAAGAGCCTATCGTTCACGGCGACGACCGAGGGATCGTTCACGTGGTTCGCGCCTTTGACCTCAAGAACTACACCCTGCGGAGTCCACTTCGCGCCATCGGGAGAAGTCGCGAGGTGGATGCGGTCGTGACCGTCCCTGCCCTGCCCGCCGAAGAACATCAGGAGTTCCCCATGATGCTTCACGATCGCGGGCGCGTAGAGGTTCCCCTTACCATGAGGAGCCTCCGTGGATTCCGCGAAGGAACCCAAGACGAGGTCCCCCGCGAGGCAAGGCCCGCGCGGCAAGAGAGCCATCGCCACACAAAGAATGAGCTGCTTCATGACTTCGAAATGATTGCCACGATGACAATCACCAGGATCACCAGCAGCGTGACGAATGCGATCTTCCACCAGCTCAGCGGGAAGCGGGCGTGGGTGGAGCCGGTCACGGCATTGACGGCCCCTTGCCAGATCTTGCCGCGGTACTGGTAGGCGAGCAGCCAGATCGGGACGAGGATGTGCTTGAAGGTCTTGTCCGAAAATTCCGGCTGGATCTGCAGGTTGCGATAGGTATCGCCGGGGACTTCCCGGCCGCACATTTCGCGGAGGATTCCTTCCATGGTGCCGAAGCCGTGGCGGGCGGCGTCGAGCAGCGGGACCTGGTAGTGCTCCACCTGCCAGCCGGAAACGTAGCGGGTCTCGTAAGGTACGAGATCCTTCGTAGGAAAGGGCTCGAGCTTCTGGAGCAGGGCGATGTCGAGGCCGCGTGAGCCGGAGACAACGATGTCATCGAACCAGGTCGAGACATGGCCGCTGGCGTCCCGCCATTTCACGCGGCGCTCCTGGCGGGTGACGGTGTTGCCGTTCGCATCCCGGTCGCGCACGGTGACGTAGTAGTAGGTGCCGCTCTCCGCGGTCCACGGGCACTCGGCGGAGGAGTCGAAGGTCCAGTAGGGGAGATAGACCCGGTTGATGCGGTCGACGAGATTGCGGCGCTTCAGGTCGTTCGGCGCGAACCAGCGCTCGCCGAGAAATTTCTTCAGCGAGTGGTAGGCGGTCTCCTTCGAGATCGCCGCGGGAAGCAGGGATTCCGGGGTGATCGGACTGTGGATGTCCTGGTAGTCGAGCAACTCCGGCGAGCCGCAGAAATCGCAGTGCTGGGCGACGGTGCCGGCCGTGCGGACGATCACGGCGTGGCAGTTGTTGCACTGCACGCGGCGGGAGGAGGTATCGACGCTGCTGGCCTTGTCGCCCAATTCGGCGAGGGTCTTGTCGAGGTCGTGCTCGACGATGGAGCCGACCAAGGGCGGGGGGCCGACGCGCGGGAAGTGCGTGCCGCAGTACGGGCAGACCAGTTCCTTCTTGCCGGGGTCCCACTCGCCCTTGCCGCCGCACTCCGGGCAGACGTGGCGCTCCAGCGAGCGCACCTCGGCGGCCACGCCGTGCTGCTCCGGCAGCGGTGGCGGGATGCGCTTCTTGGGCAGCTCGATGGGCGCTTGGCTCTCGTCCGGAAGCTCCGGTGGCTCAGGGGTCTCCATGGCGCGGTGCCGGGGCGCGAAGCCCCGCCAGCAGACGACTGCGGCAGGCGGCTGCCGCAGCCACGGTTTCAGTGGGCGAGGAAGGCATCGAGCGCGGCGCGGGTCACGCGATAGCTTGAGCCGATTTTCTTGGCGGCGATGGCTCCGGATTCGATTTCAGTCATGACGTCCGCTTCGGAAACGCCAAGCATTCTAGCGACCGTCGCGGGATCGAGGACATCCGGGCTGGCGGGAACGGCTGCAGCGGCAGGTGCCGCGCCAGGCAGTGGCGGCGGACTGCCACCGGTGAGACCACCCTGCTGCATCAACTCCTTCGCCACCGCGAAGCCCACCGCCAATTCGCTGGCCATGCCGGCGGCACCGCCACCGCCACCGGTGGCCATCCCTTGGGCCATCTGGTACTTCACGTAATCGTTGAGATTGCCGATCGCCGACATCGCGGAGCGCTTGTCGATCGCTTCCTCCACTTCCGGGGGAACGCTGACGTTCTCGACAATGAAGGAGGCGACCTCGATCCCGTATTTGGAAGAGATCACCGGATTGATCAGCGGCAGCAGCGCGTCACCCAGTTCGGTGTAGCGGGTGGCCACGTCGAAGACCGGGACATGCGCGCTGGCCAGGGCATCCGAGAAGATGCTGACGATCCGCGAGCGCATCGTGTCGCCAAATTCATCGACGCGGAAATCGTGATCCGAGCCGGCGACTTCCTTCAGGAAGGTCTGCACGTTCACCACCCTGAAATCGTAGGTGCCGTAGGCGCGGGCGCGGACGATGCCGAGGTCGGCATCGCGCAGCATGATGGGATTCGCGGTGCCCCACTTGTTGCCCGTGAAGAGGCGGGTATTGACGAAATAGACGTCCGCCTTGAAGGGGCTCTGGAAGCCGTACTTCCAGCCCTTGATCCGGGTCAGGACCGGGATGTTATCCGTGACGAGGGTGTGCTTGCCCGGGCCGAAGGTATCCCCGAACTGGCCGAGATAGAGAAACTGCGCGGTCTGGCTCTCGCGGACGATGAGCTGGGCCCCGTTCTTGATCGCCTTGTCGTCATCGGGGAAGCGCCAGGCAATGGTGTCCCGTGAATCGTCCTGCCACTCGATGATTTCGAGAAGCTCGCCCTTGATGAAGTCCATGAGTCCCATAGCTCGCAAATGTTTGGTTCGCTATCATCCTGCGAGAGACCCGCCGCGGGGATCAATGAGAATCGGGAGGCGATTTCGGAAGCGGTCCGTCCCCTCAATTCACGATCTGATAGACGATCCGGATGTAGCGGTGCTGGCCGGTCCGCGAAACCTGATAGCCGCCGGCGACCTCGCCAACGCCATCGGTCGTCCAAGTGGTCAGGTCGGTCGAGGTCTGCGCGAAGCGGGTGACGCCCGGCGGGGCGGCGGGGACGAGCACCTTCATGGTATCCGCGGCTAGCACCGGCACCAATTGCGGGCGTGAGGCGGGATCGGCGGGCAAGGTGCCGAAGGTGTATTCCGCGGCGTTGTCCCAACCGTCGCCGTCGAGGTCGCCCCCGGCAGCGGCGGCGGGGGCGTTCGGATTCGCGAAGGTGGAAATCCACGCCGTGTAGGCGGAGGTGATCACCAGGGTGCCGCTCGCGCCACCGGTGTAACCGGAGGCCGTGATGGTGGCCACGACCTCGTAGCTGCCGGCATTCACCGGCGGCTGGGCGGCACCATTGTAGGTCAGCGCGACGGCGAGGCCGGCGGGCACGGTGGTAGCGGTCGCGGCTTTCGGCAGGCCGTCGTAGGTGGTGGCTAGATTCGAGAGCGTCACCGAAGCGGTCTGGATGTGGGACGGATCGGCGATCCCGATGACCGCCATGTAGGGGTCGAGCGCTTGGTATTCCGAGGCCCAGACGGGGATCGAGAGTATCAGGGTTTCCGGTGCTTCCGGAATCCCGTCCACAATGGCGGCAAGCGGGATGGTGACACTGGTCTGGCCGGCGGGAAGCACCACATATAAAGAGTCGCTCACATCGTCTGCGGATGCGGTGCCGCTCACATCGAGGTTCACAGCCATATCCCGGGTCAGCGGCAGCGGGGTGGAAACCGTTAGCGCGAGCCCCGCCGCACCCTCCGCCAAGTCCGTGCCGGAAGCGGTTAGCGAGAGATAGGGCGAGAAGCTGCTCGGCAGGTTGTAGGTCGAGCTGAGCTTCACATCATCCAGATTCCAGCCGGTCAGGGCGACCGTGTCGCTGTTGCAGACCAGATTCCAGCGCAGGCCGAAGCTCGTGCCCGCCCAATAGGAAGGCAGGCGGATCCTCGTGGTCACGAAGCCCGCGGAGTTGCCGGACCACACCGCGCGATTCTCCAGGGTCGAATTAACGCCATCTGCGATGAAGCTATTGTAGTTTCCCGACTCCACCGTGACTTCGGAGGATTTGAGCAGGTCGAACCAAACTCCATTTCCGCTCCGAGTGGCCTCCAGCACCGCACCATCGAGCCCGGCCTGGAGGGTGTATGCATGACTGAATTCGAGCACCGGGGAACCCGCCGGGATTTGCACGACTGGCGCGAACAGCAGGGCTTCGCTATTCCGCTCCACCGATGGCGTGAAAGCCGATCGCGGCGCACTCTTCGAGCGGACGCTCGAGATCGACCACGGGATGCCGGTTTTGACCGCCGAGGTAGTCCACCCCGCGGGCAGGCTGGCCGAGGAATCGAATCCCTCATTCAACAGCATGTAGGTGTACGATCCCCCCAACGTCACCGGCAGGGGCAGGACCTGCGAGAAGCCGGGGCCGCTCAGGGTGAGCTGCAGGTCGATCGTTTGGCCGACATTTCCTGCCAAGGCGAAGGTGAACAATTGCTCACCAAGAGCCCCGACATCGATGGTCCCGTAGTTCTTCGTGCCGCTGAAGAGGGTGAGACCCGCAGGCCCCGAGAGCGTGGCCGTGAGATTGGAAATCGGCCCGGTGCCATTGTTGGCGAGGGCGATTCCGAGGCGGACCGTTTCGTCCGGATCCACCGTCGCATTCCCGCTGCTGTTCGACTCGGCATCGACGCGCGTCCCGGCGATGGAGATGACGGGCGGTGTTTCCGGAGCGCCGGCCAGCAGGGCCTCCATCCGGTAGAGCTGGGCGCGGTCCGCAGTCCCACCGCGGACCCGGATGTAGAAGGTGCCGTTTGACGGCAGCGGGAAGATCGCGATCTCCTCGGTCTCGCCAATCGCCTTCGCCGGCGCGGAGGCGATGACAGTCGTCCCGTCCGTGCCCAGAAGATCCAGCACCAGATTCTGCTGGATCGTGGGGTCGAAGTCAGTACCGGCACTGCAAGTGCCACTGAAATTCTGAGAGCCTTCGAGATAGGTATCGACGTTCGGATTCGTCGGCTGGATCGGATCCGAGGGGATGATGCGGACGGTGAGCTGCTGCTGACCGGTGCCGCTGAAGGAGAAGAGATCGGTATCGGTGCTGTCGTCGATGCTCAGCCATTGCCAGGAGGTGGTGCTCTGCGTGAGCGTGATCGGCGCCGCGTTCAGAGCACTATCGTTGTCCCGCAGCGTACCGTGGACTTCCAGCCGATCGCCGTAATTCCGCTGGTGGGAGTAGATATCGTCAAACTGCGAGCCTCGGAAGCCCATGTTGAGGAAGGGTTCCATCAGCTTCGTTCCATTCGCCGGGCAGACATGGGCGAGGCCGAGGGAGTGGCCGAGCTCGTGTTCGAGCACATTGCGCAGTCCCTTTGACGTTTCGCCGATGTCGTCGTAGAAGCTGTCGGCGGTGTCGATGACCATGTCACCATTGTCCGGATAGTAAGCGTAGGCCAGAGTGCCCTCGTCGCCATCAATGGAGTGACCGCTGATACGGATATCGCCGCGGGTGCCTTGGACCCCCCAATCGGAACTTCCGCTGAAGCCGTCGATGCGGATGCCATCGTCATTCGGTTCATAGACGAAGCGCAGGCCGGAGTTGGCAGCCAGATTGTCGAAGGTGGTCTGGAAGACCGTAAACCAAGGCTGTGCGGTGGGATTACCCGCGGCACTGCCGCCATAGATGGCAGCCAGGTGCGCCCGCAAGTTGCTGGGAGCCGAGGATTCCTCAGCGTCGGTGGCGGGAATGGAGGTGCCGTCCGGGACGATGCTCCAAGTGATCGTGATGGGCTGGCCTTGGGTATTCTGGCCGTTGCCATTGACGGCGGTGCGGGACCAGCGCCCACCGATTTGCAGAGCCTTGAGGCTCAACCCGCCTGCCTGGGAAATCTTCTGCTCGACGTGTTGGTAGGCGTAAACGATCGCGGCCGGGGTATCGGGAGACCAGCACTGCACGCGCGGGGCATCGGAAGTGGCGAGCTGCGCGGCGTAGTTCGCGAGGGGGTCGTGCTCGCTCTCCGGAAGACCGGGGAAGGTGTCGATGGCACCGAGGATTTCCTCTAGGGCGGCGAGCTTGCGCTCCTTCACTTCCGCCTCGGAAAGGGGAACGGCCGGAGCTCCGGCATCCTGCATGCCGCGGCGCGTGGCGTGCGGAATCCGGCTGAAGGCCTCCGCCTCCGGATCGCTAAAGTCCCCTTCCCCGCTGGCGAGCGCGCTTTGCTCCGGATTGGAATTCGAAACCCGGGAGGAAGCCTTCCCGGAAGATACCGCGCCCTCCGGTGCCGATTCCTTTTTCCGGGCCACGCCGATCAAGGCCCCGCCTAAAAGTGCGATCACCAGGGCGAGCGATAGTTTGGAAGGCTTCACAGGTTCGGGTAAACTTGCTGGAAATGAGAGGGTCGCAAGCGGCGAACCTACGCGTTAGGAAGACAGGCGGACCTCCGAATTGCCGGACCTTGCTTGGGTTTCACGGGCTTGCACCACCTGGGTGCGATACCGACGGCGACATCATTATGCATAGGCGCGGTGAAATAGCGATGTCGATCCGAAGAAGATTCCGCGAAGAACGGCCAAGTGTCGGTCTGGAGGTTGCCGGGGAGGGACAGTCGGACTACGAGGGAGATGGCGATGATCGCGACGATCCAATGCATCACCACGGAGTGGACCAAGTTCTCGCGGGGCGCGCCGCATTCGGCAAAGCGTTCCGCGGTGCCGGTGGCCTTTTCCCTCCCGCCCGGCAGCCTGCCCGCGAAGGCGTGCCGGGCGGTGCTTCTGCACACGATCCGGGCGCTCGAAAGCGTGGATTTCGAGCCCTCGCAGAACGCCGAGATGCAGGACCTGACCGGCATTTTGGACTACCGCTGTGCGCCGGTGGCATTGCGCTTCGCGGACGATCTCTTGCACGTCGAGTACAAGGGGAATCTCTTCACCTTCGGCGCTCCCCACCGGAACCAGGTGGGGAAGGATGTCTTCAAGCTCGGGCCCGGATCCTGGGGGCGGATCGCGCTCAACGGCCGTTTCGGCTACGCCGCGGAGTGGACCTACTACCGCAAGGTCTTCAACATCGCGTTTTCAGAGGAGGTGCCGCCGGCGGGCCTCTTCAAGGGCAAGCCGGATGCGGAGTTCCGGGACGAGCATGATTTGTGGTAAGCCGCACGATCTACCCCTGCTGCGACATCACCGCATTCGGCGGCAGCGGCACGTGGAGCTGGCGATGTCGGGTGCCGGTTACGCCTTCCCCCACTGCTTGCGGTCCCCTTCCGTGATTCCCGCGAAGCCCCTCTCCGCCGACCACCTCAGCTCCGGCACGGGACAGGAGCTTGCTCCGTCCCGTGCAAAAGGAATTCCCCCTTCTTTCCTTATTACCCCTTCTTCCCCTTCTTCTATTTGTGCCGTGAGTGTGCCGTGAGCGTGCCGTGAGCGTGCCGTGAGCGTGCCGTGAGCGTGCCGTGAGTGTGCCCTTTTCCGCGGGCACGTCTTTATAAGCATCGTAGTCCAAGATCGTTATCACCTCTCCGAAGTGTGTCCTTTTCGGAGCCTTCGAGCGCTCGAAGCAAAGAGTAGTGCCAGTCTCACGGATGGCTCTTCCGCTGGGAGCGCGGAGCCACCGGCCCGCAGAACGGCCCCTCGCTGCCGTGGGCACGAAATGATCTGCAGCCGGGCGACGGCGCTTTCCGCTACTGCCGCGCAGGGAAGAGTGCTGCCACGGTCGCTTCTGCGGGGCAGAGTCTCCGCGGTCCCGGGCGCCGGCGCGTCATTCGACATACAGTGTGGGTCCGATTCCAGATGCCCTACCGGGGCGCACGTAGGCCGATCATTCCAATTGTCCCGCCCGGTGTTCGGCTTTGCCTGTTAGAAGAAGGACGTGGTTTGATCCCGCCATGATCGCGACCATCCAGTGCATCACCGTCCGCTGGACCAAGCTCTCGCGCGGCGCGCCGAACTCCGCGAAGCGTGCGGCGGTGCCGATGGGCTTTCCCCTGCAACCCGTGGCCCTTCCGAAGAAGGCCCTCCGGACGGCTGTCCTGCACTGGGTCAACAACTACGAGGAAGGAGATTTCGCCCCGCTACAGAGTAGCGAAGTCCACGACATCACAGGGGTCAGGGACTACGATACGGAGATGGCGATGTTGAAATTCGAAGCAGACGATCTCCGGGTCGAATACAAGGGCGGCTTCTGGTGCGCCGGCGCACCGCAGCGGCCGAATATCATCCGCAGTGTTTTCAAACTTCAGCCGGGGCAGTGGGGAAGGATCGCGGCGAATGGCCGCTTCAGCCACGACAACCAGTGGCACTACTACCGCAAGGTCTTGAACATCGCGTTCACTGACGCTCTGCCGACCGCAGGAATCTTTCGCGGCAAGCCGGCTGCGGAGTTCCGGGACGAGCATGATTTGTGGTAAGGCGAAGAACGCCGCGAAAAACTTGACGATTGGACCTTTTTTGGTACATGTAGCCCATGGCCGCACCTGCTCCCCGCCCGTTGGAGGTGCGGTTTTTCAGGAACATCAACGGAAGGGAGCCAGCCCGCGAGTGGCTCCAGGGATTTTCCACCGAAGAGAAGAAGATCATCGGAGCAGACATCAAGGTTGTCCAATGGAAGTGGCCCATCGGCAAGCCGCTGGTAGACAATCTGGGGCAGGGATTGTGGGAAATCCGCACCAGCCTTGGAGACCGGATCGTGCGGGTGTTTTTCTTTGTCCAAAACGAGCGGATCATCATTCTGCATGGGATCGTCAAGAAGACCCAGAAGACGCCGGCTCAGGACCTGAAACTGGCCCGGCAGAGGCAATCCCTCTGCGAACAACCAACCGAGCAAACCAATGAGCGCAAAGGCACCAAAACAGAAAAACGTAACCCCCCACATCGGAAGTGATTTCGATGACTTCCTCGCCGAAGAGGGGATCAAGGGCGAGGTCGAAGCCCTTGCCCTCAAGAAGGTGGTTTCGCTTCAGCTACAGGAAATCCTCGAAAAGGAACACGTGAGTAAATCGCAGCTCGCGAGCCGCATGCAGACGAGCCGCACCTCCATAAACCGGATGCTCGACCCGGGGAATCCAGCCCTAACGGTCGCTAGCTTGGGAAAAGTGGCCGCCGCATTGGGGCGGAAACTGGAATTCAAGTTCGTGAAGGTAAAACCGGTCGCGATCGAAAAGGCGGGATCCAGTTCTGGGAAGCGGAAGGGAGCCGTTGCATGAAGAAAAAGCTGCTAGGGCTTGGAGGCTAGGACTTGGCTTTTCCGAAGTCGATAAACCCTAGCTTGAATCCTTGCGATACCGCCCACTCCAATTCAGTGGCGAATTCATCGAACAAGCTTTCCACAATAACGGACGACTCCCCCAAGGTGATATAGGTCCTTTGAAAAAGGATTTCCTTCACCTTCTCGGAATCCAGAGCGCTCAATCGGAAGAAGTAGTCGAGAAAATCAGTGGTAACGCTTAGCGCGGACTTGGCGTCAATCCGCGACCAGAACATAGAGGGCTTGGGGATTTGGGTACCACTCCAAACCTTTGGAATCATCTCCATTGGTAAAGAGAAGGCTCTTCCGACATCCGTCGGCTCTCCCATCTCAACATCGATGTTGGTCACCTTGGAGTGGACGAATTCGTTCCGTATCCGGACCAACTCTGCGACTTTGTAAACCCGCGCATCGCCTCGGTTCAGTCCTGCATGCGTATCCGGAGTGATGATCTTCAAAAACAGGTCGAATTTCGAAAGCAGGGGCAGCCGGTCCAAGTCCTCGCTGAGATGCGATGGGAGAGAGAGGCTGTTCATCACAGCGTTGGCAGCGCATTCCAATCCGAATGCCGAGGCCATGATGGACGCGCGGCTATGCCGGTTTTCAGCGTAGGAATTCTGCGAATTGATTGCCATTCTTAGCTGAAATGCGGCGTCGCAAGTCAGGTCGATAAAGCCGGGGTGACGATGAGTTCCGGGAAACAGCATGGGATAGGCTTCAAGAGTCTGCGCAGTTTTCCAAGGTAGATCCAGCAGCCCTTTTTGAATCGGTTGATTTGCCCGCGAGACCATTGGAGTGGTGTCTACGGTATCGCTCTTTGCGCTGCATTGAACGGAGTCCGCTCAAGTTTGCGAAACGAAAAAAGCCGGGAGGTTTCCCTCCCGGCTTTTCTGAATCTTGCTGAAACGAGCTGCGGATCAGTCGTCGGACGGGCTCCACTCCTCGGCCGCGATGGCGGCGAGGTTGAAGGCCTGCTCGAGGCCCACCATCTCGGAGGACGGGCGCAGGCTTTCGAAGCTGGCGCTTTCCTTCTTGAGATCGGCTTCGCTGTAGTTGACGGCCTTGATCGAGAGACCGATGCGGCGCTCGACCTTGTCGACCTTGATCACGCGGGCTTCGACTTCGTCGCCGACCTTGATCACGTCCTTCACCTTCTCCACGTGGTCTTCGCTGAGCTGCGAGATGTGGATCAGGCCGTCGATGTCGCCATCGAGGCTGATGAAGGCGCCGAAGGAAGCGATCTTCGCCACGGTGCCCTTGACCAGATCGCCTACCTTGAAGCGTTGGTCGATGTGGCTCCATGGATCGTCCTCAAGCTGCTTGAGGCCGAGCGAGACGCGCTGGTTGGCCTTGTCGATGGAGAGCACGATCGCTTCCACTTCGTCGTTCTTCTTGAGAACTTCCGAAGGGTGATTGATCTTGCGGGTCCAGGACATGTCGGAGACGTGAACCATGCCGTCGATGCCTTCTTCCAGCTCCACGAACGCACCGTAAGCGGTGAGGTTGCGGACCGGGCCCTTGATGGTGGCACCGATCGGATAGCGGGTCTCGATTTCGTCCCATGGGTTCGGCTCGAGCTGGCGGACACCGAGGGAGATCTTCTGCTCCTCGATGCTGATGCCGAGCACGACGGCCTCGATGACCTGGTCGAGCTCGAGCACGTCGCTCGGGCGGGTGATGCGCTTGACCCAGGAAAGCTCGGACACGTGGACCAAACCTTCAACACCGCGCTCGAGTTCGATGAACGCGCCGTATGGCAGGAGCTTGGTGACCTTGCCCTTGACGTTGGAACCGATCGCGAACTTGCGCTCGATATCTTCCCAAGGATTGTCGGACATCTGCTTCAGGCCGAGGGAGACACGCTCCTTCTCGCGGTCCACGTCGAGGATGACGACATCCACCGGCTGGCCGATGATGAGCATCTCGGAAGGGTGGTTGATCCGGCCCCACGACATGTCGGTGATGTGGAGCAGGCCGTCCATGCCCTGCAGGTCGACGAAGGCACCGAAGTCGGTGATGTTCTTGACCGCGCCGGTGACCTTGTCGCCCACCTTGACGGTGCGCAGGAATTGCTGGCGCAGCTCGGCACGCTCGGCCTCGATGACCTCGCGGCGGGAAAGCACGATGTTCTTCCGCTCGTCGTTGACCTTGACGATCTTGAACTCGTAAATGTTGCCGACGTATTCGTTGAGATCCTTCGGCGGGATGATGTCCACCTGGGAGCCGGGAAGGAAGGCTTCGACGCCGACATTGACGGTAAGACCGCCCTTGACGACTGCCTTGACCTTGCCGCGGACGAGTCCGCCGTCCTGGAAGACCTTGACGATCTTTTCCCAGTTCTGCTTGTGGGCAGCCTTTTCCTTCGAGAGGACGACCATGCCCTCATCGTTCTCAAGCTTTTCGAGAAGCACTTCGACTTCGTCGCCTACTTCGATCTCTTCATCCTCGAACTCGTTCGATGGAATGGCGCCCTCGGACTTGTAGCCGATGTCGACGAGAACGACTTGCGGGCGGATCTCGATGATCGTGCCCTTGACGATGGTTCCTTCGCGGAACTCGCGGAACTTGGAATCGATAAGATCGGCAAGTTCCTGATTGGTTGGGGATTCAAGCACTGCGGTGCTCATGCTGTTGCGGGGTTGAGGTTAGGTTGGTTTGGTTTCGCTTTCCTTCCGACGATGCCCCGAGTGGAAGTGCCGGCGGACCACGGGGCTCCAACTGCCCGCCGGCGTTCTGAAAGGTGAAACGGGGCGGCGACCCTAGGCTCCGCGACCTGCTTGGCAAGCCGAAAATCCTCATGTTTCAGGGACTTCCGGAGGAAGGTAAGCCTGCCCGATTTGACGGAGAACACTCCCCTCGTTCCGGAGAACGAAACGCCGCCGGGTCAATCGGCTCTTCCACGATCACCCGGTTCTCGACAGGGACGACAGGGTCCACCGGGGAGGTAGGGAAGGACGGCGCGACAGCTTTCTCAGGGGAGGTCGGCCCCGCGCCCTTGATCCAAGCGGGATTCATTCCCGCAAGCAAACAGATGAAACCCGCCAGAAAGAGGCATAAGCAGCTCATCACTCGGGCGGACGGCAGCCTCATGTAATTACCAAATAAATACCCAGCCCATCCATTGGAAGCATTATTTCCCAATTGTCTGAGGTCCCTTGTGGCGATCTTTGGCTATCAGCGCCTTCGGCCTTCCATCAGGTCTTCACGGAATGTTGACGACGGTAGGCATCCGGCGTCATTTCTCCGAATTTCCGGAACACATGCCAGCGGTCGGGCCCATGTCGTGGAGGGAAGCCCCGACCTGACCTTGAACGGAGTTTTACCGCCCTGTCATTCTGCCATGACCGGCGGACTCAGGGATTCCAAGGAACCTGCACCTCGACGGTGCCGAAAAATCGTGGGGTCACGGTGGGATCGACAGGCATTTCGACTACCGCCCGCTCCCATTCCGGCTCACCGGGGATCGGGGTGATCCGGGGTTCGCCCGGAATCGGCAGGTAGTTCCAATACTCGGCCTCCGTGCTGTATTTCGGAAGGTAGACGGCGTTGCTGTTCTTCCGCCGGATATATTCGAAACGGAAAACCCGAGCGGAGCCTTCTCCGGTCACCTGCAAAAGCGGCAGACCGGCAGCCCCCGAGCCCGGCGCCAGGGTCCGGCGGTCAAAGCGGTTCGGGTCCAGATTGAAGGCGTATTTGAGGATGTTCGCCACCCGATCGCCCTGCGGGGCTGCATCCTGATCGGCATCCCGCCCGATCAGCCCGGAGTCTTGCAGCCATTGATTGAAATGAGGATCTCGATGGTAGTAGAGAGAGTAAACATCGGTTCTGCCTTGCGCATAGGCGATGTCGCTCGCGCCGGGGCAGCCGACAACCACAATCCCGTCGGTAAAAGCAAGAGTTCCCGGGCCTTCCGAATAGGAGGCCATGAAGGCGGCTTGGCCCGATTCCAGATCGTAGATGACGCAGCCGCCCAAATAGGTGCCGGGTGCCAGGACCGCCATCCGTCCCTCGTGAATCGCGATGGCCCTGCCAAATCCCCCGCTCGAATAGACGTGGGCCAACTCCAGGCGAGCCTCCTCTTCAGTAGTGAGATCGTAGACGAACACCATCCCGTCGCCGTGGGCTGCCGGGCCTTCGTAAGGAGAGCCGATCGCCAGGACGGAGCCGCGCAGGGCCACCGCCGTGCCGAAGCCGTCGGATTGGGAGGGGCGCGGATTCGGGAAGGTCCGCACCGGAGCCGCCGAGCCGAGCTCGTAGAGGTAGGCGGAGCCGGCATTTTCCGCCCCGGCGTCGTCGTTCTGGCAGCCGACGACGAAGCGGGTCCCGTCGATCGCGACGGAAGCACCGAAGGCATCGTCAGTTCCCGGTTCGGGGTTATCAATCGAGGCGACGGGTGTCGTGGGCGTGGCGGAGTCCAAATCATAGACGTAGGCGCTCCCGGCCCGCCATCCCCCGCCGGGATTGTCGGACGCCCCCACCAGCACGCGCCGGCCGCTGATCGCCACCGCAGCCCCGAAATAGAGATCCCCGGTTTCGTTGGTCACCGGATTGGCCAGCACCGCCACCGGGGTTCCCGGATCCGTGCCCGCGAGGTCGAAGACATAGACACATCCGCCAAAGGTATTGACCCGGTGGCTGTAAGGAGCGCCTACGACCAGCAGGTCGCCCTCCGCCGCCATGGAGTAGCCGAAGTGGGAGCCCAAGCCGGGGGCGGGATTCTCGAGCACCTGGGGAGCCGCTGCCGGGGCGTTGAGATCGTGAAAATAGACCCGGCCTTCGTCGCTGCCGTTCATTCCGTCGTTCGGCGAGCCGGAAGCAATGTGGTCCCCTACAATGGCCACGGCCTGCCCGAAGTAGTCATTGGTGGAAGGGCCCCTGACATCGAAACTGCCCAGCGGGCCATCGGGTGCCGACGCTGCAGCGTCGTAAAGATAGACACTCCCGCCATCGTAGGCCTGGGTGTCATCGCCCGGCGCGGAAGCCACGGCCAGATTCGCCGAGATCGCAACCGCATTGCCGAAAGCATCATCGGCCGCCGGGGCCGGATTCCGCCGGATGGTGTGTGGTATTCCAGGGGCGGGACCGGCGAGATCGTAGAAGTAGATGCTTCCGGCATTGGACGCTCCGGTGTCTTCGCGGCTATTCCCCACGATCACCCGGTTGCCGGAAATCCCCACCGTGTTCCCGAAGAGCGCGTAGCTGGACGGCGCGGGATTCTCCAGCACCAGCGGGCTGCTTCCCGGCTCGGCGAGTGAAAGGTCGTAGACGTAGGCGGCTCCCTTGTTGCCGGAGATCGAGTCGGAGCCGGCGGCACCCACGACCACCCGGTTTCCGGAGATGGCCAGCGCCACCCCGAAGGGCCGGTACTGCGTGGGCGCGGGATTGTAGAAAGACGCGATCTTCTGCGGCGGCCCGGCACCTTGGAGTTCGTAGACATGCACCGCCCCGGCAAAAGCGCCCGCAGTGCTATCAAGCGTGGCGGAGACGACCAGGCGGTTCCCATCCATGGCCAGCGCCCCGCCAGCGCCAACGCTCGCCGGGGCGTTCGGGACTTGGAAGCTGTGGACGGGGTCCCGGGGATCCTCTGCTGTCAGATCGTAGAGGTAGACGCTGCCTGAGGCCGTAGCGGCCAGCCAGTTTCCGGAAACAGCGATCGCGTGGCCGATGGTTCCGCCGGAAGCGGGGCTGCCGAGGCTGAAAGCGGGATACTGGTTCGGCGAGGACAGGTCGAACACGTAGACCGCGCCCGCTGCGCCCGCGGTAGCGCTTGCCACCAGCCATTTGCCGGAGATCGCGACCTCACTGCCGAAACGGGCTCCGGCACCGCCGGGATTTCTGAACTTGCGCAGCACCTGGCGGGCCGCCGCCGAGCAGACCTTCACCGCGCCGTCTTCCCAGCGCCGTCCGTCTTCAAGAGGGGAGCCGACCGCGACCAGATCACCGTCCATGGCCAGCGCCGACCCTTGGTGACTCAGGGATTGAGGCACTTGGGTGGACGAATAGAAAGTAGCCTTGGGGTAGGCCGGCATCGGATCCGCAGCGAAACCGGTGTTCGCGGCTAGAAGGAAAGTGATCGGCAGGAGGAATCTCATGTTTTCCGGGGGAGACGAGTCAGGCGTTAGTTATTCGGAGGTGGCGGAGTTCGCAAGCCCGCTTGCCCGCTGGAGGCCACTGCCGCTTCCGGCTTTTAAAAACTTCCCTTGCCTCACCGGCCTGCCCCCGCTATCCCCGCCGCCCGCCGCGATGCCGGAAACCACTGAAAAGACGCTGAAACTGGCCATTCCCAAGGGTTCCTTGGAAGGGCCGACCCTCGACCTTCTTGCGAAGGCCGGGTACGACGTCTATGTCTCCTCGCGCGGCCTCCGCCCTTCCTCGAATGACCCCGAGCTGGATCTGTATCTGATTCGGGCTCAGGAAGTCGCACGCTACATCGACCAGGGTTTCCTCGATTGCGGAATCACCGGGCTCGATTGGGCCAGCGAGTTCGACGGCAACCTGGTGGATCTCGCCGAGCTGCCCTTTTCCCGTGCTTCGGCCATGCCGACCCGCTGGGTGCTGGTGGTGCCTGAAGATTCACCGATCCAGAAGCCGGAAGACCTTCAAGGCAAACGGATCGCGACGGAAGGCGTGGCGATCACCGAGCGCTACCTGAAGTCGAAGGGGATCGAAGCCGAAGTGGAGTTTTCCTGGGGCGCGACCGAAGTGAAAGTGCCCGACCTCGTCGATGCCATCGTCGATGTCACCGAGACCGGCTCCTCGATCAAAGCCAACAAGTTGCGGATCGTGGACACCCTGCTGACCTCCTTTCCGCACTTCTACGCCAGCCCGGCGGCCGCGGCGGATCCATGGAAGCGCCAGAAGATGGAGCGCCTGGTCCTGCTGCTGAAGGCCGCCCTGGAAGCCCGCGACAAGGTGGGCTTGAAAATGAATCTCCCCGCGGACAAGTTGTCCGCCCTGCTCGAAAAGCTGCCGGCGATGCGCCGTCCGACCGTCTCCCAGCTCTCCGAAGAGGGCTGGATCGCGGTCGAAACCGTGATCCACGAAAAAGTGGTGCGCGACATCATCCCGACGCTCAAGGAACTCGGTGCCGAAGGCATCATCGAGTATCCGCTGAACAAGATCGTTCCCTGAATCCTTTCCTATCCACCTGTAACCCCAAGCACGACCATGGGCTCGCTTAAGAAACGCCGCAAGACGAAGATCAACAAGCACAAGCGCAAGAAGCGCATGAAGCAGAACCGCCATAAAAAGCGTCTGCGCTACAAGTCTTAACGGCTTGCGTGCCACGGGCGTGACCCGTGCTTGATGAACAAATCTTCCCGACAGGGATCCGGCACCGCCGGATCCCTTGTTTCGCGTACGCCGGTCGGCGGGGATCGAGAAAGACTTATCTTTCCCCCAAGAAATTCGCCGCTTCCGCGCTTCATGACTTCGTGAAGACCGACGAAGCCGAATCGAACGGGACGGAAGTTCCCGTGGAAGAGGAGATGCAGCCGGTGTTGCGCACGGAGAGCGGCTTCATCCGCTTCTGGCGGAAGCTCGGCGGCGGTTCGCTGATGGTGGCGATCCTGCTCCACGTGATCATTCTGGTCCTAGGGGCCTTCTGGGTCATCAAGACCCTGCGGGAGCCTGAGAAGACCGTCGATTTCATCCCGGGGAAAGGCGGCGGAGGAGGAGGAGCGGGCGAGCTTCAGAAGCAGGCCAAGTCGGTGAAGCTGCCCATGAACCAGTCGGTGAAGCGGGTGACCGTGGAGGGCGTCTCGGAGGTGGTCATGCCGGATCCCGGCGATAGCTTCGGCCAGATGGCTTCGATGAGTTCGCTCTCCGGCGGCGGCGGGCTCGGCGGGGGCAGTGGCTTCGGCCGTGGGGGCGGGAATGGCAACGGCATCGGTCCCGGCAGTGGCAACGGCATGGGGGCCGGCGGCTTCGGCACCGGCACGGTCTTCTTCAATCAGGAGATCAAGGCGGCCCGGGTCGCCTACGTGATCGACTATTCGCTCTCCATGAGGGGCAAGCGGGAGGACCTGATGCGCAAGGAACTCGAGAAGTCGGTCCGCAAGCTCAACCCGCTCATGAGATACCAGCTCATCTTCTTCTGCGGCCCGGCATGGATCGCCGGCGATGAATTGGTAGTGGGTCTGGGGAACAGGGACGCGATCGTCAAACATCAGGGTAAAGAGTATGAATGGAAAACCCCGGGCGGCGGCAGATGGGAGCCATCCGGGAAGAAGGTCAAGGTGGAGTGGCTGAATGCGGACCCCGCCATCGTCGAGCAGTCCGCCAGCCATATCAAAAAGACCCCGCTTGCCTCCGGCACCCATTGGGTCGCGCCGCTGGAGATGGCGCTGGAGATGGACCCGCCGCCGGAGGTGATCCTCTTCATGACGGACGGGGCCTCGCCCGGCACCACGGAGAAAGACATCGAGCGCCTCGCCAGCCGGGCCCGCGGGCGCAAGACGATCATCAACACGATGTCGCTGATGGAGCCGGATGCGGACGAGGGAATGAAGATGCTGGCGCGATTGGCGAAGGGGACCTTCACGGTGATCGATGAGACCGGAACCGCACGCGAGGTGCCGCTGGACAAGTAGAGAGGGTCCCCGGGGTCGTTGACTTCAGCCGCCGGGCGGGTCAGCCTCTCCGCGTGGATGTGCTCAAAGTCCTTCTCTACATGGTGGTAGCCGCCTTGCTCGCGGCGCTCGGCGTGTCGTGGAAGGATTACAAGAAGGCACGGGCGGAGGAGCCCAAGGAGAAGGTCACGGAGATGAATCTCCAGATTCGCGAGATTCTCGAAGGCCGGGCGCGGATGAAGGCCGACCGCGACCGGATCACCGGCAGGGCGGTGCCGCCCGCCATGGAAGAGACCCCGGAAGTTGGTCCGGCTCCCACCTTGTCTCCGGAGGAAATCGCCGCCCTCGATGCCGCGTCCACCTTGTCGGATCCGCCGCCGGATGAAGACGGCGGCGAGGTCTTATCCGCGGAGCAACGCGCGGAAGCGATCACGAAGGCCCCGGTGGTGGCGAAGATCCTCGAGTGGGTGGAAGATCCGCAACTCGGCGTGATCTGCGTGCTGGAAGTGACGGATGCCGCGATTGTCAAAACCGGCGCTATCCTCGCCATCCGCCGCAATGGTGGCATCCTCGGCCAAGTGAAGGTCGGGGAGATTAACCCGGAAGGCACCTTGGCTACCCCGACCACGAAGTTCGGCGAGATGAAGCCCGTGAAGGGCGACGAGTTGATCGTGAAGCCGCCGGGCAGCTAGGCCGCTTGCGGATTGAGCAGTTCGCTGAAGCCGCAGAACACGCGCGAACCCTCTTGAGGGGCGGCAGGCACCGGCTCATCGCGGTCCAGATGGTCGCGGCAGGCGGAGTGGAAATCCTCCGGCGATTTGGCGCGGCGGATCCGGAACTCGAAGTCCGGGTCGTGGCCTTGGGTGACGAAGACCATCGTCTTCTTCATCCGCTGCACATGGCCGAGCGGATCGAAGCGGTCGCCGACCGAGGCGGCCAGCTCGTCGTGAAGACGGGTCACGTAGCCTAACAGATCACGGCAGGTCGGCACGGGCGCGGCGGTCCCGGCGAAGGCGGCGCGAAGCTGGGAGAAGAGCCAGGGATTGCGGATCGCGCCGCGGCCCATCATCAGGCCGGCGGCGGTGGATTGCTCCAGATAGGCGAGCCCGGTCGCGACATCCACCACATTGCCATTCGCGATCACGGGGCAAGGCAAGGCTTCCACCGCCATCTTCACGCAATCCGGATGCACGGGCGTGCTGTAGCGTTCCTCGACCGTGCGGCCGTGGATCACCAGCGCATCGATGGCGTGCTTGCGGAAGATCTCTAACAATTTCGGGAACTCCGCATGGTCGTGGTAGCCCACGCGGGTCTTCACCGTGAAGCGTCCCGGGATCGCATCGCGCAGGGCACCGAGGATGCTGTCCACTTTCGGCAGATTCCGCAGCAGTCCCCCGCCCGCTTCCTTCTTGCAGACCACCGGCGCCGGGCAGCCGAGGTTGAGGTCGATACCTGCCACCGGATGCTCTAACAGCCACTGCGCCGTCTTCACCAGCGCCGGGATGTCCTGGCCGATCATCTGCGCGAAGATCGGCCGGCCGGTGGGGTTCTCATCGATCGAGCGCAGGATCCAGGCACTCGGCCGCGAGTCATTGTGGACGCGGAAATACTCCGTCACGTAGACGTCCGCGCCGCCGTAGCCGTGCATCACGCGCATGAAGGGCAGGTCGGTCACGTCCTGCATCGGGGCGAGATAGAGGGCTGGGCGGCCAGGTGGAAATAGGGAGGTCATCGGGCTAAATGACGAATTCAGAATTTCCGAATGTCGAATGAAGCGTGGGAAGAATGATTATGAAGAAATTGTGGATCGCGGGGATGGCCAGCGACAGGAGCGAGCTCCCGCCTAATTCAAACCACTCTTCATCACACTTCATTCGGAAATTCTGAATTCGTCATTCTCTCCTCTTACCTCGGTCGCACCATCTCGAAAAGGTCCGCCGTGTGGCAGTACCAATTCGGCGAACCCATCCGGCCTACGGGGTGATAGACCTCCTGGTGGATGCGGAGATGCTCCGGATCGAAGATCGCCTCCTGAACATGGACGCGATGGACGATTCCCAGGATCAAGCGGTTGCTGCCGATCTCCTGGATCGAATGGACCTTGCACTCCAGCGAGGCGGGCGCATCCGCAATCCGCGGCGGGGCGATCACGCTCGAAGGCAGCGTGACCAAGCCGACGTGCTCCGTCTCGCTCACGCCATGGGGAAGCGTCGCGGAGGTGCCGTTCATGGCTTCCTTCAGCTCCTCGCTCACCAGATTCACGACGAACTCGCCGGTGCGTTTCACGTTCAGCGCGGTGTCCTTGGGGGTTCCATTCGGACGATCGCCGGGCGCGAAGATCAGCAGCGGCGGATCATCGCCGAAGACATTGAAGAACGAGAACGGCGCGGCATTGACCGTGCCGTCTTCATTCAAGGTGGTCACCCATGCAATCGGACGGGGCATCACCAGTCCCGCCAGGATCGCGTAGGCGCGGTCGGCGTGGGTGCCCAGCAGGTCGAGTTCCATGGCGTCCGAATGCGGTCGCGCAGCCGATTGCGCAAGCGGTTTGTTCAAAAGGAGCGCGCACTGGAGCATCGGATTTGTCACTTACAGGCTTTTCCTGGTCACACGCCGTCTCACATCTCCATTCGATATCTCAGGACCAAAAGCCACACCATGCGCTATCGAATATTCGGACAAACTGGACTTCGCGTTTCCTCGCTCGCCCTCGGCACCGGCAATTTCGGCAAGGGCTGGGGCTACGGCTCGGACCGCGAAGAAGCCCGCAAGATCTTCACCGGCTATCGCGAGATTGGCGGCAATTTCATCGATACCGCCGATCAGTATCAGTTCGGCCAGTCCGAGGAAATGCTGGGCGATTTCATTGCGGCGGAGCGGGACGATATCGTCCTCGCCAGCAAGTTCTCGCTTGGCGACACCCATGGTGCCGGCTTGCAGCGCACCGGAAACAGCCGCAAGTCCATGATCCAATCCGTGGAGGCCAGCCTCAAGCGCTTGAAGACGGATCGCCTTGACCTGCTTTGGGTTCACATGCCGGACGGCGTCACTCCGATCGACGAGATTGCCCGCAACCTCGACGATCTTGTTGGCTCCGGCAAAATCCTCTACCCGGGCCTCTCGGATTTCCCTGCATGGCGCGTGGCCACTGCCGCCACCATTGCAGAACTTCGCGGCTGGGCTCCGGTCGCCGCCGTGCAACTGGAATACAGCCTGGTCGAGCGCAGCGCCGAACGCGAACTCCTGCCGATGGCGGACGCCTTCAAACTTGGCACGGTCACATGGTCGCCCCTGGGCGGCGGCCTTCTCACCGGCAAGTACCGCAAAGGCGAAACCGGCCGCGCCCAAGGGCTCGGCGCCGTAATCCACGATGAGAGCGATGCCCGCAAGACCGCCACCGTCGATGAAGTCCTCGCGATCTCCCAAGAGACCGGACATCCGCCGGGACAAATCGCCATCGCCTGGGTCCTCGCCAAAGGCCGCCTCCCCATCATCGGTCCCCGTACCCCGGAACAAATGGCGGACAATATCGCCTCGCTCGAAGTCACCCTCGCCGCCGAGCACATCCAGCGCTTGGACAAGGCCAGCGCCATCGCCATGGGCTTCCCCTTCGATATCGTCGCCGCCAGCGCCGGCAATCTCGCAGGGGGCAAGGCCGACCTAACCGACTTTCCGAAGCACCCGGTGAAGTAGCAGGCCAGGCATTAAGGCGACTCGGACAGCGCCGGAACTCACGGGATCTCCACGATCTGAATGCCGCTGATACCGGTCAAGCCGCCGCCCAGGTTGCCTTCCCACTCCAGCGAGAAGTCCTTGGCCGTCTGTCCGCGGAAGACCACGTAGTTTCCCTCCGCAGCGGTCTCCGCTGTCGTGCCTGCCGATTCAATGAACTTCCCGCCATGCCACCCGAGCTTGTAGTGCCGGTTCTCCTGCCGACCGCTGGCTTTAAGGATCACCTTGCCGGATCCGCCGTTGTCGTCGGCATTCAGATAGATGTGCACGTCGTAGCGCGGGTAGCGGATGCCGGTGGCGGAGAGCTTGCCCCCGCTCTGGATGTAGCCGCGCTGGAGGGTGAGGTTGCCGCTGTTGAAGCCCCACTCCCGGCCGGTCTTGCTGCGCGATGCTTGATCCTTCGGCACCTCCCAAGTCACCGAGACACCTTCGGCGGATTTGCCCGCCGAGTCCTTGAGCGAAGCCTCACGACCGCTCGCTCCCGGAAGGTTGTTCCAGCCGGTCTGGGAAACACCCGCGCCACCCGCAGTGTCACCGGGGGCCAGCTCCGTGCCCGCGTTTCCGCCCACGGAAAAGTTCAGGCCAATGCCCCGCGTGGTGATCTCGGGTTCACTCCCCGGTGGCCGCAACACGAAATCGGGGATCGCTTCCTTCGCATAGACCCGCACGTAGTCCACATACATGTCGGTACCGTCCCCGTAGCGCGCCAGGTCGATCGGCCAGCCGCTGATGCCGCCGATCGCGTAGTTGATCAGGAAGCAATGCGGGTGCTTCTTCGAGACATCGTTCGTGGGATGCCGAAAGACCTCGATGTCGTCGAAGTAGTAGACGGTATCGTCGAGTCCGATCGAGACGGCGTAGGTGTGGAAGGTGGTGGACCAGTAGGACTTGCCGCCGAGGTCCATCATCCGCACGACGGTGTTCGGATGCGGCTTCTCGCTGCCATCGGAGTTCTTTTGTCCCCAGGGATGGGTGACGATCGAATAGCCGGGGTGATTGGGATGACTGGTGCCGTTACCACCGTAGGCTTCCACGATGTCGAGTTCATCGCCGTTCGAGCCCTGGTCGAGATGAGTGATGGTCCAGAAGGCGGGCCAGGTGCCCGGGGCGGATTGGGCGGTGAAACGGCATTCCAGATAGGCCGGGGCTTTCGCCCAGATGCCTTTCCCATCCATGTTCGCGGAGGCAATGATGCCACTCCGCCCCTTGGGCGATGCCGCGTCCTTGCGCGCCGCAATCTTCAGCCAGGTGCCGGTCTGCGCGAAGGGCTTGCCGTCACCGAGCACGTCCGAGAATTGCCAGCCGCTGAAGTCGCCGTAGCGCGGCTTGTGGGCGGCGTAACGGGCACCGCGCCCGTCGTTGGAGATGGACAGCGGTCCGTCGAAATCATCGGCGAAGATCCGCTTCAGCCCTTTCGCTCCGGGAGGATCCTGCGTGGGGATGCCTTGGTTCCACTTCACGCCGCCGAGGTTGAAGAGCTGCAACTCGTAGATGTCCTTCTTCCCTTCCTTGCTCTCCGCGAAGATCCGGACATTCACCGGGCCGTTCGGGAAGCGCTCGGCAGGGAATAGGAAGGACCCTTCGCCCGCTGCATCGAGGGTGATCCCGTCCGGCGTGAGGTTCTCATCGTGGCCCCAGGTGCCCGGCTGCTCCTTCGTCGGCTGTTGCCAACAGAGCGCCTTGGCTGCGGCCATCCCCTTGGCATTAAATTTCACCTCCACGTCGCCCTTCACCTCCGAGCGCGGCGCGGGAGCGGACACGGTGATGGCCTGCGTCCATTCCGCCCCGCCGCGGTCCTGACCGTTGTTGAATTCGAGATAGACCTGCTTCTCCGCACCCCTCGCGGTTCGGAGGGCGATCACGGTGAGCGGGAGAAGAAGCCAAGGGAGAAAACTCATGAGCGAACGATGCACCATGGTGCGGTTCGGCCACCTACGCGAGGGCAACCAAGTGTCTTTCCCGGGATGGCCGGCGCAGCAGCCCCTCGACGCGGAGGAAGATCCGTAGTATCCGGAAAGGCCACCCCTCATCCATGATCGCCAAGATTTACCCATGGATCCGGACAAAAGTCGCCGGGCTCTCCGAACTGCGGGATAAACCCCATGCGGTTGCCCTGGGTATCGCCAGCGGGGTCTTCTTCGGTTTCATCCCGCTCCTCGGCTTCAAGACCCTGCTCGCCATCGGCACGGCAAAATTGGCCCGCGGCAACGTCGTCGCCGCGGCCGTCGCCGTCACGCTGCACGATGTGCTTTTACCCCTCGCCCCGTTCCTCCTCAGATGGGAATATCAATTCGGATACTGGCTCCTGAGCCATCCCCATCACCTCCCGCCGGATCTCCACGCCGCCCATCACGGTGCCATGATGTGGTTTCACTGGGCCACGCTCTTTACCGTCGGATTGCCTCTCCTGCTCGGCTCCGTCGTGATCGCCGTTCCCTTCAGCATCGCCTTCTATCTCCTGGCCCTGCGGCTGCTGGCAAGAGCCGCGCCCGCGAACTGATTTCCCTTTCCCGCGAGCCGCCGTTTACAAATCCGGCCCGCGATTCCAACCGCAACCGCTTCCTTGCTTTTTCGGGCACGATAGGGTCCTCCTAAAGCCATGACTTCCCGCTTGAAAATGTCTGCCTTCGAGTTCTCCGGAAAAACGTGGTCATGGCTCCCTGCCGTCACCTTTGCCAGCCTCGCCCTTTGCGGAGGAGCATTGAAGTCCGAAGGCCAAGAGCCGCCCGCCGCCACCTACCGGAATCCGGTGATCGCCGGGGATTTCTGCGACCCGAGCATCATCCTCGTCGGCGATACCTATTACGCGACGGGCACCTCTTCCGAATGGGCGCCTTACTATCCTCTCTACACCTCGAAGGACCTCGTCAACTGGGAGCAAATCGGACACGTCTTCGATAAAAAACCGGAGTGGACGTCCGGCAGCTTCTGGGCACCCGAGATCTTCCATTACAAGGGCACCTTCTACGTTTACTACACCGCCCGCCGGAAATCGGACAATGTCTCGGTGATCGGAGTCGCCACGTCCGACGATCCACGAAAAGGCTTCACCGACCGCGGCATCATCTGCGAGTGGGGCTCGGAAGCCATCGATGGCTTCGTCTTCCAGGACACTGACGGCAAGTTCTACTTCTCCTGGAAAGCCTATGGTCTCGAAAAGGATCGCCCCGTTTCACTGCTGGCCAGCGAGATGACCGACGACCTCCTCAAGCTGAAGGGCGAGGCCTTCGAGCTATTGCAAGCGGATGGCAAGCCGATCTCCGCCGAGGGCCAGGTCATGACCCGCCGCGGCGATTGGTACTATCTCTTCCACTCCTCGAAGGGCTGCTGCGGCAGGGGCTGCGACTATCAGGTCGAGGTGGCCCGCGCCAAGAACCTGAAGGGCCCCTGGGAGCCTTCTCCCGTCAATCCGATCCTCGCCGGCGGCGACGGGTGGATTTGCCCCGGCCACGGCACCCTGGTCGACCTCCCGGACAAGCGCAGCTTCTTCCTCTACCACGCCTACAACGAGAAGGAGAACGTCTACACCGGCCGCCAGGGCCTGCTCGGTGAAGTGGTCTGGCAGGAGAACGGCTGGCCGATCTTCGCCGGCGGTCCGACGCCGAGCGCCGGAGCAGCCTCACCCTTCGGCAAGCCGCAAGCAGCTCGCACGGATTTCGTGGAGGGCTTCGATAGCCCCAAGCTCGCACCATCATGGCAATGGGATCTTCAACGCCCGCCCGCGATCCGGGTCGCGGATGGCGTGTTGCACCTCGGCGTCTCGGATTCTCCCGCGGCGAGTCCGGCTGGCACCTTCCTGGGCACCCGCGTGAAACTGGGTGATTACACGTTCACCGCGAGCATCGACCGCAGCGGACCGGCGCAAGAGGGCATCGGCGTCTATGGCGACTCGAAGAGCGCGCTGGGCCTCCGCATCGAGGACGCGGGTCTCGTCCTGTGGAAGGTGGAGAAAGGCGAGACCAAGCAACTCACCACCGCTCCCCTTCCCGAGGGCGACAAGCTGCAACTGCGCATGACCGTGCGCGAGGGTCACCTCTTCCGCTTTTCCTCCAGCACCGACGGCAAGGACTGGAAAGCCATCGGCGAGCAGGAGGTCGATGGCGCTTTCGTCCCGCCATGGGACCGCGCCCCCCGGGCCGGCCTGACCGTCGCGGGCAAGGCTGGCGATACCGGGAAGTTCGACTCGGTCGAGCTTCGCTACCAACAGCCTTGAACACAATCGTTTGACAAATCGCGGGACGGTCCGAGCCTGCGACCGGTTGCCGCACGCGGAAGCGTGGCCTGCCATCTCTCTCCCAATGACTGCCCGCGAGGACAAACTTGCTCCCAGCACATGGATCCTCTGGATCATGGCGCTGGCGGTTTGTTTGGGATGGAATGCCTTTGCTCCCGACCATTCGGATGCGGCAAAGGAGGATCTGGGAAAAGGCATCGGCCTGACCCATCAGTCCAACGATCTTCCGGCTCCCGTCGTCCAGCCCCACCCGTTCACCGGGCTGCTGCCGTTCGCCTGCGGCTTTAGCGGACTCCAAGGAGCTCCGTCGCATCCTCTTGGCATTGAGGTATCCCGCGAACACCCGATGGAGGAGGTTCGCGGGGGGAGGATTCAGGGAAGAGCCCCGCCCTTGGAGGCTTGAGTGCAGTCCGGCTCCCGTGACTTGCCCTGAAGGGCGGGTGCGCACCGGCACCATTGTTCCCATCCTGCCGCTGATCCCCGCGTGGATCGCGCAGCTTCCATTCATCCCCGTGACCGTGCCTTGCTCCAGGGCCGGCACCATCTTCCCGAGCTTTGCCTTCAGGAAAGGCAGCCGGGAGCCATTGCATCCCCATGTGATCCCATGACCTCTTTTCGAACGATTCCCTTGCTGACTTCCGCCCCGGCTGCGACCCGCCGGACCTCTTTCGCAATCCAAACCTCCCTTGTCCGATGATCAAGTGGCTCTTCCCGAAGATCCTGGGTGGCAAGAACGAGCGCGAGCTCCACCGCCATCGCCCCACGGTCGCCCGCATCAACGAGATCGAGGAACAGCTGCAGCGCGAACCTGCCGCGAAGCTTCTCGAACTCACCCGCACCTGGCGCGAGCACCTCGCCCGCTACCATCCACTCGATGCCCCGACCAAGGTCCAGCTCGAGCAGATGGACCAGCCCGCGCTTGAGTCGGTGGCGGCTTCGATTCGCGCTCGCCTGGCGCTTCTGGCACGCGAGTTTCCGTCGCTGCCCTCGACCGTGGCGCCGGTGACGTCATCGATCGAGAGCGCCAGGGCTGCCTTTCAAGCGGTGGAGGAACAGTTCCAGAAACCCCGCGGCAAATATTTGGACCGGATCCTGCCAGAAGCCTATGCCGTCGTGAAGAATGCGGCGCGGCGCCTGTGCGGCAGTGAGATCCCCCTCGATGGCCAACCGTTGCGCTGGAACATGGTACACTTCGATGTCCAGTTGCTGGGCGGCGTCGCCATCCACCGCGGCATGATCGCCGAAATGCAAACCGGCGAGGGCAAGACCCTCGTGGCCACCTTGCCGATCTTCCTCAATGCCCTGACCGGACTCGGCGTGCATGTCGTGACGGTCAACGACTACCTCGCCCGGCGCGACGCGGACTGGATGGGCGCGCTCTTCCGCTCCCTCGGCCTCAGCGTCGGCTGCATCTTCAACCAACTGCCACCGCACCAACGCCGCCAGGCCTACGCCTGCGACATCACCTACGGCACCAATTCCGAGTTCGGCTTCGACTACCTGCGCGACAATGGCATGGCCTCGACCAAGGACGAGCAGGTCCAGCGCGGTCACCACTTCGCGGTCATCGACGAAGTGGATTCGGTGCTGATCGACGATGCCCGCACGCCGCTGATCATCACCGGTCCTTCGCCGGAATCGGCGAAGCCCTTTGAGTTCCACAACCGTGCCGTCGAGAAGCTGGTGAAGCGCCAGACGGAACTCTGCAACCGGATCGCCGCCGAGGCGAAGCTGCTGCTGGAGACGGGCAAGACCAAGGAGGCCGCCCTGCTTTTGCTGAAGCTGAAACTCGGCCAGCCGCGGAACCGCCAGTTCCTGCGCCTGATGGAGCATCCGGAGTGGCGGCGCCTTCTGGAGGCCACCGAGCTCACCTTCCATCGCCAGATGTTCCGGAAGGACCTCCACAAGCTGAAGGAGGAGCTGTTCTTCGCCGTCGATGAAAAGACCCGCGACGCCGATCTCATGGAGAACGGCCGCCGCTTCCTCGATCCCGACGATCCGGATTCCTTCACCCTTCCCGATGCGGGAGCCATCCTCGACGCCATCCGCTCGAATCGTGATCTCGATCCGGAAAAGAAGGAGCTCGCCATCGCGGCCGTGATGCAGCGCCGGGAGGAGCAAGCCTTGAAGGTCCATGCCATTTCCCAGTTGCTCAAGGCCCACTGCCTCTACGAGAAGGACGTTCACTACGTCGTGAGGGACGGCAAGATCAGCATCGTCGACGAAAGCACCGGTCGCGAAATGGAAGGCCGCCGCTGGTCCGACGGGCTTCACCAGGCCGTCGAGGCCAAGGAGCAGGTCAAGATCGAGAAGGAGAACCGGACCTACGCGACCATCACCATCCAGAACTACTTCCGGCTTTACGAGAAGCTCGCCGGCATGACCGGTACCGCCTCGACCGAAGCCGCCGAGTTCCATGATATCTATAAGCTCGACGTCCTGCCGATCCCGACCAACGCCCCGAACCTCCGGATCGACGAAAGCGACCAGATCTTCAAGACGCGCCGCGAGAAGTACAACGCGCTCGTCGCCCGGATCGAAACCGCCCACACCGCCGGCCAACCGGTGCTGGTCGGCACCGCTTCCGTGGAGGCCTCGGAAACCGTTTCGCGCATGTTGAAGCGGGCGAAAATTCCCCACACGGTGCTGAACGCGAAACTCCATCAGGAAGAGGCCGGCATCGTCGCCCGCGCCGGACAGCGGGGTGCGGTGACCGTGTCCACCAACATGGCCGGCCGCGGCACCGACATCAAACTCGGCGAAGGCGTCGTGGAACTGGGCGGCTTGCTGATCATCGGCACCGAGCGCCACGCATCCCGCCGCGTGGACCGGCAGTTGCGCGGCCGTTGCTCCCGCCAGGGTGATCCCGGAGGGGCGCAGTTCTTCATCTCGCTCGAAGACGACTTGATGCGGAACCACGCAGAGCCCGCCCGGATGGCGGCCTTGATCGAGCAGGCAGGCAAGCGCGGCGGATCGTCCTTGGGCAGCCTGGTCGAAACCGCCCAGCTCCAGGTCGAGCAGCGGGATTACAAGAGCCGCAAGCGCGTCCTCGACTTCGACGACGTGATGAACCTCCAGCGCGAGATCGTTTACAGCTTCCGCAATGACGTTCTCGCCACCGGCGACATGCGTCGCCTGGTCCACGAGATCATCGAGGACAGCGTCGGCGCCCGCGTGCAGGAACATCTTTCCGAATGCGACCCGCAGCAACCCGATCATGAGCCCTTGCTGGATTGGATCCGCCACCGCCTCCATGTCGAACTCAGCGGGGAAGAACTCGACGGGATCCGGATCGATAAAATCGCCGGGAGTATCGCGGCCAGCGTCAAGGACGCCTACGACCGCCGCATGTCCGCCTTGCCCGCGGAACTCGTCGATCGGGATGAACGCCTGATCGTCATCTCCGCCGTGGACGGGCTCTGGCAAGAGCATCTCAGTGACATGGACGAACTGCGCGAAGGCGTCTACCTCCGCGCCCAAGGCCAGAAGGATCCGCTGATCGAATACAAGAACGAGGGCTATGCCCTGTTCGTCTCCCTGATGGACTCGATCAAGCGCCAAGCCCTGCTCGGACTGTCACGCTTTGCTTCCGCCATGGCTGTCACTCCCGGCCAGACGGCCATGGCCGTAGGGACTGAGCCCCAATTCCGGAGATGAGCTGAGCAACGCGCCGGCTTCTTCCATCATCCATCAGCGCCATCTATCGTTCATCAGCGCCAAAGGCGCGCCCTATACCAGCCTGGGCCGCAAGGCCCAGGCAAAGCCACCCCCACCCCACAAGGGCTGAAGGCCCGATCCATCCGGAAACGCTTCGATCCCTCGACCGCAGCGGACGCGCGCACGAGCGCACTCACTCTCCGCGTCGAGGACTCAGGCCCCATTCTCTGGAAAATCGAGAAAGGCGACGCCCCCGCCCCCTTATCGCGGGCGACAAGCTGCAACTGCGCATGACCGTCCGCGAAGGTCACCTGCTTCGCTTCTCCTCCAGCACCGACGGCAAGGAATGGCAAGCCATCGGCGAGCAGGAGGTCGATGGGGCATTCGTCCCGCCTTGGGACCGCGCGCGGCGTGCGGGTCTGACTGTTTCCGGGAAGAGCGGCGAGACCGGGAAGTACGATTCGGTGGAGCTTCGTTATGAGCGGCATCGAGCCGTCTTCGATCGTCCGGTTCGAGCCTACCCGGCTTCAGGTCAGCATTATTACAACTTATCCTGTCCCTTTCACTTTACCGAAGTTGCTCCGGTGAGATCAAGATCGTAGAAATAGGCAGCGAACCTCTTGCATTCAGCCCTCAAATATTGAGGAGTCCGAGAGTACCGAGATACAGCGGACGGCACGAAATCATAGGCTGATCCCAACGGAAGCAGGAGAATGGCAAAGACCAGAAGGATTGTGATTCTGAAATAGTTATCTCCTTTTGGCCAAGTAGTCTGCCCGAGGATCTCGGCTTCTTCTTTGAAGATGGAGTTCTTTTCCTTTCTTGAAGCATTGGCTTGTCGCTGGCGGAGGTGCCTCAGCGATGCAGACTCGGCCCATTGCGCCAGTTTTCTTGGATAGAGACAAAGCGGGCCTGCCAAGACCATGCCAATAGACAAAAAGATGACGATGATGTGCGCCGTGCGAGTGCTCCCGGATCCCGCGCCGGTTGCCTTGGTTAGCGAGTCGAGGCTAGCTCCGTCCGGCAGATTCAGCGCCAAAGCCGACGAGCCCACCGCCACAATGAGCACCAGCAGATTGTAGGGCAGGAAAAGCTCGCCCATTCCGAATTTTCCGTGGCTGTCGTGAAGCCAAGGTTCGAGCCTGAGAGCCCCCTGGGCACGCTCCTTGCCCGGCAACATGACGTAGAGTTGACCAAGGTAAAAACCGAACTTGACCACTAGCCACCCCATAAACGCGAAAAATGCCGCAACCCGCACCTGATCAAGAAGCACGAAAACCTTAAACCAACGCAAGTACCTGTCTCGCTGGACCTGATCCGCGCTTCCACGACCTTGGATCAAGAAGCCACTTTTCGCGTGAGGCCAAACGTTGATTGCCTCCAGGTGGAGTATCTTGGGAAAGCGGATGGCATCTGCGAAGCGCACCTTGGAAGGAACGCCTTGCTTAAAATCACACACCTTATCCATCGCAGCGATCGTCCGGTCTCGTCTCTCCAACTCGGCTGCCAGAGCTAGTTCCAGAGGTGCTACGACGTCGTGCTGTTCCATTACGAAGAGCTTTGCGGCGGGCTCGGCGCGGTTGAAGTCCCCCACCCACAGGTCGTGGTTAGGCGATTGGATAAAGCCGGTGTCCCTTAAGTGACGTACGTTTTCGACCGTCACCAAACCGTCCTTCAAGCTCAGCTCGGGGAGACCTTGGGCGCTCCGGGATAGGCTCGCGAATTGCACGGCCGGACAAATCAAAAGTAGAACCAAAAAAAAGACGTAGCAGGAACTTCCCGCGCGGCGGTTTCGGCGGGCAATCGTCTCCTCCCAAGGCTCCCCACCATTCACTTTGAGCACTCCCCTTTCATGCAATTTCGCAAAGGCGCGACCCGCCGCCCGGTGAAAGCGAAACGCCAGAATAATCAATACCGGGCCCACGAAGAGATAGAAGGGTCCCGCGTTTGCTGTGGCCAAATGGCCGTAAACGATAGGCAAGGTTGCGGAGACATCCAATCCCTTTGAAGTCGTCGCCGTAGCCTTGAAGACGATCGACAAGGCATTCGCACCCACTTGATCGCCGAGCCACAGCACCACGACCGCCCAAAGGAATGAAATGCCGCCCAACCAGTATTCCGCTCCGGACTTCCTCGTGCACCATCGCAACCCCGGAAAATCGAACTCACTCAGGAAACATTGCTCCGCATCTAGCGGTGGTTTCGGATTCAGCTGGACAGGAGACATCGGGGCAACCGATTTCTGCTCGGGAAGAAGGGGGAGAGACATGGGAGTATCCCGAGCTTGGAATAACTCCTTTGCTCCCTCAAGCTGGAATTCCTATCTGGGCTCTCCGCCAGGATACAGACGGACTAGGACTTGCAATCGATGTCCCCAACTCCGGTAAAATGGGCATGTTGCAAGCGCGCTTCATCGGGAACCCGATGGCAGCCAGCGCCCCGCTCTTGCACCAAAAAATGCACGCTCCCCTTCCGGAGAGCGCGCTGGCGAAAATCAGCCGCTCTGTCAGAGCGCCTTGGTCATGCCGAGTTCCTTCATGACCGCGTTGCCCGACGCGGTCGATGGCGAGGACTTTGCCGTCGAGGCCGGCATATTTCCGCCAGGGACCGGAGACGCCGGCTTCGATGGCGATGCGCTTGGTGCTAGCCCTCGCCAGCACACCTTCTTCATCCTGCGACCGGAGCCGGTGCCCATCACGGTGCTCCGCCCCGCAACGGCAACCGCGCGACGAGGTATTGCGGATCATCTTCCGCCACGGTGACTTGGATCAGGTCGCCGGCGCGGGCGAGCATGCGACCGCAATCGGGTGAGAGGTGGCGGACCTCGAGCGTCTTGCCGGCCTTGCGATAACGGCTGGCCAGCGCTTGCAGCGCCTCCAGGCCGGAGAGGTCGCAGACGCGGGCTTCGTGGAAATCCAGCACCACCCGCGCGGGATCGGCAGCGGGCTGGAATTTCTCCGCGAAGTCGTGCACCGAGCCGAAGTAGAGCAGACCCTCGACCCGATAGACCCGTGTGCCGGCATCCTCGGACAGCACGGCGAGGCGGACGTGCTTGGCGCTCTTCCACGCGAAGACGAGCGCGGACAGGATCACACCGCTGATGACCGCCACCGCGAGGTCCTGCCAAACGGTGACCGCGGTGACGGCCACGATGACCAGCACGTCGCTGTGCGGCACCTTGCCGATCGTCTTGAAGCTGCTCCACTCGAAGGTGGCGATCACCACCACGAACATCACGCCGGTCAGCGCGGCGATCGGAATGCGATCGATCAAGGGCGCGCCGACGAGGATGAAGGCGAGCAGCGCCAGCGCGGCAATCACGCCGGACATCCGGCCGCGGCCACCGGAGCCGATGTTGATCAAGCTCTCGCCGACCAGCGCGCAGCCGCCCATGCCCTTGAAAGCTCCGGCGACGAGATTGGCAGCACCCAGCGCGAGGCATTCGCGGTTGCCCTTGCCGCGGCTCTCCGTGAGTTCGTCGATCAGCTGCAAGGTCATCAGCGTCTCGATCAAGCCGACCAGCGCGAGGACGACGGCATAGGGAGCCACGAAGCGGAAGGTTTCCCAAGTCCACGGCACCGCGGGCAGATGAGGAGTCGGCAGTGACCCTTGCACGCTGGAAAGATCGCCGACGGTCTGGGTCGTCAAGCCGAAGGCCGCGATCAGGCTGACGACGATGATCGCGACCAACGAGGACGGCACCTTCTTTGTAAGCCGCGGCAACAGGTAAACGATGGCCATCGTCAGCGCGACCAGGCCGAGCATCACGCCGAGCGCGGATCCTTGCAGCCAATCACCGACCACAGCGCCCTCGCGTTCGCGGAACATCTTGAGCTGGGACAGGAAGACCACGATGGCGAGGCCATTGACGAAGCCCATCATCACCGGATGCGGTACCAGCCGGACCAGCCGCCCAAGCTTCAGCAAGCCGATGACGATTTGCAAGGCGCCCATCAATAGCACGGCCAGCAGCAGGTATTCGAAGCCCGCACCGGCACCGCCGCGGCGGTCGCCTTCCGCCACCAGCGCGACCATCACGACGGCAAGCGAGCCGGCGGCGGAGGAAATCATCCCCGGCCGCCCGCCCAGCGCGGCAGTGATCAGGCAGACGATGAACCCGGCATACAGTCCCGAGATCGGTGGCACGCCTGCGACGAAGGCGAACGCGATGGAACCGGGCACGAGCGCCAGCGCGGTGGTAAGACCCGCGAGGGCATCATCCCTCCACGTACCGCGCTTTTTCTGGAAGAGCTGGGAAAACATTCAGGCGCGCCTTGTCGGGCAACGCGGCGCGGGACTCAACGGAAATCCCGCGGCCTGGCCCGGGGGGGCCGCATCCGGCCCCGTCCTCCATCCCGTCATGGATCTGTTAGATCCCACAGCTTCCGGATCATCTCATAGCCCTCGGGATCGTAGGCTTTCAAACCCGCACGATCCTCCGGGCGATAGTTGATCCGGAAGAAGTAGCAGGTGCTGAGCTCCGCGAAATACTCCGGTCCATTCGTGATCGCATAGGCCGCCTCAAGCATCCCCCCGGACTCCGAGTCGCGCAGCTTCCGGTAGCGCGCCTTCGCCACCGCATTCCGCCAGGCCCCCTCGATGTCCGGCTGATCTTGCGGCCACTTGCTGGCATGGTAGCTGTGAGCCATCTCATGCAGCGGCGCCTTCATGGCCCAGAAGTCGCTCAGGCCGGTGTAGTTCCCGGCGGAATAGATCACCATCGCGTGGTTCCATTTCGGATCCAGTGAGCGCACGAGCTCCGGCTGCTTGTCGGCGAAGTATTCGAGACCACTGTCCAGCCCGCCAGCGGGTCCCTGCTTCCCGTGCATGATGAAAAGTTTCGTAGCCTTGATCACTCCGCGCGAGTGAGCCGGCAGCATCTCGAGGATCTTATCCAGATTGGCGGCCAACCTCCTTGAAGCCTTCCCGGCCACCGCGGGATCCTTTTCCACGAGCGATTGCTCGATGGACATCTTCCATTGGCCACAGGTGACCTCGCTGTAGTTTCTAGCGGGCATCGCGAAGTCGATTCGCGGGCGGCCAATCTCGACCCGGTAGCCCTTCTCGTCCGCATGGTGAAACTCAAGCCCGTTGCCTGCCAGATCCGTGACGACAAAGGCCGCGCCCGCCGTGGTTCCCAGGCCCATCGCCTTTCCCGGCAGAAGTGGCTCACCGGCCCCTGGCCTCGCATCGCGGTTCCCGTCATCATCCACCCAGTAGATCCTCACCGGGTCCGGCGTGTTGTTGATGAAGGAGATCGTGCACGCCGCTCCACCCGGGCGGGATCTTCCTCCTTGGATTTCCTCCGCATGCTTCCGGGAGGCCGGCTCTCCCGCCGGTAGAGGTGCCTGCCCGAATCCCAGCGTTGTTAGGACAACAAACGATGAAGCCACCACAGCAGAAAGCCGGCGTCTTCCGGTATTGAGGGAGCTTGCGGTCATGATGAATTCCGGATCTGGGGAACCCTACCAAATGCCTCCCGATTGCACGACCGAAAGGACGTGGCCTGCCAGTCATCAAGCCGCTGCCGGGGTTCTTTGGGGCCGGGATGGATAAACTTCCGCCGCATCTCAATCCCATCCATCCTGTATGTTTGGAAATGCCGCTATTGACCCCGGATCCGCCGCGGGTGGCTTCCGAGAATGGGCCGGAACGAAGCTCGTCGGAGGAAGCCACCCGCGGCGGATCGCCAGGGACCATCTCGTGTGATCCCATTGCGGCCGCCCCGGGAGAACGCGGGCGGGGGTGGCCTCCCCCGCCCGCGGCGGAAACGTCCAGGCCGAATCCATCCAGGACCTTCGAGTCCGTGACCGAGCTCATGGCCGTTCGTTTCCGCTCCCGGTTCAATGCTCGAACCACTGAATGGGTCTTTGAACCCGCATCGCAAGATTGAGACATGAACCGCAATACACCTACCCACATCGGCATCGACGTGTCAAAGGCACGCCTCGACGTCCACATCCCCGGCCAAGCCCACCTGCAGGTCGCCAATTCCGCCCGCGGGCTGGACGACCTCTTCACCGCCATCGCCGGCGTGGAAGCTCCCCACCTCGTCTGCGAGTCCACCGCGGGCTACCAGAAGCTGTTGGCCGCCACCGCCCTCCAACGCGGGATCCCCGTATCGGTCGTCATGCCCGCCCGCGTCCGCTATTTCGCGCTCTCCGGAGGCATCCTCGCCAAGACCGACCGCATCGATGCCCGCCTCATCGCAAGCTACGCCGACACTCACCGGCCCCCGGCCCTGGTGGCTCCCGATCCCGCGGCCGTCGTGCTGCGCCAGATGCTCGAAGCACGGCGCGTCCTCGTCGACCTCATCACCGATACCGGCAACCGCCTCGAGCTCGCCGAGGGCTTCCTTCGCAAAACCCTCACCAAGCTGCGCCGCGCGACACAGCGCCTGCTCGACCAGGCCGATGCCGGTATCGCCGCCCACGTCGCGGCCTCGCCCGTGCTTGCCGCCAAGTCCGCACGGCTCCGCCAGCTCAAGGGGGCAGGTCCCGTCCTCGCCCACACCCTGCTGGCCTACCTCCCCGAACTCGGCATCTTGCCCGACAAGACCGTGGCCTGTCTCGCGGGCGTCGTCCCTCATCCCAAGGACAGCGGCACCACCTGCGGCAAGCGCAAGATCCAAGCCGGCAGGGGGGCGGTGCGCAAGGTCCTCTACATGGCGGCGGTGTCGGCCTCGCACTCCAACACCGTCCTGAAAGCCTTTTACCAACGTCTCCTACAAGCCGGCAAGCCCGCCAAAGTCGCGCTCACCGCCGTCATGCGCAAAATGATCACCATACTAAACAAACTTCTCGCCGACCCGGATTTTACCCTTGCCTGAAAACACCACTGCTTGGTCCCTATCCTCTTCATCTGCGTTCATCCCGTTCATCTGCGGTTGAATGCCTTTCCCCGGACCGGTCAGCAAATCTGACGGAGAGCCCAAGAAAGCCGCCCTCTTCCCCAAAGCGCGCCTCTGAAAGTCAGCCGATCTGTTAGAGCGTCTCGGCCGCAGCCACGACATGCGCCTGGGTCACGCCATCTTTAAAACGGGATAAGAGGGAGTCTCGCGTGTGGCCCCTGCTTTCAAAAAGCGTTGAGATTTCAACTTTCGCATGACGCTCGTCCGAAGCGGGGTATTTTCTCACGCGATCCCGGAGCGCGGTGCATGGCCCCAAGCCTTGCCATGACGCAATTTCGCATCATTGGGAAAAATTCCCTGTCGGGTCCGGGCGCGCGGAAACGCCTCTCGGACTAAGGGAGTTCTCCCCGCCGGACCATTCATGCTCCGGGCGGATCTTCCCGAAATCCAACCCCGAAATCTATGAGTAAAATGACCTACCCAAGGCCGGGAACCCTCTTCCCCGCAGGACTTCTCCTCTGCGCCTCGTTGACGATGGCAAGCGGTGAAACGATCATCCAAACCGTCGGCAATATCGACTGGAACGCCGCCATGTGGGGAGACCCCGCCGCCGCTCCCACCGCTGGCAATGACTACGTGACGGCCACCGGTGTGACGAGCAATACGGTCCGCATTTCCGCCACCGGTACCGCTTCCACTTTCGGGGGAGATTCCCTGACGGTCTCCGCCGGCACCCGTGCACTCTTGAAGAATCAGAACGGCGCAATTTCCACGCTCAACGGGAACCTCGTTCTCGACGGTGGCCGCTTGTCCCACGCGCCAAACACCGGTCCGCACGCCGGAACCCTCGACCTCACCCAGCTCGTCGTCAGCGGAACCGGCTCGCTCATCGACATCAACGGGGTCACCACCCTCACCATCGACGGCACGCTGGCCGGAAGCGGCGATCTCTTGCTAAAGCCCGAACTTTCCGCAGGTGGAACGATCTCGATCACCGGGGTCGGCGACTATACCGGTGCCTTGACGGTGCAGGCACCGATCCGCCTCGACTTCGGGACCGACCATACTTTCACCAATTCGCTCACGCTCCAGGGCACCGCGTCCCTCAATGTCGACCAAGCCCTGACCTTCAAGTTGGGAAACCTGGTGGCGAACGGAACGATCGTCCCCGCCGGAACCTACACCGGGATCGATCTCACCGGGCTGGGCTCCAACTTCGTGGATTCCGGCGGAACGCTCACGGTGGTCGCGGCTGACGCCGACAGTGACGGCCTGCCGGACTTCTACGAAGATCAGATCATCGCCTTCGACCCCTTGGACGCGGTCGATGGCTATGACGACATCGCCGGCCCGAACAACGCCCCCGCGACCACGGACTTCGACGGCGACGGCCGGACCGATACCGCCGAATACGCTGCGGGCGATGCGTTCGCCCAGACCGACCCGACCAATCCCGATATGGATGGCGATGGCCTGAAGGACGGCCCGGAAGTCGCGGGAACCAACAACAACGGCGTCTCCACCGGCTTCGGCCCCACCGACCCGAAGAACACCGACAGCGATTTCGACGGATTCGACGACAACACGGAGGTGCGCTACGGCTCCGACCCGAACTCGGGCGTCATGCCGGGAACCGGAGTCACCCTGGTGAATGGAAGCTTCGAAGAACCGGTGACCCCGACCGTCGGCACCGCCGCCGCGGTCTCCAGCGGCACCGTGCCGGGCTGGTCGGTCGCGGAGAACGACTTCTACGTGCTCACCGGATTCGACTTTGCGGATGGGAACAATCCCACAGGGCCGAAGGAGGGTTTCCAGTTTGCCTCCGCCGATCGCCGCGCTCCTTCACCCGATGTCGAACCAACAGCCTTCCCGGAAGGTATCGACGCGAACATGAGCATGAAGCAGGAGATCGACGTCTCCTCCCTCGCGACGGAAATCGACGCGGGCACGAGAACCTTCCTGCTCGACTTCGACTGGCGGGATAACGACACCGCGGACGATGGTCTGGTCACCCTCGAGTTCCTCGATGGCTCGGGATTGAACCTGGGCCGCAGCACGGTTTTCCGCACCGCAAACTCCGGCGCACAGTGGGCACACGGCCGTCACGCCGGATATCCGCCGGTGGGGACCCGGAAGGTGCGCGTGATTGCGGATGCCGTTAAAATCCTGGCCGGCCCCACCACGATCCGGAACATCCACTTCGACAATTTCACGGCCCGTCTGGTCCACTTCGACTTGGATGCGGACAGCATCCCCGACGATTGGGAACTGGCAAACGGCCTCGATCCGGACAGCAATGCCGACGCCGCCACCAGTGCCGACACGGACGGCTTGAGCAATCTCCAGGAGTTCCAATACGGGACCGATCCCAACCTGGCCGACACCGATGGCGATGGCATCAACGACGATATCGAGGTGGCCAACGGCACCGATCCGCTTGATCCCGGATCTCCCGCCCAGAACACCAGGATTACGAACATCGTCCTCACCAAGGACGGCTCGGGAGTGGTGACGAAAGTCGAAGTAATGGTGAGCGGCCTGGTTGCCGACAAGACCTACAACCTTGTCCGGGGCACGGATTTGAGCACCTTCCCCACGGTGGTGGACACCCATCAGGCGACCGGGACAACCGACACCTTCGTCGATCCGGCCCCGCTGCCCGGCGGAACCTCTTCGAAGGCCTTCTACCGCTTGGAAGACTAGATCGGAATCATAGAGCAAGGCGCGGGCGTTTCTTCATGCGCCCGCGCCCTAACCTTGCCCCAACAAAAAAGCGTTCCCCGTCAGGTTTGCTGATGGATCGCGATACGTCTGCCCAAAAGGGCGGCGCAGCCGCTTTGGAGTGCGGCGGGCATCGCCGCTTTGGGGCGATCTGGAATGGAGGTCGCCGCATTGAATTCGCCTCTGCGCCGCCCCGCGACGGAACGGTTGACGGCATTGCAAAGGGGGGAAACGAAGGGATGGATAAAGCGCTCCCCGTCAGGTTTGCTGATGGATCGCGATACGTCTGCCCAAGAGGGCGGCGCAGCCGCTTTGGAGTGCGGCGGGCATCGCCGCTTTGGGGCGATCTGGAATGGAGGTCGCCGCATTGAATTCGCCTCTGCGCCGCCCCGCGACGGAACGGTTGCCTGCATTGCAAAGGGGGAAAACGAAGGGATGGATAAAAGCGCTCCCCGTCAGGTTTGCTGATGGATCGCGATACGTCTGCCCAAGAGGGCGGCGCAGCCGCTTTGGAGTGCGGCGGGTATCGCCGCTTTGGGGCGATCTGGAATGGAGATCGCCGCATTGAATTCGCCTCTACTCCGCCCCGCGACGGAACGGTTGACGGCATTGCAAAGGGGGGAAACGAAGGGATGGATTCGTGACGGCGTTCCCCGGCACGCAGCGCAGGAAAGCGGCGATGCCCGCCGCACTCCAAAGCGGCTGCGCCGCAAAGGGGGGCATCGATCCGCATCGGGAGCCTCCTCGAAGAGCTTCAGCAAATCTGACGAAGAGCCCAAAAAAGCGCTCCCTTCTCCCGCAGAGCGCGCTTCTGAAAATCCGACCGCTCTGTTAGATCGCCTTGTCCGGGGGGCGACGCGCTCCTTAATCATGCCGGCCTGCTTTCCTCACGCACAATCCATGCTTTGCTTAACCGATTGATCCGCTCTTCCCATGTCCCGCTCCCCTCAAATCGAAACGCACTTCTTCGCCGACGATGGCCGCACGCCCAATAACGCCACCCTCCCTCTGATCGTCTTGCGGCACACGGAAGCCGCCGAGGCGGACAACCCCGCCGAGTGGTTCGAGAAGCGCTTCACCGCCCACGGCTGGGGAAGCACCTGGCGCTGGCACGTCTATCCCTACCACCATTACCACAGCACGAACCACGAGGTCCTCGGCGTCTCCAAGGGCTCTGCCACCCTGATCCTCGGAGGCGAAAAGGGCCGGGAATTCCAAGTAAGCACCGGCGATGTCCTCATCCTCCCCGCCGGTCTCGGCCACATGAGCCTTACCGCAACGGAGGACTTCCAAGTAGTGGGAGCCTACCCCCGTGGCGACAAGCCCGACCTCATCCGCGCCGGCGAAGCCAATCTCGACGCAGCCCGAGGACGCATCGAAAAGGTGCCGCTGCCGGACCTCGATCCGGTGTATGGCGCAAAAGGCCCTCTCATGGAACACTGGCGCTGTTAGTAGCGCACCGATCTTGCTCCAACAAAAAGCGCGCCCCCCCTTTCCGGAGAGCGCGCTTCTGAAAATCAGTGCAGGCCCGTTGTTAGAGCGCCTTGGCAGCCTCTACGACGTGCTCCTTGGTCATGCCGAGTTCCGTCATGACGGTGTTGCCCGGGGCGCTGATGCCGAAGCGGTCGATGGCGAGGACCTTGCCGTCGAGGCCGACGTATTTCCACCACAGGCCGGAGACGCCGGCTTCGATGGCGATGCGCTTGGTGCAAGCCTTCGGTAGCACGCTTTCCTTGTAGTCGCCGCCCTGGCGGTCGAAGCGCTCGAAGCAGGGCACGGAGACGACGCGGACACCATCGCCGAGTTCGGCGGCAGCGGCGATGCAGTGCTGAAGCTCGGAGCCGGTGCCCATCAGGATCAGCTTGAGATCGCCGGTCTCCTTCTTGGCGACGTAGGCACCGCGCAGCACGCCATCGCGGCGCTCGTCGACGGACAGCTCGTTCATCAGCGGCACCGTCTGGCGGGTCAGGCTGAGCAGGGTCGGGCCATCGGTGCGGAGCATCGCGGCGACGAAGGCGCCGGCGGTTTCCTCGGCATCGGCCGGGCGGATCACATCGAGATTCGGGATCACGCGCAGGCCGCTGACGGTTTCCACCGGCTGGTGGGTCGGGCCGTCTTCACCGACGCCCACGGAGTCGTGGGTGAAGATGTAAGTGACCGGCAGCTTCGAGAGCGCGGCAAGGCGGATCGAGGGCCGGACGTAGTCGGCGAAGACCAGGAAGGTCGCACCGCTCGGACGGAAGATGCCGTCGTAGGCGATGCCGTTGCAGATGGCGCCCATGGCGTGCTCGCGGATGCCGAACCAGATGTTCCGGCCGCCGGGGTTCTCGGTGGAGAAGTCGCCGCCGTCCTTGATGTAGTTCTTGGTCGAGCCGTAGAGGTCGGCCGAGCCGGTGATGAATTGCGGCACCGCCTTGGCCAGCGCCTGCACCACCACGCCACCCGCGCCGCGGGTCGCGTCCTTGTAGTCCCCGGCGAAGGCCGGGATCTTGGCGGAGAGGTCGCTCGGCACCGACTTGGCCACGCCGGCATTCAGCTCGGCGGCCAGTTCCGGATTCGCGGCGGCCCAGGCATTGTAGGTCTCCTGCCACGCATCGAAGGTCTTCTTGGACTCGGCCTTCACCTCCGCGAAGTGAGCATAGACATCGGTGGAAACGTAAAAGTGCTCGTCGGCCGGCAGGCCGAGACCCGCGCGTGCTTCATCGATGAACTTCGCGCCGCCTTCGCCGTGGGCGCTGGCGGTGCCCGCCACCTGCGGGATGCCCTTGCCGATCAGGGTCTTTGCGATGATCACCTTCGGGCGGCCGTTCTTGTCGGACTTGGCCTTGGTGATCGCCGCGGAGATCGCAGCCAGATCGTGGCCGTCGATGGTGACGGCGTCCCAGCGCTGGGACTTGAAGTAAGCCTCCGCGTCCTCGTCCTGGGTCTTGACCGCCATGGCGTCGAGCGTGACGTCGTTCGAATCGTAAATGAGGATCAGGTTATCGAGGCCGAAGTGGCCGGCGAAAGCGATCGACTCCTTGGCCACGCCTTCCTGAAGGCAGCCATCGCCAAGCAGGGCGAAGACGTGCTGGTCGAAGATCACGTGGTCCGCGGTGTTGAACTTGGCCGCGGCACGCTTGCCGGAGAGGGCGAAGCCGACGGCATTGCCGACGCCTTGGCCGAGCGGGCCGGTGGTGGCTTCCACGCCGACGGTCTCGAAGGACTCCGGGTGACCCGGCGTGTGCGAGCCGAGCTGGCGGAAGCGCTTCAGCTCATCGAGCGGCAGCGCGTAGCCGGAAAGGTGCAGCCAGCTGTAGAGGAACATCGAGCCGTGGCCGGCCGAGAGGATGAAGCGGTCGCGGTTGAGCCACTTCGGGGCGTCCGGGAAGTAGCGCAGGCCGCCACCACCATAGAGCACCGCGCCGACTTCCGCACAGCCCAAGGGCAGGCCGAGGTGACCGGAATTGCAGGCGTGGACGGCGTCCATGGCGAGGCCGCGGGCCTGGGTGGCGGCTTGGGAGAGGATGGCGGTGTTCATGAGCAAGAATCGTTCGGAAATATGTCGGACAGGGCGGGCAGGGTAGGTGGCGGAAGCCCGCTGGCAAGCGGCAAGCGGGCCAGCATCCTTGCATGCCAATGATGGTATGAATGCGACAGGCGCATAATTGATGCCCCTTTTTTCTTGCCAAGGCATCCCCCGCGCCTAATTTTCCGCCCGCCGCACACGGCACGATAGCAAGACCCGTTCGTCTAACGGTTAGGACTCCAGATTTTCATTCTGGCAATAGGGGTTCGATTCCCCTACGGGTTGCCACTCTCTGAAAGCCGCTCCACGAGGAGCGGCTTTTTCGTGTCCCGATGGACCGATGGAAACACCGGGAGCCGGGAGGGCGGGGATCCCAGGGCTACTTTTACTCCAGTCCGGTATGAAGGCCTTCATACCGGACTGGAGTAAAAGTAGTCCCCGGGGGATCCCCGGATTTTAGCCACGCCGGACCGGACCCTTCTACTGCCAAGAGCAAAGAAAAAGCGGACTCCCGTGAGGAAGTCCGCTTCTGAAATCGAGGTCTAGCTTGGCGAGCTAGCAGCAAGGCTTACCAGCGCTTGCCACCACCGCCGCCGCCACCGCCGCCGCCGTAGCCGCCCTTGCCGCCACCACCGCCGCCGCCACCGCCACGGCGATCACCGCCGCCGCCGCCACCACCGTAGCCGCCGCCACCACCGCCACGGCGGTCGCCACCACCACCGCCGCCGCCACCGTAGGACGGACGTTCTTCACGGGGGCGGGCTTCGTTCACGGTCAGGTTACGGCCGCCGAAATCCTTGCCATCGAGACCGCGGATCGCGGCTTCCATGCCTTCCTTGCTGCCCATGGTCACGAAAGCGAAGCCACGAGGGCGGCCGGTTTCACGATCCATCACGAGGCTGACCTCGGAAACAGGGCCGAATTGGCCGAAGGCTTCGCGCAGCTCATCTTCGCCGGCGGAGAAGGGCAGATTGCCCACATACATCTTGCTCATTTTCAATCAGTGGCCCGAACTATCTCTGTCTCTTCTTCGACTGTTCCCGCGAACCGGGTTTCAAATCACCACTGAATTCTAATTCACCTGATGACCCTCCATGCCTTGAATATGCCAGGGCGGCGAGCGCGAGGGCACCATGACTCACTCGCGCCGGGTGGCAAGCACCGAATTTTTGTGACAATCCTCCGTGAATCCACGCAGCCTGCCGCCAATCTTCTAAAAGAATGCCTTACAAGGGCTGAGTATCATTGACCGGGACCCCGAAAGCGGCTACCCTCTCTCACCCTCCGGGGTAAAACTACTACATGAAATTGCGAATCCCTTTCGAGCGGGTGGACTGGATCAATACCGGGTTCCTCGCGATGATCAGCCTGCTCGCCGTGATCGCCGCACCGGCCTTCCTCTGGTTCTACGACGCGAACGCCCTCATCTGGAGCATGTTCGGGTTTTACTGCATTGCCACGGGGATGAGCATCACGCTCGGCTACCACCGGCTCTTCTCGCACCTGTCCTTCAAAGCGAAGTGGCCGGTGAAATTATTCACCTTGGTCTTCGGGGCCTGCGCCTTTGAGAACTCCGCGCTGAACTGGGTCTCCGACCACCGCCGCCACCACAAGCACGTGGATCACGACGATGATCCGTATGACATTTCCAAGGGCTTCTTCTGGGCCCACATCGGCTGGATCCTCTTCAAGACGACTCCCGAGCCGCCGCTCGACAACGTCCAGGACCTTCAGAAGGACAAGCTGGTGATGTGGCAACACCGCTGGGACAAGCTGATCGCCCTTTTCGTGGGCCTGATTCTTCCGGGCGTGCTCGGTTACTTCTCCACCGGTGATTGGACCGGCGCCCTCGGCGGTTTCCTGATCGCCGGCGTGCTGCGGGTCTTCGTGGTGCAGCAGTGCACCTTCTTCATCAACTCCCTCTGCCACACCATCGGCAGCCGGCCCTACTCGACCAAGTGCAGTGCCCGCGACAGCTTTGTCATGTCGCTCGTCACCTTCGGCGAGGGCTACCACAATTATCACCACGAGTTCCAGCACGACTACCGCAATGGCGTGAAGCCGTGGAACTTCGACCCCACCAAGTGGTCGATCTGGCTGCTCTCGAAGGTCGGTCTGGCCAGCGACCTGCGCCGCGTGCCGGACACCAAGGTGCTGCTCGCCGAGATGGCGGAGGCCCGCCGCCGCGCCGATCAGGAGCTCGCCAGCCTGCATGCCGCCAACGATCACCCGTGGCGCGACAAGGCGGTGGAATCGATGAATTCGCTCATCGACCGCCTCACCGCGAATTATCACGAGCTTGAGAAGGCGATGACGGACCGCGTGGACCTGTCCCGCAAGGCGCTCCGCAACTGGAGCCGCGAGACCCGCCAGGTGCTCGATCACCTCTCCGCGATCCGCCGGGGTCGTGAGGTTCCTGCGTGATTCCTTCCGCTCACCGCTGATTTCCCGGGCCGCCCTGCTCCACGTAGGGCGGCCTTTTTCTTGCAAATCGCACGGGGAGCAGAACGCCATGATGTCCGATTTTTGCCCGAAATCGTGCGGATCGCCAATTGCAATTTGCAATTCAAGGGGGTTTGAGGTAGCTTTCTGCACGATCCGCAGCCCTTTCACGGAGCCCTCCCAACTTCCGAAGCCGCTAACCCTCAAGGAGGGAACTTCAAAAGGCGCGGCGGCACGCTGACTGTTAGGAGGGAGTGGTAACCCGCCCGTCATGGACATCCTCATTGTAGACGACGAACAGTCGATCCGCCTCACCACCTCCCTCGCCCTGGAGTCAGAAGGGCACTATGTCGAAACCGCGGAGGACTCGGCGTCTGCCCTGCGGCGGCTGAAGGAGGAGGATTTCAATCTGGTGTTCCTCGACCTGCGCTTGGGCGACGAGGACGGCCTGAAGGTTCTGCAGGAAGTGCTGAAGCAGAACCCCCGGCAACTGGTCACGATTTTCACGGCCCATGCCTCGGTCTCGACGGCGGTGAAGGCCACGCAGTTGGGAGCCTTCGACTATCTGGAGAAGCCCTTCACCCCGGACCAGCTCCGCGCGATCCTGGCGAAGGCGCACAAGGCCATGCAGACGCAGGTCGAAGTGGTGCGTCTGCAGGAGACCGTGCAGGAGCTCAAGACCGAGGCGAAGCACAGCTCCCCTCCCCTGCAATTCCGCTCGGACGACGAGCGGACCCAGCTCGAACTGGAGACCCTTTTCCGCGCCGCCGCTTCACCCGCTTCCGTGCTGATCCTGGGGGAGAGCGGCACCGGCAAGAGCGTGATCGCCAAGGAGGTCCACGACCGCAGCCACCTGCGGGACAAGCCTTTCGTCACCGTCAGTTGCCCCAGCCTTTCCAAGGAACTGCTGGAGAGCGTGCTTTTCGGCCACATCAAGGGCTCCTTCACCGGAGCGATCAAGGACACCTGGGGCAAGGTCCACGTGGCCGAGGGCGGCACCCTTTTCCTGGACGAGATCGGCGAGCTGCCGATGGAGATCCAGCCCAAGCTGCTGCGCCTGCTGCAAGAGCGCGAGTACGAGCGTCTGGGCGAAAACAAGGTGCGCGAGAGCAACGTCCGGATCATCGCCGCGACCAATCGCGACCTCGCTGCCAATGTGGCCGCCCGCACCTTCCGGGAAGACCTCTACTACCGGCTGAACGTCATCAGCGTGACCGTCCCGCCGCTCCGCGAACGGCGCTCGGACCTGGTGCGCTTCGCCAATGACTACCTTTCCTTCTTCGGGAGCCAGATGGGCCGCAAGATCGACGGCTTTTCGGAGTCCGGCCGCCAGGCGCTGCTCCGCCACTCCTGGCCCGGCAATCTCCGCGAGCTCCGCAATGCGATCGAGCGCGCCGCCATCCTGGCGCGCGGCACGAAGATCGAGGCGGAAGACCTGCCAATCCCGGTGGCCGCGGAAGTCCCCACCGCCTCCGGAACTGCCGCGCCGGTGATCGGCGGCGAATACAGCATCGATCACATCGAACAGACCCACCTCCGCGAGGTGCTGCGCTGGGCACCCACTCTCCAGGACGCCGCCGCGATCCTCGGCATCGACAAAGCCACCCTCTATCGCAAGCGCAAACGTTTCGGCATGGACTGACGCCTTCGACCTATTTGGATGTTACGAACCCGGCTGTTTTACGGTCTCTTGACCTTGATTCTCCTTCTGTGGGGAGTCGGGGCGGCGGCGCTTGTCCTGGTGCGGGAAGCCTACAAGAACTACGAGGAGATCCTGGGGGCCAATTATCCCGCCATCAAAACCGCCCGCAGCTTCCACACGCTGACGGCGAACACCGATGCCTACTACGTTTCAGGGCTCGCCGGCGAGCCGCCGTACAAGACGCCGGAACGAACCGTCTTCGATCTCAACCAAGGTCTCATGTCCGCGGCGATGGCCTCGCTGCGGGACACCAATGACGATCCCGCTTGGCAGGATGTGCTCGACCGGCTGCAAAGGACGCTCGGGATTTACAGCGATGAATACGAACATCTGCTGGAGGGCGGGGTGGAGACCCGCGACCAAGCCGACAAATTCATCTCAGGACTGAGCCGCCGCACCCAGGACATTGCCGAGCAGTGCGACAGCCTTTTCCTGCTCGCTGAGGAGCGCCTGAAGGCAAGTGCCGTCGAGGAACGCCAATCGGCGAACAACACCCTTTTCGTGGTCGTGCTGGTGCTGGTCGGCACGGCGATCGCGGTCTTCATCTATTACCAGCTGGTCCGCCATCTGGTGGACCCGGTGGTCGGCCTGCAGCGCTCGATCGACGAAATCCGGAAGGGGAATTTCGAACTCACTTTGGCCGAGCCGGGCAACGATAGCGAGTTCCGGGGCGTGGCCGCGGCCTTCAACGACATGGCCGCCGAACTGCGCCTGCGCCGCGGCGAAACCGACGAGCGCCTGATGCGCACCAACCTGGTGAACCGGGCGATCCTGGAGGCGATTCCCTCGCCGGTGTTCGTGCTCGGCGACGATGGGCGGATTCTCCAGATCAACCCCGCCGCCGAGGCCCTGACCGAGAATCTGGGCATCGCCAACCGCCTGCCTGCCAAGATCCAACGCATTCTCGATGAATCCGCGGAGTCCGGGGAAAATCACCTGCCGGACGATCCGCGGGAGGCGCTGCTGTTCCGGATCGGCGAGCGCGAATTTTTCTACCTGCCGCGGATCTTCAGCTTCACCTCGGAAGATGGAGTCTACTCCGGCCGGGCGGTGCTGCTGCACAATGTCACCCGCATCCGCTGGCTGGACGATATGAAGACCAACCTGCTCTCGACGGTGAGCCACGAGGTCAAGACGCCGCTGACGGGGATCCGGATGGTGCTGCACCTCTTGCTGGAGGAGCGCTCGGGGAAGCTCTCGCCGATCCAGAAGACGATGGTCACTTCGGCCAACGACGACTGCGAGCGCCTGCTGACCACCCTGAACACGCTGCTCGACCTGTCACGCGCGGAGAGCGGGACGACGCATCTCGAGCGGGTGCCGGTAGCACTACAGGAAGCGCTGAGCCGGTCGGAGCGGCTCTTCGCGCCGAAGGCCTCCGCCCGCAATGTATCGATCCATGTCGAGAGCAACGGGGCCCTGCCGGATGTGAGCGCGGATCCCGTGCGCCTCGACGAGGTGCTCAACAACCTGGTTTCCAATGCGATCAAGCACAGTCCCGAAGGCGGCACGGTGACCCTGCGCACCAGCCAGCCGGATGCCGATCACCTGCGGGTTTCGGTGATAGATCAGGGAGAAGGGGTGCCGGAGAGTTCGCAGAACCGGATTTTCGAGCGATTCTTCCGTGCGCCGGGGCAAACCGCCGAGGGGGTGGGACTGGGGCTATTTATTTGTCGCGAGATCATGAGAGCGCACGAAGGTCGGATCGGCCTGCGCGAAAGGACGGAGGACCAGACCGAATTCTTTATCGATGTACCCATCGCCTGAAAGCAAGACCGCCCCGCCCGGGACCCGCTACAAGGTTCTGGTCGTCGATGACGAGCCGACCTTGCGGCTGGGTTTCTCCTACGCCTTGTCCGATCACGATACGGACACGGCGGCGAACGGCTCCGAGGCGCTGGCGAAGTTGGACGAATCCACCTACGACATCATGATTCTCGACCTGCGGATGCCGGATATTGACGGCTTGCGGGTGATCGAGTCGCTGCGGCGGCATGGCAATCTGATGCCGGTCGTGCTCTGCAGTGCCGCGATCACGCCGTCCGCGGCGCTGCGGGCGATCACCGGACAGGTGGTGGATTTCCTGCTGAAGCCGGTCCAGCCGGCGGAATTGCGCGGGGTGGTGAGCCACGTTCTGGCGCCGGGGAACGACCCTTTCGCGGTGGCGATGGCTTTGGCCCGCGCCGGGCGCCACGAGGAGGCAATCATCCGGCTGCAGGAGATCGATGGAGCCCACCCGCAGACGAAGGCCTGGCTCGGGATCCTGCGGGCGATCCGCGGCGGCGGCCTGGAAGGCGAGGCGGCGGCCTTCGGGAAGCTGGAGCGGGATGGCTTGAGCGCCTTGGCTTACAAGGCGGGCTGAGGGGTTCGTAAAATTTTTAGCCGCTTCGTTCCCCATCTTTCCGGGATTTGGCGAAATCCGGGCTGATTTGCGGCCTAACATTTTGAAATTCCGGGCAAGGGCGGCGGCGGGCTGAATGGTTCGGAGAGGTGTCGGAAAAATTTAGGACGCTAGATGTTGTCCGCCGCGATTTTGCGGTCCTTTCACGATTCCTTCATTTAGCGGGCACTGACGGATCGGGCGGAGCTTGTCAAGATGACTTCGAAATGGTCGGTACACCACAGGTGGTATTGTTAATAATTTGTGGATACAATATGGACAGAATCGGCTTGAGGTTTGCTCTCCACTCAGGCAGCATTTTTCACGCTGTGCCAACGCCGCCTGCCTTCCCCGGACGGCCTGAAAACGCCCTGAATCCTTTGCCCTAGCCGCCTCCTAATGTCCGCCACCACCACGATCACCCTCGGAAATCGCAGCTTCATTCTCGATCGCGAAAAGGCCGAGCAGGCCTTCGCCGCCAAACGCGTCATCAATGGCCGCGACACCATGTTCTTCAACATCCTCCCGCTGAAGTACCAGTGGGCGTACGACCTGTACAAGACGATGAAGAACAACCACTGGGAGCCGGAGGACATCACCATGCAGAAGGACGTCGAGCAGTGGCGCTCCGACGAGATCAGCGATGTGGAGCGGTGGATCATCAAGATGGGGATCGGCTACTTCTCGGCCGCCGAGGGGATCGTGGGGGACAACGTGCTGCATGTGGTCCGCGAGGTGGTGACCGCCCCGGAGCTGAAGCTGGTGCTGGGCCGCCACGCGCATGAGGAAAACATCCACGCGGACAGCCTGGTCTACATGCTCTCCTCGCTCGGCCTGAACCCGCACGAGTGCGAGGCGATGTTCGAGGATGTGCCTTCGATCACCGCGAAGAACCATTTCGTGGTCTCCAACAGCCGCGCGCTGCGCCGTGACATCGACCTGACCGTCACCGAGAATAAGCAGGCGCTGGCGAAGAACATCTTCCTCTTCGGCCAGGTGATGGAGGGGACCCAGTTTTACGGGCTCTTCGGGATGATCCTGAGCCTCTACCGCCAGAACAAGTTCCCGGGCATCGGCGCGATGTTCCGCTACACGCTGCGGGATGAATCGAACCACATCGAGGTCTTCCGCAACCTGCTGATGGACCTGATCGACGAGAATCCGGACATCTGGACGGAGGACTTCCGCGATGACCTGCGGAACACGATGAAGGAAGGCATCCGCCTGGAGAAGCAGTTCATCCGCGACTGCCTGCCGGTGGCCGGCCTTGGACTCAACTCGGTGGATTTCGAGACTTATATCGATTACATCGCGGACCGGCGTCTGACGTCCTGCGGCCTCGCGCCATTGAATGACTCCGTCAACAACCCGTTCCCGTGGTTGGCGGAGATGATGGACATCAAGAAGGAGACCAATTTCTTCGAAGGTCGGGTCACCGAATACCAAAAAGCTTCGGCGCTGTCCTCGGTGGACGATGACGAACTCTGATCCTTGGCCCGAGTTTGCTGGTTTTCAGTGTTCAGTTTTCAGGAAAGGCAGAAGAGCTAAAACGTTATGGCTGTTACCACATTTGAAGATCTCGACGTCTGGAAGCGCAGCTGCCAGCTCGCGGTGGACGTGTGCGTGGCCTTGAACGATTCCCGTGACTACGCACTGAAAGACCAGATGCAGCGCTCTGCCATCTCCGTTCCTTCCAACATCGCTGAAGGAGCTGAGCGCGACAGCGACGGCGACTTCATTCGCTTCCTCCGCATCAGCAAAGGCTCCTGCGGAGAACTCCGCACCCAACTCTACATTTCCGAGCGCGTTCGCCAGAAACTTGGCCAGCCGTCCTTGGAGGGCTCCCGCCCGATGATTCAGGAAACCCGCGAAATCTCCGCCATGCTGCAGGGCTTGATCCGCAGCATCGATTCCCGCCGGTCTTCTTCCTGAAAACTGAATACTGAAAACTAGCAAACTTCAGTCCCGCTTCCACACACACGCTTCGCCAAAGTCAAAGTCCGGCTTCCTTCCTCACACACCCATTCTGTCGCACATGTACCGCTCCGTTAATCCCGATGAGGACCAGATCCTCAAGCAGGTCATCACCGACCGCTTCGCCCTTCCTATCGCCGATCGCGCCTTTTTCTGGCGCGACGTGCTGCCGTCCGAGAAGCGTTTTCCCATCGCGGAAATTATCGTCACCCGCGGTACTACCGACACGCAGTTTTCTTTAGAGGATGTGGCGGATGCGATCGGCGATTCGCTGGCGGACTTGCTGATTTCCCGCAGCCAGGACGAGACTTCGATCTTCTCCGACGTCAACCGCCAGTTCGTCTCGGATGTGGCCCACAGCGTGGCCGCCTCGCTGACGAGCTCGCTTTCGAAGTCGATCGATGACGGCGGCCGGTTGCGCCTCTCGGAGGCCGACCTATATTTGCTGATCGAAAAGGCACTCCTTGAAAACGAGGCATACGATGTCGCGAAGTCGCTGGCTTTCCGTCGCTCGATGGAAAAGACCGGCACCGTCGATGTCCATGTCGGCCCTCACGCCCTGCCGGTGCGGCTGATCCGCCGCAGCGGCAACGTGGTGCCGTGGTCGGAGACGAAGATCGAGATCGCGGTGCGCAAGGCCTTCCTGACGATCAAGGAGAACCCCGAGCCGGCGATCGATGTCGCGAAGGGTGTGACCGACCGCATCCGCCGCGGCGACCAGTCCTTTGTCCACATCGAGGACGTGCAGGACATGGTGCAGGAGGAGCTGATGCGCCAGGGCCACTTCAAGGCCGCGACCCACTACGTGCGCTACCGCGATGAGCGCGCCCGCTTGCGCCGCGAGGAAGAAGCGAACGCGGAAGATCCGAACCAGGAGCTGATCATCACCATCACCAATGACGAGGGCGTGTCCTCGTTCTGGGATGGCACGGACCTTCGCAAGCGCATCGCCTACGCCTCGATCGGCCTCGACCTGTGCATCCCGGATGCGGAGATCGAGCGCGAGCTGCGGCGCTCGGTGGGCTCGGAGATCTCCGAGAAGGATCTGAAGAACACGATCATCCTGAATGCGAAGGCGCTGATCGAGAAGGATGCGGATTTCGCGAAGTTCGCCGGCCGGATCCTGCTGTCCTTCATCTATGAGGAAGTGCTCGATTGGAGCATCTCCCGCGATGGCATCGACAAGCTCAAGCAGGCCCACAAGGTCGCCTTCAAGAGCTACCTGAAGCACGGCGTCGCCATAAAGCGCCTCAGCCCGGAGCTGCTCGATACCTACGACCTCGACAAGCTGGCCGAGGCCTTCGACCCGACCGCCGACCTGGACTTCGACTACCTGGGCATCCAGACGATGTATGACCGCTACCTCATCGTCGATAAGACCGGCGCGAAGCAAAAGCGGATCGAGACCCCGCAGTTCTTCTGGATGCGGGTGGCGATGGGCCTGATGAAGAAGGAAGAGAAGGACCGCGAGAGCTGGGTGATCCGCCTCTACAATCTCTACAAGGGCCGCCGCTTCTGCTCCTCCACGCCGACGCTCTTCAATTCCGGGACGCTGCACAGCCAGCTTTCCTCCTGCTACCTCTACAAGGTGGATGACTCGATCGAGAGCATCATGATCCGCGGCATCGCGGAGAATGCCTTCCTCAGCAAGTGGGCCGGCGGGCTCGGCGGTTCGTGGACTTCGGTCCGCGGCACCGGCGGCTACATCCAGGGCACGAACGGCGAGTCGCAGGGCATCATCCCCTTCCTGAAGCTGCACAATGACCAGCTCGTGGCGGTGAACCAAGGCGGCAAGCGCCGCGGTTCCGGCTGCGCCTACCTGGAGACCTGGCACAATGACATCGAGGACTTCCTCGAGCTGCGGAAGAACACCGGCGACGAGCGCCGCCGCTGCCACGACATGAATACCGCGAACTGGATTCCGGATCTGTTCATGAAGCGCATGGAAGACCGCGGCACCTGGACGCTTTTCCGCTCGAATGAAGTCCCGGACCTGCACGATCTCTACGGCAAGGCCTTCGAGCAGCGCTACACGGAATACGAAGCGATGGCCGCGGAGGGCAAGATCTGGTCCCGCCAGCTGCCGGCGATCGAGCTGTGGAAGACGATGCTCAAGACCATCTTCGAGACCGGCCACCCGTGGATCACCTTCAAGGATCCCTGCAATGTCCGCTCCCCGCAGGACCACGTCGGCGTGATCCACTCCAGCAACCTGTGCACGGAGATCACGCTGAATACCTCCGAGGAAGAGACCGCGGTCTGCAACCTGGGCTCGGTGATTCTGGATACCCACATCACCCGCGATGGCGCGCTGGATCACGCGATGCTGAAGGAGACGATCACCGTCGCCATCCGCGCGCTGGACAATGTCATCGACATCAACTTCTACCCGACCGCCGCTGCCAAGACGGCGAACACCCGGCACCGCCCGATCGGGCTGGGCGTGATGGGCCTGCAGAATGCGCTCTACAAGCGGAACCTTGCCTTCGCCTCGGATGCCGCGGTGGAGTTCAACGACGAGTTCATGGAGGCGATCGCCTACTACGCCTACAGCGCTTCCAGCGACTTGGCGGCGGAGGTGGGCACCTACTCCAGCTACAAGGGCTCCAAGTGGGACCGCGGGCTGATGCCGCAGGACACGGTGGACCTGCTGGAAGACGAGCGCGGTCGCAAGATCGATGTCCCGCGCGGCGGGAAGATGGATTGGTCGGTGGTCCGCGACAAGATCGCCAAGCACGGCATGCGGAACTCGAACGTCCTGGCCATCGCGCCGACGGCCACGATCTCGAACATCATGGGCACCACGCCCTGCATCGAGCCGAACTACAAGAACCTCTACGTGAAGAGCAATCTCAGCGGCGAATTCATCGTCCTGAATGCCGAACTGGTGAAGGACCTCAAGAAGGCCGGCCTCTGGGGCCAAGAGATGCTCGACCAGCTCAAGTACTTCGATGGCGAACTCGACGCCGTCGAGGGCATCCCGGAGGTACTCAAGCTTAAGCACAAGACGGTCTTCGGCATCGGCCACGAATACATTGTGGACGCCGCCGCCCGCCGCCAAAAGTGGATCGACCAGTCCCAGTCCGTGAACCTGTTCCTGGCCACGCCGGACATGAAGACGCTGAGCCACATGTATCGCCGCGCCTGGGACAAGGGCCTGAAGACTACCTACTACCTGCGGACCCTGCAGGCTTCGAACGTCGAGAAATCGACCATCGAGGTGCAGAAGGAGCAACGCGGGCACATGGCGGCTACTACGAAGAAGACCGCCACGGATGCGGAGAAGATGGCCTGCTCGATTGACGCGATGATGAACGGCGGGACTTGCGAGGCTTGTCAGTAAGGAGGCCGTAGCCTCGTCTTGGCAGGCATCGGCTTTGTTTCCGCAGCACAACCAGAAATCAATTAAAAATATGGGCTACAGCTTGGAGCAACATTTGGTTCTGGGGATCGCTTCAAGCGCGTTATTCGACACGCGGAAGGAACATGAGATCTACTCGACGAAAGGACTGGACGCCTACGTTGATTACCAAATCGAGCATGAAAATGAACCATTTGCCCCAGGACCTGCGTTTCCTCTCGTAAAGGCGTTGCTAAAGCTTAATGCGGCGCAACAGATCCGTCCGATTGAAGTTGTGGTGATGTCGCAAAACGAACCGGCTGCGGGACTGCGGGTGATGAATTCGATAGAGCATCACGGCTTGAACATGACACGAGCTTGCTTCACCGGAGGAGCTAGTGTGGCCAACTATTTGCGCTCGTATAACGTCTCACTTTTCCTTTCTAAAAACAGGGAGGATGTTGAAGCAGCTCTAAAAGAGCGGATTGCCGCTGGTTGGCTGTATGACGCTCCGCTAGGCAAAATTCTGTATGATGAGGCGCTTCGAATAGCCTTTGACGGAGATGCGGTAATTTTCTCCGATGAATCTGAGAAGATCTATCAAGAACGGGGAATCGAAGCATTTAAGCTTCATGAAGAAGCAAATGCGGGTCAGCCGATGCCTAAAGGTCCATTTGCGGACTTCCTCCAATTGCTTTCTGAAATCAGCAAGCAGAAGGGGCTGGATGGCGAGGAGCTGGTGCGAACTGCAATTATTACAGCGCGTAACAGTCCTGCTGACAAACGTGTTATTCACACCTTGAGGGCATACGGCATCCGGATCAACGAATTGTTCTTTATGGGCGGAGTTGCCAAAAGCGAAGCACTTAAGGCTTTCAAACCACACATCTTTTTCGACGACCAAGAAACGCACGCCAGTCCCGCCTCTCAATTTGTCCCGTCAGCTCTCGTTCCAGTCAGAAAAGTGCCGGTTCTTGAAAGCGACTTGGAAGAATTAACCACTTCAGGTAGAATTTCAAAAAGGTCTTTTGAAGTCCAAGCTCGATCTATTTTGAAGGGGTATGTGCCGCTTTCAGGGGATCGATTGGATGACCGTATGCGAACATGGATTAATGATAAATCAGAAATGACTTCGGCCGAGCGATGGAAGTGTCTCGAAACCCTTAAGAAATACGATCTCACAAATTTAGGTTTGGCGGATGTCACATTGAATCGCGACGGAGTTGTCGATGCTGGCGTTAAATTGAGGAAACTTGAGTAAGCAATTAACAGCTTCACGATTTAAGGAGCTTGCTTCAGCATGCCTGCAGCGATCTTGCCGCGCATTATCTTCAGAAGGATATGTTGACATTCAAAAATTATGTGCCGGATTTGGGGCGGAAATTGTATTCCGCCCTTTGTTATGCGAAGGTTTAATCGGAAGAAGAAATTCTAATGAAAGCCCGTGGATAGTTGCAGTCGATTCAGAGACTTTCCCAGAAGAAGCGTTATTCGACTCCTCCCATCGGCTATCCAATCGATTAAGGAATACTATAGCCCATGAGTTAGTGCACATCTTGAGCTTTCGCCTCGAGGAACTTGGAATAGATATACCTCAAGCCCTCAAGGGCATGCCCAATAAAGATATCGTGGCGGCTTTAGAGACGGAAACAGAGAGCTTATCGCCTCTGATGCTTCTTCCCACTTCAGCTCTTAACGAGCTTAAGAATGTCCACTCAATTGACGGGATTGTAGATTTTTGTGTCCGGAAACGTGTTTCCACACAAGTTTTTATACAACGCCTTAATTTGCTTGCTAGAACGGGGGAAATTCTGAATTGTCCGATTCTTAAAAATTGCATTATTGGAATATGTGATTCAAATCGATTCCGTCCTTGGCCTATGTATTATCGTTCTGACGATAATCTAATTCCTGCTTTCGTCCACGATCTTCTTGAGAAGAAAATTGTACATATAACAAGCCATTTCGAGAGTTGGGATTCAAAAGATTCCTTACCCTCTTATTCGGCAATGCTTAATGTTGGAACAGATAGGAATCGAAATGGAGCCTTGCGTGCTGGTAGATTATTTGTCCAGCGACGCAAACGGTCCCAAAAGTTATTTTACGTTTCCATCAGGCCTTGCAACTAATAAAAATACCTTCGAAATAAAAAGAGGGGGAAGCAAAGCTTCCCCCTTTTTCTAGTGCGAATCAAAAACTTTCGCGAGGTGGGTCGAGCCTGCAATTTAAGTAGTGGTCGGTCGCTTCGTTTTCAAGATCATCTTCCGCTTGTGGGTCACAGTGAGCCCTTGCTGGGGTTATGAACATTTTCTTGCAGTTGGGACAGATTACAGCTCTGACCCAGGCTTCTTGTTCGACATCCAAGATACTCTGGATGACTATGTGAGGGGTGTTTCCGCTCATGAGGCGAAACAAGGGAATCGAACCCCAACCTCTCCTTTTTTACAAGGAAGCGCTCACCACGAGCTCTTTCGCAAAATTCGACAACTTTTGCTATCGTGTTGGAATCATACACACAAAGTCGACTTTTGTCAAGTCTATTCTGTTATGAGCGAAAAGCTCGAGCTGATTAGGGTCGATAGTGATGTGTTGATGGCGAGTAACATCTTAAAAGTTTAACCACGGGCTCGCGGACCAAGCGGTTATCACTTCCGACGCCACCGACAATAGCACCAAGTCAGTCCTTGGACTTTGAATGCGGGGTTTCGGAGACAGCGTGAAGCGGGGCCAGTCTTCAAAAAATCACGTTCGGGCGAGCGGGTCCTCAATCGCGAGGAGCGGGCTGTAATGGATGTCTATGAGACCGTTCCGATGCTTGAGAGCCAGGATGGCTTTGCACGGGTTCTGGCAGAGCGGCGTAAATCAGCAACGGGTGGATCAACTCCTTCGAGCTAATCGGGGGCGCCACCTCGGTCGAGACCCGCTCAACGCGAGCGGTCGGTGTAGGACCGACCGCCGCGCACCACGGCTTCCCGAGCACGGGAGTTGCAAATCCTCGCGACGGGATCTTACATTCCGGAGGGTCTCGGATCATCCTCCTGACTTCCCTCGGGAGGCTTCAAATCATTAATGATGGTGTTCCTATCCGAGGACTATGGGTAGATAGGACTCAGCTTAGTTACCAGTTGATTCAAATTTTGCTCTCGTTAGCCGGGGAATCTTCTTGCTTTGAGGCAAGGTCTCGAATTTCGGAAAATGCTCGCTCCCATTGTTTGAATACAGCTTCAATGTAATAGGTTATCCACTGTGTCAGATCTTCATTCTCATTGTACCAGTTTGTTTGTCCCGAAAACAGGGCGGCAAAATAATCGTTCCGACCATCTAATATCACTTGGTCGATGGGATAGAATCTGGCAAAATGATAACCGCAAGCCTCAAGTAGGTATGTTGAAAGCAGTCGGGCTGTGCGACCATTCCCATCTTGAAACGGATGAATCGCGAGGAAATCTAAAATGAATTCGGCAATTATTATTAATTTCGAATGCGATGCAAGCTTATCGGCGTCGTCGAACGCTTTGCAAGTCCGCTCACAAGCGGCCGCTAGATATCGCTTTGCTTTAGGATACGGCAAGGTGCTGACATTATAAAATTGCCGTTCATCATCAGCAATGAATACTTCGGACGTTTTGAAGCAACCTGCGATTTCCGGTCGGGAAGATTCGAACATTCGGCGGTGCAGTTCCAACACGAAGTCAACACTTAGAAGAGGACGACGCGGATTGGATAAAGCCCAAAAATAGGCTAAAGAGATGTCACGCTCCGCAGATTGACGTAGATCAAGCTCCTCAGAGGTTTGCCCACGGGCACGAGTAACGGCATGATAGATGGCTGGAACCTGACTGGCTTGAACCCCTTCATTCTCGATTCTACTGCTAGCGTGAACAGTATGAACAATATTCCATACTGTTCCTGGATCATCTAGAGACCATGTATTAAGCTCTTCTTTCGTCTTATTGCTCGCACTGAAAATCTCTACTCGCGACTGGGCCAAAACCTCAAGCTTCCCAAGGATCCAAATTGGAAGCGTATACCTGCGCCGAGTCTTTTGCGGAGTCTCAGATTCTGGATCAAGGATCAAGCTTTTGGCCGTGGAATTGGTTGCCTCGACCTCGTATTCTTCAATTCCGCCCTCAGGACGAAGACGAGTGTGAATTTCTTTCGGCATCGACCCATTTGACCGATTCGAGGCCCGTAGCTCAATCGAAAAAGAATCCAGATTCCCGTCCTCGTATGCGCATGCCTCGATTCAAAACACCCCGCGTCTCTCTCCGTCGCCTATCCCGCCGCGTCTCACATGTGGTGGACTGGAGTTTCATTTTCGGCGATGAGGGAAGGACGAGTTCTTCGAATTTAGGCCGACCTCTCCGTCGATCAGCCGCCTTTCCGGGTTGATGAGCAGCCATCCTTTGCTTGGCAAGGATCGCTTCCTTGTTCTAAGCCCGCGCGCGATGCTTTCTCATGAACCGATTGAATGGCCGGATGAAGTGGAGCTGCTGGTCCGATCGTCTGGAGAGCGAATCGGCCGAGCGGGTCCTTAGCCGCGAGGAGCGGGCGCTGATGGAAGTGTTAGGACATCGTGCCACTGCTGGAGAGCCAGATGGCTTTCAGGGCTTCTGGCAGAGCGGAGTGAATCGCCAGCGGGGGATTGCCTCCGCCGAGCTGGTCGCGGCGACTACGTTGGTTGATCCGCTTAAGGCGGCCGGTGGTGCGAGACCCGCTCGGAGGACCGCTGCGGGGGACCAGGGAGGGACACCTCAAGACCAAACGTTTAGGTTGGTTCATGCCGGAACACATCACTCAATCTTTTGCTCCTGTGAATCCCGACCGCTGGTGTAGACCTTGATGATTTTTCTCGCGCATCAACCGATGCCCTCAATAGCTTCTCCACACCGCACAAGCTTGCGGTTATTGAAACATAGTTAAAAATCAACTCTTCTGTATGCTCTCCGCTCCTCGATTTTTGGTCTACCTTTTCTTCTCATGGCTTTGGCTGCAAGAACTTCATGCTGCGATTTCGATCGATACAGTATTGGTGGATCATCCGACTTCAAATGTCCCTTACGATTACCGGATCGGGACTTATGAGGTTACCAATTCGCAGTATGCTGCATTTCTAAATGCTGTTGCCACGGTAGATCCCCACGGCCTCTATCACACTGCCATGGCGAGTCCCACCATTGTGGCTCAGGGCGGGGGAATCCAACGATCCGGGTCGTCAGGTTCGTATCGATATACAGTTACTCCCGGAGGAGGGAACTATCCTGTGAGGATTGTCAGCTTTTACGATGCCGCCCGATTCTGCAATTGGTTGACAAACGGACAGCCCGTCGGACCCCCGGATTTGAATACGACCGAGAGCGGCATGTATTTTCTCGGCGGAGTCAGTCAGCCCCCGAACAATCAAGTCGTCCGACTCATGAATTTTAATAGCGGGGGGAACGGGGTAGCGCTCCCCACTCGCTACGAGTGGTACAAGGCGGGCCACTATGACCCTTCAAGGGGGCCCTTGCACCAAGATTATTGGTTATATGCGACCCAATCGGATGAGGCTCCTCTCGCCATTGGACCGAATGACACCTTCGCCAACAGCGCGAACTACGACAACGGCGTGGGCGGATTGACCCCTGTAGGTAGCTATGAGCTGGCGGCCAGTTATTTCGGCACCTACGATCAATCGGGCAATGTGTGGGAAATCTTCGAGTCCTTTTGGGACAACGGTAGTGGGTCGAATATCCGGCGCGAGGGCGGTGGTAGTTACGGCGCGGCTGCGGTTCACATCAGCACGAATTACGCCTCGTCGTCGTTCCCGTATCAAGAATACACCGACATGGGCTTTCGAATCGTTTCTACGGCACCAATACCGGAACCAGGATTGGCGGGATATGCCTCTGCCTTCGCCTGCATGCTCGCTTTTAGGCGGAGAAGAAGGGCCTCGCCCAAGCAGCCTGCCCTCCCTTCCGGCATCTCGGGTTTGGAATCTTGAGCGAGACAGGTGTCGATTGGAATGCCGGAAGATGCCGAACCACCTCTCGCGTTCGATCGCTGCCGTTACGGATTGAGGCGCAATTCTCGTTTCGTTTCGCTTGGCAGCATTGGCCTGCCGTTCTAAGCCCCGCGCGATGCTTTCCCACGAACCGATTGAATGGCCGGATGAAGTTGAACTGCTGGTCGATCGTCTTGAGAGCGAATCGGCCGAGCGGGTCCTGAGCCGCGAGGAGCGGGCGGTGATGGATGTCTATGAGACCGTGCCGGTGCTGGAGAGCCAGGATGGCTTGCACGGGTTCTGGCAGAGCGGGGTGAACCAGCAGCGGGTGATCGGCTCCTTCGAGCTCATCGGTGCCAGCACCCTGGTCGATCCGCTCAATGCCAGCCGTTGGTGCGAGACCCGGCCGGAGGACCGCAACGAATACAGCGAAACCGAGGAGGAATACCTCTCCACCATTGAAGAAGAGCTCTTCGAGGGGATGGACGAGCTGCCTGACCTCGTGCTGGCGTTTATCGAGGAGGAGCTTTCTTGAAGTGCCGAGTGATCAGTGAGCAGTGGAAGACGTCCCGGGGGGAGGACGTCAGGAGTGGGACGGCGCGAATGGGTCTGGCGGCGTGGTTTCGTGAAGTGACACGCCCCCAGCCTGACCGCTCGGAGAGCGGTCCCTGCCTGCTGAAGTCCCTGCCTACTTCAGCGCGGTGCGGAGGACGCGGCCGTTGCGGTCGAGTTCGGCGGTGAAGACGCCGTTGCCGGAGGAGCCGGGGTAGCCGACCCAGACCCAGGATTCACCCTCGAAGGAGATGCGCTTGGCCTGGGGCGAGCCGAGCTCGGCCTCGATCTGGCTGACGTGCTTCATGCGCGAGAAGCGGCCGGGATCGCGGCTGGCACCGGCGACGTGCGAGGTATGGAAGGGGGTGGCGAGGGTGTTCTTCCGCTTGTTGATGTGCGAGACGGAGCGACGGACGATGCCGCTGCGGTCGTATTCGACGCCGAGGGAATTCATGACGATGTCATTGGTGCCCATGACGCTGGCCGCCCCCATGCCGACGCCGCTGGTGAGCCAGTTGGCGATTTGCCGATCGCCCTTGCGGTCGGAGAGCGGCGGGGCTCCAAGCTCTGCCTGAAGTTCCTGATAGGTGGTTTTTCCGATCTGGACGGAGGCGGCGGCCTGCGGGATGGAGCCCTTCCCGGTGACGGGGATGGTGCAGGAGCTGAGGGCAATGGCGAAGAGGGCAGGAAGGATGAGGCGCTTGAGCATGGGGCTGGTTAGCCGAACGGAACTGAGGTTTGAACCACGGAATTTGCGAAATAGGCGAAGTCGAGCGGCAGCCTGAGGAAGGACGGGGCGAAAGGTTTGCTTTCCCTGAAGAGTGAGCGGAGTTAAGCTCGGCCCTATGTTTCGAGCTGCCGGAGTGTTGGTAATCGGAATGGGCGCGGTCTTGTCGGCGGGACCATTGGAACTCGGGCGGACGCCGGTCCTGAGCGCCAGCTTGCCGGGATCGACGACTTGGCAGGTGGAGCAATTGCAGGCAGGCGGAGCTTGGACGGGGACGGGGGTACTGGTGGGGGGAGCGGGGTTGCCGGTGAGCGTGCGGATGGAGGGCTTCCCGGCGACGGCGAGCTACCGCTTCCAGCGGGTGGCGGGGGCGGCGGCCCCATTGGCGCCGGTGGTGGGGACCGGGTGGCATTTGGCGGGGCAGGAGCCGGGGGCGGCGGGGCAGGTGGAGATCGAGAAGTCGGCGGATCTGGCGGCTTGGGGGGATGAGGCGCTGGTGTTTCCGAGGACGGACGGGCGCTATGTGCGGGCGTTGCGGGAACCGCTGGGGGCGCGGGGATTTTTCCGGGCGCGGGTGCCGGGGCTGGCGACGGGCGATGCCTCGGTGACTTCCCACACGCCGCTGCCGAACAACCAAGGCGCGGCGGGATTCGGGCCGATCTACGCGGATATGCCGCAGATTTTCAAAGACGGGTTCATCGGGGCGCTGAGCCCGACGGAGTATCATCGCGGCGGGGAGAACGCGGCGGCGGCGGGCGAGTGCTACGAGCTGGCGGGGCCCTTCGGGCGGGTGACGGTGATGATCACGGATCTGACGGATGCGCCGCCGGGGACGGTGGATGTGGGGCGGAGTTTCTTCGACTTGGGGGAAACGGCCTATCCGCCCCTGAGCGGCGGGGCGGTAACGGGGGCACTGACGGCCGGGATGCGGCTGGTGCCAGCGCCGGTGACGGGGAATGTGAAGCTCTACGTGGTGCCGGGCTCGAGCATCTACTACACGGAGCTGAGGCCCTACAATTACCGGGCGGGGATCAACAAGGTGGAGATCCAGAGCAACGGCAGCACGGACTGGGTGAACATGCCGCGGAGCGCCTCGAACAGCTTCGTCTTCCTGGCGAGCAGCATTCCGCTGGCCTTCCCGGTGAAGGTGCGGGTGAGCAGCCGCTTCGGCGAGGTGGTGACTTTCCCGGCGATTCCGGCGATGGCGGACAACCAGAAGATCACGGGCCCGGCGCAGTTCGCGGTCTTCCCGGAGCTGGCACCGGTGCCGGAGCACCGGGTGCGGCCGATGTATCGCGATGCGCTGACAAAGGTGCCGGGCGACCAGTGGTCGGCAGGCGGCTACGGCGGGGCGACGGTGACGGAGGTGGACCCGGCGGTGGCTTACGCGGGGACGGCGAGCTTGCGGCTGTCCGGACTGGGAGGCTACGCGGGGGTGACCTTTTCCGAGTATCCGGGATTCCTGCGGCCGGAATTCGGGGTGCTGAAGCTGGCAATCCGCTCGGCCGCGCCGGTGGCGGCGGATCAGACGGGGTTGATCGTTTACGGGGTGAATGTCCCGGGCGGGCCGCAGGTGAATTCGGCGGTGATCCAGCTCCCGCCGCTGAAGACGGCTTGGCAGGTCTTCCAAGTGCCGCTGCAAGCGAGCGGGGCACCGGCGACGATTTTTGGGGCGAGTTTGTTCGGGAGGGTGCCGGGGGCCTTGCCGAATGTTTGGATCGATGAGGTGGAGGTCTTGAATTACTAATTACTAAATTCCAATTTTTACACGGGGGTGCGGCTGTGCCGGAGGAAGGGGAATTCCCGCTTCAAAAAGTTGTGGCCGCCGGGAAGGATCTGCACATGCCGCACCGCTTCCGCACCACCGATGGCAAGATCTATGGGCCGGGGAGCAAGACGCCGTTTCCGGTGAGCTTGCCGGATGGCGCGGAGGCGGAAGTGATCTGGGGCGGATGCGCGCAGCACGAGAAGCTCGGCTGGTGGCTGCGGAAGCCGGGGCATGCGATCGCGCAGTCGGCACAGGAGGTGGCGGCGATCGCGATCCAAGCGGAGGACACGAAGGAATTCATCTGGGGCGACGCCCCGCCGGGAGCGCGCCTGATCTGGGTGCTGGAGCCGCCGGTAGTGTCGAGGGCGGGGAGCAGCTACCAACTCGCCAAGATGGTCACGGTGGAAGCCACGCCGGCGCAGTTGGCGTATTTCCGGGACACGCGTTTTGCGCTCTTGGGGAGCTTGGATCCCGCGGGGAAGATCACGGCGATCCCTGCGCTGGAGCCGCCGCCCGCGCGCCCCCCGGCACAGGGCGAGCTGTTTTGAGGGCTCTCAAGAACGCCGCGCAAACTTCGGAGTCGGCTATTCATCCTGTGCGGCTACAAGGGGCCGTGCATCCGACTCCCCGCTTCGAAGAACTCGATTTCCGCCAGACCGCGCTCGGGGACTTGAGCCTGCGCCGCCGCACCATCCTTTCCCTCGATAACCTCGAGGTCCACGAGATCATCCTCGGCGACGCTTATCTGATGACGAGCCTCTTCACCGAGGTGGAGCAGGCTCTCTCCCGCCTCGGGCTCGCTGCCGCGGAGCGCGCCTTCCCCGGCGATGAAGCACGGCTCGATGTCGTGGTCGGCGGGCTCGGTCTCGGCTACACCGCCCGCGCCGCCCTGGAGCAGGCCAGCGTCGCTTCCCTGATCGTCGTCGATTACTTGCAGCCGGTGATTGAATGGCATGAGAAGGGCCTGGTGCCGCTCGGGCCGGGCCTGACCGCCGATCCTCGCTGCCGCTTCGTTCACGGCGATTTCTTCAAGCTCGCCGTCGCAGGGGATTCCGAGGCCGCTTTCGATCCCGATGCTCCCGGCCGCCGATTTCACGCGGTCCTGCTCGATATCGATCACTCGCCCTCGAATCTCCTCCACGAGCGCCACGCCGACTTCTATTCGCCCGACGGCCTGCGCCGCCTCGCGGCCAAGCTTCACCCCGGCGGCATCTTCGCGCTGTGGTCGGACGATCCGCCGGACGAAGTCTTCATGGGTTCGCTCCGCGATGTCTTCAGCACCTGCGAATCCCACATCGTCACCTTCTCCAATCCGCTGCGGGAAACCGAATCGGCGAGCACGGTGTATGTGGCAGGGAAATAGCAGGAAGCCTGCTCAGCGCCGTCTGCCACGGAAGCGATTCCGCGGATCATCCAAGGGAGTTTCCTTGTCGCGATAGCGCAGGATGCCCTGCTGCTTGAGATTGCGGATGAAAGCGCGTGCGTCGTCGGAGACATCGCGGTCGTAGGCCAGGGTGCCTAACAGACCCTCGCCGCTTTCCACGCGGTCCAGCGCCTGCCCCGCCTTGTCCGCGGCGCGGGAAATGGAGGCCACCGCCTTCGGGACATCGCGCAAGGCCGGCTCGAGCTGGTCGATGCGGTCACCGGCGCGGACGAAGGTGTTGTCGGCGCTGGCGGCAGCCTTCTCGATCGCTTGGATCGCATTGCGGGCGTCGCCGAGCGTGGGTTCTAAGCCGGCGCTGGCCTTCGCCCACTCGGCGGTGGTCTTCTCCAGATTATCCAGGGTTCCGTCGAAACGCTTGAGATTGGCCTCGGACAAGATCGAACTGTCGATCTTCTTCAAGCTGTCCGCCATCCGACCGGCAACGAGCCGGATGTCATCCACCGCGGAATCGAGTTTGAGGAAGGTGGTCTCGGCTTCCTGCATCAGGCGTCGGGCATCGCGGCTAAGGGCCTCGGCATTGTTCTGGATCGCATCGAGTCCGGACGGACCACCGCCCTGCAGGACCGATCCCGGCTGGAGATAGCGGCCCGTCGTGTTGACCTTCTCCGGCGGCGTCAGGACGATCATCTTGTCACCAAGCAGTGTGGCGGAAGCGATCTGGATCATCGAGTTCTCGGGGATCTTGATCGCGTCGTCCACGTTCATGATGACCTGCACCTTGGTGTCGGAATTGAGCTCGGGCGACTCGGCGACCTTGCCGATCCGGGCACCGCCCATGCGGATCTCCGAGCCCTTGATCAGGCCGGCGGCATCGTCGAAAACGACGGTGAGCTGATACTTGCCGCGCAGCCGGTCGCTGAAGCGTCCGAATTGGACGATCAGCCCGCCGAGCAGCGCCAGGCCGATGAACACGAACACTCCGACCCAGAGTTCCGTCTTCGCTTTCGTTTCGCCCATGGGTGGAATCCTCGCGGCTCAAGCCTTCACCTGCAAGGTCGATCCGTCCCAGGGCTCGCCCGAATCCCCGTCCACGAAGGGCCGCAGGATCGGGTCCTGCGTGTCCCGGAGCTCCTCCGGCGGGCCGCTCCAGTGGATGCGGCCTTCCTGCAGGAAGACCACCCGGTCGGCGATGTGGAAGACGCTGCGCATCTCGTGGGTGACCACGACGCTGGTCATGCCGTAGTGATGCTGGAGGTCCTTGATCAGGTGGTCGATCGAGTCCGCCGTGATCGGGTCGAGACCTGCGTGCGGTTCGTCGTAGAGCACGCAGGCCGGACGTCCGACAACCGCCCGGGCAAGGGCCACGCGCTTGCGCATGCCCCCGGAAAGCGCGGAGGGCATCTTCTTCTGCTGGTCGGGCAGCCGGACGATTTCCAGCGCCTCGGCAATCCGTTCCGCGATCTCCTTCTCATCCTTCAAGCCGGCTTCGCGGAGCGGGAAGGCGACGTTTTCCTCGACGCTCATCGAGTCGAAGAGCGCGCCGTTTTGGAACATGATGCCGACTTTCCGGCGATAAGGCGACAACGCGCGTTCGTCGAGATGGGTGATGTCGACGCCGTCCACCTCCACCGTGCCCTTCCACGGCCGCAGCAGCCCGGGAAGGTGCTTCAGCAAAACGGACTTCCCCCCGCCGGACCCGCCGAGCAGCACCAGTGTCTCGCCGCGCATGATATCGAGATCCACCCCGCGCAGCACCATCTGCGACCCGAACTTCTGCTCGAGACCGCGCACGCGGATGAATGGATCGCCCATGCGGGCAGGTTCGGGACTGGCGCGGGGCATGACAAGGGGAATGGGATCGTAACTCAAGCGAAGCGCTCCAAACGCCAGGCTTCCGGCCCTGGCTCTCTCCCCTCCGCCGTCGCCAGCCGGGCGGCAAGCTCGCCCAGCAGAATCGTGAACTTGAAGCCATGGCCGCTGCATCCGGAGCACAGCGCCACCCGGCGTGAACCTGGTGCGTGGTCCAGGATGAAGAACTCGTCCGGCGTGCTCGTGTAGAGGCAGGACTGCGCGGCGATAACCTCTCCCGAGATGTCCGGAAAGCGTTTCGCGAGGTGAGCCATCGCCCGCTCGATGTGCTCGTTCATCACCGGCCGACCGGATTCATCGGGATCGAAGTCGATTCCCGCGGCGTGCGAAGCAAACTTGAACCCCTCCACCCTGCCATCACTGGGAAAGCCGTAATATTCATCCGGCTCCTCGATCCACACCGGCAAGCTGCCCGGTAAGAAGTGGTCCGCATTTCGGGCGATTCCCGCATAGATCACCTGCCGGAGCGCCGTGCGGAGCGGTAATCCGAGCGGTGCCAAAAGCTTCCCCAGCCATGGCCCTGCCGTAACGATTATGGCATCGAAGCGGTCCGTTCCATTATCCGTGGAAACGAGTACGCCGGAGTCGTCCTCCTGGACATGTCTCACCGCCGCGAGTTCATGAAGCACGGCACCGCGATCTCTCGCCAAGCGGACCTGCGCGAGCACGCACTCGCTTGCCCGCAAGAAACCGGACTCACCCTGAAAAATTGCCATCGACCCTTCCCCGATATCGATCGCCGGGAAACGCTCCCTACTCCCCTCCCTCGTCAGGGTCTCATACTCCAGCCCCGCTTCCTCCAGCGCCATCCGCGTGGCTTCCACCTTCGGATCGCCCACCGGCCCGAAGGTCAGTCCGCCGCAGCGCACGAAAAGCTCCTCGCCGGCCTCCTGCTCGAGTTCATCCCACAGCTCATAGCCGCGCCCCATCATGTGCGTGTGAAAAGCATCCGGATAGGACCGCCGGATGATCCGGCTGTGCCCGTGCGAACTGCCGCGCGCATGGCCGAGCTCGAATTGCTCGAAGCCGACCGCCTCGTGTCCCGCCCGCGCCAGGGATCTCAACGCCGCGGAGCCGCTTCCGCCGATGCCAATGACCGCGACCTTCATCGCGCTCAGGGCCTCAGGACGAGCGGAATCGCATTCCGCGGCTTCGGCGGTCCCTCGCCATCGGAGGCGTCCTCCTCGTAGACCTCAAGCTGGCCGATCTGCCGTTCCTTCACCGTGAAATTCACCGCGAAGGAGAAGCTACCCGGGCCGTCCACTCCTCCGCCCTGCGCGTGGCCGACAGCAAGCTCGCTACCGTCGCGCGCCTTCAGCTTCCAATTCACGGTGGACTCGAAGGTCCGCGAGCAACCGCTGACCGTGAAGCCCGTCGACACTCTCTCCCCGGATCGTGGCGAGGTCACGAACACGAATGCCGCGTCTGTTAGAGCGTCATCGGCATTCGAGCAGACATCGGCCGCCCGTGCTGGCGGGACCGCCACCGATGCTTGCTCCTTCTTGCAAGCGGCAAGAAACATCAGCGATGGCACACACGCTAAGAACCGGTACACGGCTTTCATAAGGCGGGAAGTCATAGCAAGTGCGGCCCGCCCAAGTCAACGCCGCCACTCGAGCCGAAGTTCATCGAGAATCTCGAGCGCATGGCTTAACCGGGTCTCGCGGCTCCCGCGTAGCAGGAACCACGGCTTCGGCTGCGCGGTGAGCGCTTCCTCGAACCAACGGTGCATGTCGTGGCGCAGATGCTCGCCATCGCGCAGTCCGTCCTGCTCGAAAGGAATCTCATCGCCTGTCAGGAAATACACATCCGCGCGGCAAGCCGCCGCAAAGGCTTCCAGTTCCGCAAACCGCGTCCCCATGTAGCGCCGGTGCCACTGCACCGTGGCGAAGGAATTCGTATCACACACCAGGATACGATTCGCCCTGCGTGCGGCGGCGTCCTCGCGCCGCGCCTGCTCGCGGACGATGTCCATGAACTCTTCCGAGCGCCAGTTCGCATCGCAGCTCCCTTGCTTCAGCATGCTGTATTCGCGTCCGTATTCCGCCACCCATTCGGTATCGAGTGCCGCCGCGAGATCCATGGCCAGCGTCGTCGTGCCGGTCGATTCGGCACCGACAATCACGATCCGTTTCGCAAACCATTCCCGCAAAGGCGGATCGATGAAATCCCACATTGCGAAGGGATCCTGCCGCACCGCCGTGCCGCTGCACGGCACGACGAGGCGTGCACGATCTACCATCACATGGCGCGCACCCATCAGGCCCGCATAGCGTTCACCGTAGTCCTCCGAGGTGAAGACCGCATCCGGAGCACGCCCGAGCCAGCCCATCGTGTTCTCCGCCCACACCCGCGAATCGTTCTCATCGTAGCGGTCGTCGATCAACATCACCTCCGCCTGTGGCACCAACTCCCGCAACCACCCCGCACGCAACTCCGGCGGGATGGGATCCACCGGCTTGCCGCAAATGATCACCACCACGCGCTCACAGCGCGACAGCGCGGTCTCGATCAGGAAGCGGTGGCCACGGTGCGGCGGCAGGAACTTGCCGACCACCAGGCCCAAGCCGAAGCGCTCCGCCGCGTTCACTTCAGTTCCCGTTTCCATCGCTTCAGGCCGAGGATGCACAGGACAATGAACCCGGCATAGAGGACCGCGGTCAAGGGGAGATGCTTTGAGGAATAGAGCGGGACATAGATCAAATCCGCCGTGATCCACAGCCACCAATTCTCGATCCGCTTCCGGCACAAAAGGTACTGTGCTGCCAGACAGATGACGGTCGTCAGCGCATCCAAAAACGGTGCCGATCCATTTACGCGGAGCAGCAACTCGCGCAGACCCCAGGTCCCCAAGACCAGGAAGACCGCAATGCCGATCCACTCCGTCCGCCGGGTCCGGGAAACCTGTAGCTTCGAGCGGCCCTCGCCGCCGTGCAGCCACTGCCACCAACCCCACACGCCGAAGGCGAAATACACCCCCTGCAAGCCGAAATCGGCATAGAGCCGGGTGCGCCAGAAGAGCATCGCGAAGAAGATGTTGTTCGCGAGGCCGATCGGCCAATTCCAGATATTCTCCTTCGTGATCAGCCACACGCAGATCGCACCCGTCGCAAATCCGAATGCTTCTGTTAGATCGATCGGCAGCCACTTCTGCCATGCGCAGAGCAGCAGAAGAACCGAAAGCGCGGGCACGACAATCGTGTCCGGTGCCAGCGGCCTCTTCAGCGCGATGGCAGGCGATGGCGAACTCTTATCCATGAATCGTCACGCCTTTCGATCTCATCTCCTCCACGGCAGCATCGACATCGCCCGGTGATAGATTCACGCCGCGGCTCGCAGGCAAGTGAAGCGTCACCTCGAAGCCCTCCGCCACTGCATCGAGCGCCGTGAATTTCACGCAATAGTCCGTGGCCAGGCCGCAGACCGTAAGCCGCTTCACTCCTTGCTCGCGCAGCCATTCGGCGAGACCGGTCGAGCGGCGGTGGCCGTTGTCGTAGAGGCCGCTGTAGCTATCGATTCCGGCGTCCGTGCCCTTCCGGAAGACGCGGGTGATCCGCTTCACTTCCAATTCGGGAGCGAACTCCGCACCGCTCGTTCCCTGCACGCAGTGCACCGGCCACAAAACTTGCGGCAGCCCGTTCAAGTCGCTCACCTCGTAAAGCTGCTTGCCCGGATGATTCGCCGCGAAGCTGCCATGATCGGCCGGATGCCAGTCCTGCGTCGCGACAATGATCTTGAAATCATCCATCAGCCGATTGGCCACCGGGATGACCTGATCGCCCTCCGGCACCGCCAGCGCACCGCCGGGCAGGAAGTCGTTCTGAATATCGACGAGAATGAGTGCGTGTTCGTTCATGCGAGGAAGAGACGTTTGGCAAAGTCGAGGATGAGCTCGCGGTCGTGGAGTTTTTCAAGCCAAGGTGCAGGAATACTATCAATGCCGTAGCAGGCACCCGCGATCTGGCCGTAGATGGCGCCGGTGGTGTCGGCATCATCGCCCAAATTCACGGCAAGCAGTGCTCCATCTCTGAAATTGTCCGAGCGGTGGAATGCCCACAGTGCCGCCTCCAGCGATTGCACGACATAACCGCTGCCGCGGATTTGCGGCGGATCCTTCTCTTTGAAGGAGCCCGCGGCGATCTCCGCAATCGCAGGGTCCAGCCCGTCCAGGTTGCAGCCCTCCGGGCAGTAGGAAGGCGCGAGCACCTGCTGCTTCGTGGCTCCGTGGATCAGGCCCCACAAAATCCCACCCAGATAACGGCAGGCATCCAAGCAGGCCGACGCTTGATGCGTGCTGCGCGAACTCTCAATTGAATAGTGAACGGCGGCCTTGGGGTCCTTGAAGTAGATCGGCACCGGCGCGAGGCGCATGATCGAACCATTGCCCGCCGAGTAGCGGTCAGTGCTGCCGCTTACCGGATCGCCCCTCTTGATAAATGAAGCCAGTGCCGCGCGCACCGTATTTCCTATATCGAAGCACGTGCCCGTTGCACTCCGGTGACCCTCCTGCCACCAGCGAACATATTGATCCGCCTGATCCCGCAGATCGAAGCCACCGCACTCCAGCAAGCTCTCCGCAAGACAGAGCGCCATCGAGGTGTCGTCGGTCCACTGCCCCGCCTTCAAATGGAAAGGTCCGCCGCCGACCATATCATCGATCGGCTCAAAGCTGCCGGGACTCTTGAATTCGAGCGTCGTGCCAAGCGCATCGCCTACCGCAAGTCCGACCAAGCAGCCTATCGCGCGATTCACGGCATCGCCTCGTGTCGGGACGGCTTCTCCCTTGGCCAGCTCGGCCTGATAGATCTCCAAATCGCGCTTCGAGAAGCAGCAGAACGTCACCTCAAGCGGATGCTCCTTCACGAACTCACGAACCGTCTTCACCGCGATGGCGGTCGCTTCCGCGATCGGATAGCCGTAGATGCCCGTGCTGATCGCCGGAAAGGCGATCGATAGCAGCGAGTGCTCCGCTGCGAGTTCCAGGGACCGTCGATAACAACTTGCCAGCAGTTCGGCCTCGCGCTTCTTCCCGCCATTCCATACCGGTCCCACCGTGTGGATCACATGCTTCGCCGGGAGTAGATAGCCCCTGGTGATTTTCGCCTCGCCGACTTTGCACCCGTGCAATAGGCGGCATTCGTGCACGAGTTCCGGCCCCGCGGCGCGATGGATCGCACCATCGACCCCGCCGCCACCGAGCAGGCTGGAATTCGCCGCATTGACGATGGCATCTACCGCCAGCTTCGTGATGTCGCCTTGGATCGCTTTCATTCTTTCAATAAGGTGGCAAAGCGCGCCGGAACACATGGCCGACGACGACTAACAGAAATACAAAATTCCGCGCGAGAGAAAGCGGCCAAACCGGATAGCGGATCGGGGAATCCGACAAGTCCCCGCGTAGAAGGTGCGCGTTGATCGGCCAATCCCTCAAGCCATCGATCCATTCGGCGGGCATCCCTTTCACTCCGGCATCGGTGCCTGCCAGAGAGCCCGCGATGAACGCCACCGTATCGGTATCCCCACCCGATGCGACTACCGCTTCCACTGTGGCCCGGAAGTCGCCGCGATGGTGCAGCCATGCATACAGCGCCACGGCAGCCGAGTCCGGCGCGAAACCGCTCACGAAACCCGCCTTCCGGCCGATCCGATCCGCGAACTCCGCCACAGCACAGTCCTCCCGCAGCGCCTCGCGCAATGCCGGTAGCCGCGACTTCATCTCGGCACTTTCAGCCATCGTTTCTAAAACCTGCAAAATCTCCGCCGAATCCTGCACACGCTCGGATGCCATCGCCGCTGCTTCCGCGATCATCCGCGCGGCTTCGGCAGCCCTAGGATCGGAATGCGTGATCCGCGTGGAGGCATCGGCAAATGCCATTCGCTTCGCCGCATCTTGCGAGAAGCAAACCCCGATCACCGGCGCGCGCATCAAGGGACCGTTGCCCGCCGACCACACACCGCTGCGCACGGGGCTAACCCCGCACCACAACTTCAGAATCGACCGTGCCGTCGCCAGCCCGATCCCCGCGGGAATCCCGGCGAACCACCAGCGCAAGCGCCGCGCCAGATCCCGCGCGAATGCCTTCGCGTCGTGATCATCGCGGTTCAAGGAAAGCGCGGTCATCAGAGCATGCTCGGTATCGTCGCTCACCATCCCGCAACGACCGCAGAAGCGATGCCGCAAAGGCCCGGGCCACATCCGCGCGATGCGCTTGGCATTCAGCCCCTCCGCCGGCAGACCGAGCGAATCCCCGAGCGCGCCGCCCAGCAGGCAGGATGATTGACGCTCACGGTTCATGTGGCGGAGCCGAGATCAAAAGGGTCCAACGCGACATTGGCCGCTGCAGCAACATCTGGCTGATAGACCGTCTCCGCCGGAACCAGTAGCTTGTCCGGATTCCCCAGGAACTCGCGCTGTTCCGCGACGAAGCCGGAGATGTCCTCGATCCGGATCACCTCCGTCTCCGCATAGCGGCGGAGCATCTCCCCGCGCAGCCCGAGCTGGATCGCGCGGCGCTGCTGCGGCGCTCCATTCGGCCCGTGATCCGGATCCCACTGCAGGCGCACCTCCGAGGCGGCGAGCGCGCCCTTCCAGCTGTCCGTATCACGATGTTTAGAGGCATCAAAAGCCGAAGGCACTGCCGCTACGAGTATCTCTTCGAACAAGCGTCTCGGTATCGTCACCGCGAGTATCACCTCCTGGCCCTCCTTCGTGCCCCATCCGGAGCGATACATCATCCACAGGAAGTTCGGCTTGATCCAGCTCATACGGCTGAAGCTGAACTCGCCGCCGAAGTGCCCGTTCATCGCCGCGTAACGCCCGATCGCAGGCCGGTAAGCCTGATAGACCACGATCGAATCCTCATCATGGCTCGCGAGTATATGACGCCCGCTGGAGGGCCAAACGGCGGCAACATCAATGTAAGGTGCCACTTTCATGGAAAGACGATGAACTCCGGCGGCACCGCGTCCGTCAGCCAGACGCCGTTCTCCGAAACGTAGAAGGGATGCTCCGCGGCCGACATCTCCGCGGCCCGGATCGATAGGATCACCGCCTTGCCGCGACGTTCGCCGACCTTGGTGGCGGTTGTTAGATCGGGGCTGAGATGCACGTGATGGCGCTCGCCCTTGTGCAGTCCGCCGCGGCGGATGGACCCGAGGAACTTCGGCACGGTCCCGTGGTAGAGGAACTCCGGCGGCGTCTGTGGCTGCAGAGCCAGATCTACCGGCACCGAGTGCCCTTGGTTCGCGCGGATCCACCTGCCGTCCTCGCTCAAGGCGAAGCGTTGCTTGTCATTGTCACTCACGATTTTGACCAGCGTATCGCGGTCGAATCGCTTCCCGCGACGGCCTGCAGCCTCGATCAGGGTCTGGCAATCCGTCCACCCGTTTTCATCGAGGGTGATGCCGATCTTCTCTGGCTCGTGCCGCAGCACGAGACTCAGGAACTTGCTGATATCTTTGTGGTTCACTTCAAATTTCTTTCTATCGGAAGTCGGCCAGAAGCCGCTCCCTCTCTTGATACAATCCCTGCTCCAGGCCCGCAGGGTAGGCGTGGGGATTCGCGAGGCGCAGGGTCCCCGGGTGGAGCTTCGCCAAAGTCGCCTTGCAGCGCTCGCGCATGGCGGCGAGCGGCTCGGGCGCACTCGTGCGCACGCCCCCTTTCATCACCGGTTGCAGCACGTCGTGGGAGATCGTGCCCGCCGCGATCTTCTTGCGGCGGATCGGATCGCCCGGATCCACGATCTCCGCCTGCTCCGGAATACTACGATCCACATCGTAGATCGCATCCGCAATGAACAGGCCGTCTTCCTCGAAGCGCCGGACACCCAGCCGCCCCGGAATCGAGCTCTTCGCCGTCTGCTCGCTGAGCTTGATCCGCGGCTGCCAAGAGCCGTCCTCGCGCCGCAGCGCCGCCAGCTTGTAGACCCCGCCGAGAGCCGCTTGGCCGCCCGCGGTCACGAGGTTTGTGCCGACGCCCCAGATGTCGATTCTCGCGCCTTGATGACGCAGGCTTTCGATCAGGTTCTCGTCGAGGTCGTTGCTCGCCACCACCTTCACCTCGGGGAAGCCCGCGGCATCGAGCTTCGCCCTCGCCTGCTGGCTCAGCCAGGCGAGGTCCCCGGAATCGAGGCGGATCCCGCTCAACTCGTGGCCCCGCGACCGCAGCTTCCGTGCCGTGGCGATCGCCTTGTCCACGCCATGCAGTGTATCGTAGGTATCCACCAGCAGCGTCGCGTTGTCGGGCATCGCTTCCGCATAGCGATCGAAGGCCTCCGCCTCGTCGTCGAAGGACATCACCCACGAGTGGGCGTGCGTTCCCATCACCGGGATGCCGAAGCGCTGCCCCGCGAGCACGTTCGAAGTGCCTTCACAGCCGCCGATCCACGCCGCGCGGCTCGCCGAGAGCCCGCCATCCGGTCCCTGCGCCCGACGGTAGCCGAACTCCACCACCGGCGCACCCGCCGCCGCATGGCAGACCCGTGCTGCCTTGGTCGCGATCAGGGTCTGGAAGTTCAGGATATTGAGCAGCGCCGTCTCGACCAACTGCGCATGGAGGATCGGGCCCTGCACGCGCAGCAGCGGCTCGTGTGCGAAGATCGCCGCACCCTCCGGCACAGCATCGATGTCCAGCTTCAGCCGCAGCTCGCCAAGGTAGCTCAGGAATTCCTTCTGGAAGAGCGGCGTCCCCATCTTCGTCCGCAGGCTAGCGAGATACCCGAGTTCCTCACCCCCGAAGCGGAAAGCCTCCAGCCATTCCAAAGCGAGTTCCAATCCCGCCGCAATCGCATAGCCGCCCTTGAATGGCACGCGCCGGAAGAACAAGTGGAAGACGCTCTCCTGCTCCGCCTTACCCGCCTGCCAATAGGCGGCGGCCATCGTGAGCTGATAGAGATCGGTTTGCAGTGGACTCGGGGTGGTCATAGTTCGAAGTGGAAACCTTTGCGGACGAGAGCCTGGTATTTCTTGCGGTCGAAGCGATGCAAGCGGGCCGGCCGGTGGGAGCCGCCGGCATACGCCTCCAGCGGCACCAGGAAATCGAAGGCGAGCAGCTTCTTGCGGAAGTTCCGCTTGTCCAAGGGGCGGCCTAGGATCGCCTCGTAAAGCGCCTGCAATTGCGCCAGCGTGAATTGCTGCGGCAGCAGCTCGAAGCCCACCGGCTGGTAGCGGATCTTCCCGCGCAGACGCTCCAGTCCCGCGGCCAGGATCGCCGCATGATCGAAGGCCAGCGCTGGCAAGCGGTCCGCCGGAAACCACGCCGCATCGCTCGCATCCGTATCCCCCTTGGCCGGATGCTGGTCGGGCCTGACCAAGGCATAGAATGCCACGCTCACCACCCGCCCGCGCGGATCGCGGCCCGGCTCGCCGAAAGTGCAAAGCTGCTCCAGGAACACACCCTTCAAGCCGGTCTCCTCCTCGAGCTCCCGCCGCGCCGCAGCCTCCAGATCTTCCTCCATCAGCACGAAGCCGCCCGGCAGCGCCCACGCCCCGAGAAACGGCTTCACCCCGCGCCGGATCAGCAGCACTTGCAGCCCCGTCGCATCGAAGCCGAAGACCACGCAGTCCACGGTCAAAGCCGGGCGGGGATATTCGTAGGTAAAGGCCATCTCGTTTCCACCACCAAGAAAGTGTAATTATTACACTAAGTCAAGAGAGGATTTTCTACCAACCCCTTCTTGAGAAGAAGGGACCCCAAAAAGAAGAACTCCGAATGCCTTTGATTCGGCATTCGGAGTTCAGTGGAAGAGTTACGACAGGTCTCCGGGATCGCTTCTCAGCGTCGCCGGGTCTCCGACGTTTCTTCCTGACCTCACGGAAAATCGACGGAGAGCCGCAGGAAGAGCTCTGTAGCGTCACCTGCGGTGACCTCGGCCGCGGCGTCCACGGTTTGAATCCCGGCCCCCGAGGTTTCCACAATGGTTTCGGTGATGGTGACCGTCAGCGATCCCTCCGATTCTCCGGACTGCCGCCAATTTGTCAGATCCGTGGACCACAGAACCTTGGCATCGACATCGCTCGCCGATGGATCGCGCTGGAAGCGCAGCGTGGAGCTTTCCCCCGCGGCAAGTCCGCTCGTGGCAATACTGCTTGGATCACCCGGCAGGCTTCCGAAAAAATACTCCAAGACATTGGCCCAAGAGTCTCCATCGGAATCGTCTTCAGGCCCCTCGGAGCTGCCGGGTAGTTGAGAAGCCATCCAGCCTTGGAAGGGGCGATCGGCGACAGTCGCCGAGGGAAGCCCCGTGAGAGGCAGCAGCCAGTCCATCGAGCTCTGCGCTTCGATGGCGATCACCTCGTCTCCCTCGTAAAGGGTATCGGCCAGGATCGGCAGCACGCATTGCACGGATGACTGCCCGTCGGCGAAGGAAACCGAGGTGGGAAACGGCACGGTGAAGTCCGCTGCCGTGGCAGTCCCAATGAACTCGAATGGGACTTCAAGGACACCCTCCGGTGGGCCGGAGCGCACGATATTGAAGACGACTTCGGTGTTGGCACCGAACTCTCCTGCGGTGTTCACCGGCAGATCCACATGCAGAAAGGGGCGAACCGGAGCGAGGTCGAGGAACGCCGCCTCGCGTGCGGCTTCGTCCGTGCCTGCCACCCAGATCGCGCGGGCATTCGTCCAGCTGTTGCCCCCTCCGGCACCATCGAGGCGCAGGAAAATCTGCTCACCCAAGCCGGTGAAGCCCGCGGCGAACGGGGTGGCAATGTGGGGCGCGGCGTAGTCGAGGGAACCGTTCGCCCCATCCCAGATCCAAGCGCGGAGATTGCCGGTATTGTCAGCGTGCATTTCGATCTCGCCGATCACCGTGTAATGACCACCGGGCTGGATCGGAATCTCGGGACTTCCCGGCACGCGTGCCGTCGCGCTCGCTGCGCCCTTGTTGTCGAGATAGTCGAAGATCGCGGCCCCCGCGGAGCCACCATTCCGGCCGATATCGAACCCGCCATTCGTGGAGCTGTCGAGAGGCACACCGCGGACGCCCAGCACGAGGAAGCCGGTCGCATGGTTGCCTTCGCCATAGAAGAGCAGACTTCCGGCAGTGCCATCGGAGAAGGGGTTCTGGATCGGCAGGTAGGTGCCGGTCGCGAAAGGACCGCTGGCGCTCACCAAGCCACCGGCGGACGGCAGGTCCGAGATCCAGAGATCTGCGTAAGGTGCGGTAGCCGCGTATTCGCTGGATTCCACGATCCTGAAGCGGACGGAGCGGTCAATCTCGGCGGTCTCATTCGGGATGATGTGGACGAGCACATCCGCCGTCGCCTGTCCGGCGGGAAAGCTGACCACATAGCCCGTTTCATCGTGGTTGGAGATCTCCTCGAAATCGGCGAACTCCGATGCGGTTCCCTCCAGGAAAAACGGCACCTCCAGCGCCGCGGAAAGATTGCCCGTGCGCGTGAAACGGACGGATAGATCCTGGTCTGCACTCGTCTCGGCTCCGACCGTGTCGAGTGGACTCACCGACACGCTCACAAGGCTGTCCGCGTCGATCATCGTGAGCGAGTCCATCGCCATCCATCCCCACGACCCGTGGGCGGCATCGATGAGGTCCAAGGTGTAGAGCGTTCCCGGTGCATCGCCCGCAGTGGCAGCGGTCAAGGCAGCGGCATTCCAAGTCACGGTTTGCCACGCATTTCCCTGCTCGTTGGTGGTGCGCCTGCCCCAGAGCAGGTAAGCATCATCACCGGCGCGGCGCAGTCCGACGCCCAGATAGGCCGCATCGCCCGCATTGCTCACCGAGACGGCAGGCAGGCTTGAGAAATTGGCGGGTGCAGTCGCGTTGCCTCTTCCGGCTAGAAGTTTGAAGCTGATCTCGGTGGGCGAGAAGCTGCCCAGGTTCGCCTCGGGATTGGTGCCATTGAGCACGAAGCTCGGCGAACGCAGCACCGCGGCATTGTGGGCACCGTCGCGGGAATCAACGTTGTCCGCGGTAGTCACCACCAGGCCGCCGATACTCCCCGCGGGGTCCGTCCAGGTAATGCGGTTTCCGAAATTGCTTCCGGTGGCGAAGAAGCGGCGATCCAGACTATCCCCGCCGGGAATGGTGACCTGCGTCCACTGCCCCAGATCACCCGGCGCGAAGGAGTAAATGGTCTGGCCTGAAGCGAGGGCGGCGGGCGCCGCGAAATAGTGGAGTCCGCCGATCAAGGCGAATGCAGAGAGGGCTTTCATGGGTATCTTGGGTATCGCGGCAGCGGCTGGGAAGCCCGCCGTCGATACTCGCCAAGATAGTCCCCGCGGATTCCGCGAGAATGGCCACGGTGGCCGGGGAATCATGCAATGGCGGACACGAACCCCATCACCCGATCCCGGAGCGCTGCCGCGCCGCCTCCCGCCGCTGGTCGGTGGGATTCATTCCGTAACGCTTCCGGAAGGCCCGGAAAAACGTCGTGTAGTCGATGAAGCCGGAATGCTCGGCCACCCGCTCGACCGGCTCGTCCGTGATCAGCAGCCGCTGCATCGCGGTTTCAAGCCGACGCTCTCGCAAGAGGTCCACCAGCGAGGGACGGCCGGTCTCTCTCAGGTAACGGCGCAGCGTGCGGGCCGAGACATGGCAGAGATCCGCGGCCACGGTGGGATTGAAATCCGGATCGGCATGCCGTTCATTGAGAAGTCGGAACAGGCGACGGAGCGCCGGGGGCTCCGGTCCGCTTGCAGTGCTCGATCGCTCGGAAATCCCTTGGGGAGGAATCCGCAAGGCTTCCAGAGGCTGCGGCTTGCCCGCGAGCAGGGCGGTCAACAGCGCGGCGGCGTGATAGCCCACGCCTGCAAAGTCGATGATCACCGAGGACAGCGTGATGCTGTCGTTCTCGACGTGGAAGTCATCATTACCCGCCCCGAGAATCGCCAGATCCCCGGGCACTTGCAGACCGGAGCGCCGGCAGCAGGCGATCAAAAGGCCCGCACAGGCGTCGTCGCAGCAGAATACGGCGGCACGTTCCTCACCGGCCTCGTCGACCCATTCGCGTAGATCCGGGCACGCCGGAGGATCGCTGAACTCCATCCCGAGAACATCCATCTTCGCGCCGGCCTTCTCCAGTTCGCTGCGGAAGCCCTCCAGGCGGTCGATCGAGAACCCCTTGTCGGGGAGGTGCGTGCAGAAACCGAACTTCAGGAAACCCTTGTCGACCAAATGGCGTGCCGCTTGCCGGCCGACTCCGACATCATCCACCAACACCTCGGGAATTTCCCCGCATCCCGGCACCCGGTGCATGTTGACCGCGATCATACCGGTCTGGCTCATCGCCCATTCGAACTGTGAAGGCTCCTCGAAGAAGCCTAACAGGCCGTCGGGTGACGACTCCATGACCTCGGGCCATTCCAGATGGGTATGGTTGCTCTTGCGGATCAGGGTCCAGCCCGGTGTCCGTTCGCGTACGAAGCGCTCCACTCCGCGCCGCATTCCCAAGCGTGGATAAGTTCGCCTTCCGAGAGCGAGCGCCACGGCGGGCAATGTCGGGGGGACGGATGATGGTGCTGCCATGCCTGCGGAGTTCGGAGCTCCCATCCAGACTAGCGGTCACCACCATTCACGCAAGGTCCTCTGACGATTCCGTCACTCGGCCGGATCGCCGCGTTCCACCCGGAAGAATTCGCGGGCCGGTGAAAGCGGATTGGCGGGAATGGCGAAACGATTGAGCGGCGGCGTCGCCAGCAGATCCACGGATGCCGGTGTCCACCCGCTCGCACCCGGATCGGAAGAGCGATAGACCCGGTAGCTGAAGCCCGGATAGCTGGTCCACTCCAGAACCATGGGGTCGAAGCCGAAGGTCTTGATGGCCGGTAAAGTCGGGTCGCCCGATCCGGTCCAGGGAATGGCGACAGCATCCAGCGCGATCCACCCCCACGAGACCGTCCCCGTCTGGACTTGCGGCCCGAACGCGTCGATCAGATCGAGCGTGTAGGTCTCATCCGCCGCATCGCTTTCCAGCGCCGGGGCCAGCGTCCCGGCGTCCCAAACGACCCTCTGCCAGGCATGACCCTGCCCCGCGCTGCTCCGGCGGGCGGAAAGCAGGTAAGCGCCATCGCTACCACGCCTGAGGGCCATGCCGAGAAAACCGGTCGGTTCCGCTGCATCGGACAGGAGGAGATCCGAGGCAGGTACCGACCCTACACCGCCAGCACCGCCTAACAGGCTGAAGGTGATCGCCTGATAGTTCCGCAATCCGTGCAAGCGGAACCCGGGCGACCGCAGGATGAGCGTGCTGTGATAGCCGTCCCGCCCCGCGAGGAAAGGCGTATGGACCACCTTGTAGATCCCCCGTGTCGCGGGCGTGCGGTCACCATAAATGCCTTCGTCCACGACGAAGGCGCTCGCGCCGACCACAGAATTCCTGATATTGCTCCACCCTTGGAGAGTGCCATCGCGGAAATCGTAATCCACCGTGGAAACAGGGGCCGGCTCATCCCGCCGTCCCAGCCGGTGGAGATAGGTGGCCAATTCGACCGGATAGTCGGTCTGAAGGATGCTGCCTCCTTTGCTGACAATCCACCCCCAGGACGCATCCGGATCCCCGCCGATCGCCAGCGCGTCGTCATGGCCGCCGTTTAAGTCGGACCACAGCGAGTTGATCCAGATCCGGGTCCCCGTTTCCCGTGCTTTCCCGAGCACCGCCGGATCGAGCATGGGAGTCGAAGCGTTGGTAAAAATCAATTCAATCGCAGGAGGCCTGAGCGTTTCCAGCACCGACAGGACGGCTTGCGCGGAGGTGTCGGTGAGAACCGGCATGTAATGAATTTCCTCGGCATGCGACTGGAGCACCGCCTTCACCGCTTCAGCCGGCGCGGACCCCTTGAAAAGGGCGTGATCCAAGGTTCCCGTGTCTCGCAATACCTGAAGGGCTGCTGCCAGTGACGTCGGATGCGTGGCATCGAGCTTGTCCAGGTTGACCATCGCCCTGCCCTTCACCAGCGCCATCACCTCTGCGAATGTGGGAACCTGCTGGCTCGTCGCCGCACCATTCGGCCCGAGCAAGCGTAGTGCCTTGACCTGTGCGAGCGTCATCGACGAAACCGCACCACTGCCGTTCGTCGTGCGGGTCACCGTGGCGTCGTGCATGATCACGAGGTGACCGTCCGAAGTGGAGCGAAGGTCGATCTCGAGGATCTCTGCCCCTGCGGCGATCGACCTTTCGATCGCCGGGATCGAGTTCTCCGGCAGGATTGCCCCGTCGTCCGAAAAGTATCCGCCCCGATGGGCCGCCACGAGAACGCGGGGATCTTCCGAATCGTGGAATCTCGCGAGAATCCCTGCGATGTTCTCCCCGGCAAGCGAAACGGTCGTGATGGTGAGCCAGTAAGCCATGCCCATAGCGGCGGTATCGCCTCTCGAATTCATTGCAGGGATTCTTCGGGAAGTGCAGTCCGTTTCTCCATGGCGGTACCGGCCAGACTTGTTGGCGTTTTTGTCACATGCAGGATTTTCCGGCCAGAATCGTCATCGCCCGGAACCCGGCGGGAAGACGTTGAAACTTGTCGTGGGCCGTGACATGGACTGCCTCGCGATCATGCGCCGCTTCTCCTTCATTGTCCTGCTGCTGGCCGCAACGGTCACCGGGCCGATCCTATTGCGGCGCGAAAACGGCCTCGCGCGGGCTGGCAAAAGCGACGACCGGCTGGTGATCATCACGCCGCACAGCAACACGATCCGGACGGAGTTTGGCGAGGCCTTCGCGAGGCACTGGCAGGCGAAAGCGGGACGCTCCCTCTACATCGATTGGCGGGTTCCGGGAGGAGCTTCCGAAATCCGCCGGGTGCTCGACAGCTCCTATGCCGCAGCCGCTTCCCTCGGGAACAAGGGCGCGGGAATCGACGTGTTCTTCGGCGGAGGCTCGCCCGAGTTTGCAAACCAAGCGTCGAAGGGGCGCTTGGAACCCCTGGAGGTCTTCGCCACGAACCCGGAGTGGTTTCAGGAAGAAGTGATCCCGGCGGAGTTCACCGGCGAGATTTACTACGATAAAGATCGTAGATGGGTCGGGGTCTGTCTTTTCCAATTGGGCATCTGTTACAACCGCGACGTGTTGGCGCGCTTGGGAATGCCGGAGCCGCAGCGCTGGGAGGACCTCGGCGATCCGGCGTATGCGGGCAATCTTGCTTTCGCGGATCCGACCAAAAGCGGTTCGGTCGGCATCGCCCTGGAGATGATGCTGCAGGAGCAGATGCAGGACGTGCTTCGCGAGAGGGGCGACAGCCCCGAAGCCCGCGAAGAAGGCTGGCGCCGCGGCTTGAACCTGCTCCAGAAGCTGGCGGCAAACGCCCGCTACTTCACGGACTCCGCAAGTCAGGTGCCCTACGATGTCGCACAGGGCGACGCCGCGGCGGGAACCTGCATCGACTACTACGGACGCTCTTTCGAGGAGAAGCTCCGGAACTCGCAAGGCGGCCCCCGCCTCCGCTGGATCGCCCCGCGGGGCGGCAGCTCGGTAAGCGTGGATCCCGTTGCAGTTCTCTCGGGGGCGCCGCGGCCCGATATCGCCCAGGAGTTCGTCCGCTTCTGCCTCTCCGACGAAGGGCAGCTCCTCTGGAATCTCAAGCTAGGCGAACCTGGAGGCCCGCGGAACTCAGCACTGCGTCGTCTACCGGTCCGTCGCAATCTGTATGCTCCCGAGCATCTCCGGCGTTTCTCCGATCCGGACGCCATGCCCTACGAGCGGGACGACAAGTTCGTCTATCGGAAGGGTCTCACCGGCGGTTCACTACAGGTCATCACCGCGATCTTCCGCGCGATGTGCATGGACCCCCATGGGGAGATGAAATCCGCTTGGATGGCGATGAACCAAACCTCCCGCTCACCGGAAAGCAGCTTGGCCGGGGGAATCTTCTTCGACGTCTCTCACGTCAGCTACGCACGCATGAATGAGCTCGTGCCTCTCTTCGCTGGAAACCAAGCATCCCTTGCAAGGCGTGAGATGACGGCCGTTTCTGCGATCTTCCGGAAGAACTACCTACAGGCCCGGGACATCGCGACGAAAGAGCGCAACCCGTAGGCTCCGTCGAAGCCGACCGGCAGCACGGCATTTCTCGGCGGCCGATTCACGCGAGGACTTCCCGGATCACGTGGCCGTGGACATCGGTCAGGCGGCGCTCGGTCCCGTTGTGGTAAAAGGTCAGCCGCTCGTGATCGAGGCCGAGCAGGTGGAGGATCGTCGCGTGGAAATCGTGAACCGTCGCGACCCCTTCCACCGCTTGGTAACCGAATTCATCGGTCATGCCGTGGCTGAAGCCATGCTTCACCCCCGCGCCAGCCAGCCACGCGGTGAAGCCGTCCGGGTTATGGTCGCGGCCGCTGGCACCCATCTGGAAAGTCGGCATGCGGCCGAATTCCGTGCACCACACCACCAGCGTATCTTCTAACAATCCCCGCTGCTTCAGGTCCGTGAGCAAGGCGGCGGTGGGCTGGTCCATCACCTCGCCGTGTTTCACATACTGCTCGGCGAGCGCCTTGTGACCGTCCCAGTTGCTGACGCCTTCGCCACCGGTCTGATAGGCACCGTTGAAGAGCTGCACGAAGCGCACCCCCTTCTCGATCAGCCGCCGCGCAAGGATGCAATTGCGGGCATAGGCGGCCTTGGTGTCCTTCACCGGGCTCCCCGCCTCGTCGGCCCCATACATTTTCAGAACCTGCGCGGGCTCGCTCGAAATGTCCGCCACTTCCGGCACCGAGAGCTGCATCCGCGCGGCGAGTTCGTAGCTGGAGATCCGCGCGGCGAGTTCGGAATCGCCGGGGAATTTCTCAAGATGGCGGCGGTTCAACAGCGTGATGAACTCCCGCGTCGCCCGATCCGTCTCCGGCGAGAAGGCGGATGGCCGCTCAAGATTGCGCAGCGGCTTCGCGGCATTGAAATCCGTCCCCTGAAAAGCGGCCGGCAGGAATCCCGCGCCCCAGAAGTTCCCCGCCGACTGCGGCGCGCCCCGCGGATCCGGGATCGCCACGTAGGCCGGCAGCGTATCGTTCTCGCTGCCCATCGCGAAAGTCGACCACGCGCCCATGCTCGGGAAGCCGTCGAGGGTGCTGCCGCTGCTCAGGAAATTCTCGCCGGGCCCATGGGTGTTGGTCTTGCCGGTCAGGGAATGGATGAAGCACATCTCATCCGCCAGCGCGCCGAGATGAGGCACCAGATCCGATACCATCTTGCCGCTCTTCCCGTATGGCCGGAATTCCCAGGGACTCTTTGTTAGATTCCCCTGCCCGCCTTGGAAGGTGATGAGCTTGTCCCCGCCCGGCATCGGCTGGCCGTGGCGTTTGATCAGCTCGGGCTTGTAGTCGAAGGTGTCGATCTGGCTAACCGCGCCCGAGCAAAAGATCATCAACACCCGCTTCGCCTTCGCCTCGAAATGCGGCGGCCTCAGCGCGTTCGGATTGCCCGGCAGGATCACCGGCCGGATCGGCGGCGCCGCCAGCGCGCGGTCCCGGCCCAGCAGGTGCGCCAGCGCGATCCCGCCCAGCCCGGCCGAGGTCCGGGAGAGAAAGTCACGGCGGTTCAGGAACGGGTGCATGATGTTAGAAGACGAATAGGAACTCGCTGGTGTTAAACATCGCCCGGGTGAATGAATTCAGCCCGTGGGACTGGATCATCGCGGCCGAGGCTTCCCGCTCGGCCACATCGGGAAGTCGTCCGAAGAACAGCAGGAAGGCCCGGTCCACCTGCTCCGCGGGTTCTGCGCCGCACTCGCGGACCAGTCGCTGCGCAAGCAACTCCGCCTGCTGGATCGTGAAGCCGCTGTTGAATAAGTTCAGCGCTTGGAGGGGGGTGTTGGAGCGGCTGCGTTTCGGGGTCACCGAGCCCCCGTCGGGACAATCGAAGGAGCCGAACACGCTGTCTGTCGTCTGGCGGATGCGGCGCTGATAGACCATGCGCCGGAACTCCGCGGGAGCGAATTTCTCCTTCGGATAATAGTGCCTCACGTTTTCCTCGACCACGTCCATCAGCGAAAACCCGGGGCCACCCATCGTGAGGTCGAGCGTGCCCGAGACCGCGAGCATCGAATCTCGGATCGCCTCCGCTTCCAGCCGTCGCGGCGTGTAGCGCCAGAGGAAGCGGCCGCCGGAGTCGGCGGCGAGGGCATCCGCCCGCGGCGCGGAGGATTGCCGGAAAGTCGCGGACCGCAGCATCAGCCGCTGCATGTGTTTGACCGACCAGCCGCTGCGTACGAACTCATCCGCCAGCCAATCGAGCAATTCGGGATGGGTCGGTCGCGCGCCGTTCAGGCCGAAGTCGCTCGGCGTTTCGACGATCCCGCTGCCGAACGTGTAGTGCCACAGCCGGTTCACCATCACCCGGGCGGTGAGCGGATTGTCCGGACCCGCCACCCATCCGGCGAACTTCAGCCGGCGCTCCTGCTCCGGCGCATCCGGCGTCAGCCCGAGCGTGCCGACCACGCTCAACACGTCCGGTGCCACCACCTCGCGCTTCTGCAAGGGTTCGCCTCGATACAAGCGGTGGGTTTTCCCCGGCTGCGAAAAGGTGCCTGCCCAGCCGACCGGTGCCGTGGACCAAGCTTCGATCTTCTGCTTCGCCGCGGCAAGCGCGGCCCGCACCTTGCGCGCAGCTTCAGCATCGGCAGCGGGAAGTTTTGAAAGGAAGGCGTCCGGATCTTCTTTGGCACCGAAAGCTTGCCGGTCCTCCGAACTCGCGACCGTCGTCCAAACCCCGGGTTCCGTTTCCGCCTCGATCCGGTAGCCGGTGGCGATGCGATCACAGAACTCCCCGTCGCGGGCACGGCTCCACACGACGCGCTGGATCGTGACCCGCGATGGAAAGCCGATCCGCACCCAGCCCTCGCCCGGAGTGTCCGAAATCCAGCTACGGCCGTTGCCGGTCCTGCCGTCGTTGATGTGCTCCAACTGGTGGATCGCATAACCCGGCAGCACGCCGGATGCCGTCGGCACGCCACCTATCGCCAAGTTATGGCCATCCACTCCGTAGATCTCCAGCTCATCGAGACAGGGCTCGGCATCCGTGCTCGCGGTGACCGTGAAGCGTAGGGACAGGGCCTCCACCGGCGCGAAGTGCTCCTCGTTCAGCCGCGCGTTCACCGCCAGACGTAGCGATCCCGCGGGCTCGATCGCCGCCGCCTGTTTGCGGAAATTCTCCAAGGAGGACGAGAGCGAAGCCACCGCCGCCCGCGCCGCCGTCAGCTCCCCCTCCGCTCCTTCCGGGATCTTCTCAAGCAGGGGCCGCTCGCCATGGCTCACGCCCTCGAACACCGCCTGCATCGAATAGTAATCCTTCTGCAGGATCGGGTCGAACTTGTGATTGTGGCAGCGCGCGCAGCCCATCGTCAGCCCGAGAAAGGCGGTCCCGGTGGTGTTCACCATGTCCGCCAGCACATCCTGCCGCTGCATCAGCGTGAGATTGATGTCGGGGCTTTGGACGATATCGAACGGCCCCGCGACCAGAAAGCCGGTCGCGGCGTCCGCGACCAACCGGTCGCCGGCCAGTTGCTCCTTGATGAAGCGGTCGTAGGGCTTGTCCGCGTTGAACGACTCCACCAGCCAATCCCGGTAGTGATAGGCCGTCTTCCGCTCGTGGTTGGTCTCAAATCCGTTGCTTTCCGCGTAGCGTGCCACATCCATCCAGTGCCGTGCCCAGCGCTCGCCGAAGCGCGGCGATGCCAGCACCTCGTCGACCAGCCGCTCGTAGGCATCCGGTCGCGGGTCCTTGCTGAAAGCGGCCACTTCCTCCGGCGTCGGCGGCATGCCGTGCATCACCGCGTACAAGCGCCGGATCAGCGTCGTCCGGTCAGCTTCCGGCGAGGGCTCCAGCCGGTTCTCCCGCAGCTTCGCCCGGACGAATTCATCGATCTCACCGCGCGCTGCGGCATCACCCCCCTGCGGCACCGCCGGTCGCTTCACCGGCTGGAATGACCAATGATCCGTCGTGATTTTCAATTCCTTCCGCGCCGCTTCCGCCCCGGGGATCGCCGCCCCTTCATCGATCCACCGTCGCAAGATCGCCACCTGCTCTGGAGCGAGCCGCTTGCCCTTCGGCGGCATCGCATCCTTCCCGACCTCCGTGGTCACTCGCTTGAAAAGATAACTTTCCGCGCTCTTTCCGCCGACCAGCAGCGGCTCCCCCGACTCCCCGCCGCGCAACAGCCCCAACACCGTGTCCAGCCGCAGGGCGCTCTTCTGCTTCTCGTCGCCGTGGCAGTCGATGCAGTGGTCCTCCAGGATCGGCAGTACTTCCCGATCGAAATTCACCTCCCCCGCCGCCGGGGCTCCCAGGCAAGCGGCCGCGGCGAGGCGGATGGAGCAGATCAAAAAGCCGGGCTTCATGGAAATGAACTGAAGGCGCAAACAATCCCCTACGCGCCACAGACCTCGTTTATCGCATTCTGAAGTGACAAATCCCGGAAGCCGCGAAGCCCGACGCTGCGGTAGCACGACCACGTGGTTCGATGACGACACTTTAGCAAACGGAGCCCCCGGCCCGCAGCGCTTTACCGCAGTTCCATCGCCGCCGGGCATTCCACACTTGGGATCAGGACCCGATCCCCCCTTGCAGGAAGCCCTCCGGCGGGCTTTGATCCTCCCGTGATTTCCTGATGAAGCACCCTCTCCGACCCCTCCTCCCCGCGCTGGCGATGGCCTTGACCATGCCGACGGCTCAAGGGCAGGCGGCGACAGGCGCGGACGCGATCCATGCCGAGGCCGTGAAGGCCATGGAAAGCGACCGCTGGGAGGAGGCCCTGGCCCTCTTCGACCGCTGCATCGAGCTCCACGGCAAGGACGCCCTGAAGAAATTCGGCCCCGCCTTCGGCGCGAACTGGTACCGCAAGGGTCTCTGCGAAATGCACCTCAAGCGCTTGGATGCCGCGGCCAAGTCCTTCGAGACCTGCTACCGGGACTTCCCCAACAACGGCAAGAAAGCCGGCAATCTCTTCCACAAGCGCGCCCTCGTCCGCTGGGCCGAGACCGCCCAAGCCGCCGACCAACCGGCCGAGGCGATCCGCCTCTTCAAGAAGTATCTTGAGGAACGCGACCGCCAGAACGATCCCTTCGAGCCGGGTGCCTACTACCTCCAGCTCGCCCTCTGCCACTTCAAGCTCGGCCAGGTCCCGCAGGGCGCGGAGAACTTGGAAACCGCCGTCCGCAACAAGAGCGGCTTCGGTGCCCCGGACAGCGGGATCGTCGCCGGCCTACAAGCCTTGGTCGCCGCTGCGACCGCGAAGAAAGACGAGCGCACCCTGCTGACCTTCTTCGAGACCAACCGCGGCTCGCTGGCCATGGAGCCCTTCGAGGCCGCCACCTACACCCGGGAATTCGTCAAGCTGGCCACCGATTCGCTCGCCGCCGGCCTCGATGGCGCGGCGCTGTCGATCTTCCAACTTCTCCCCGGCAGCGAGGCGATGGAAGAGGATCTGCGCGCCAAGCTCGCCGTGATGGGCGATCTTCCTGAACTACCCCTGCCCGGCCGCAAGCTCGTGAAGGCGGACCTTCAGGCACGCTTGGCGGCCGTCGAAGCCGCGCGACGCGAAGGGAATTCCCACGAGCTGCTGCAACTGGAAACCACCGCCGCCTTCCACGAAAAACACGGCAACCTGCGCGGCACCCACGCGGCCTTTGCCGAGCTGGACGCGCGCTTTCCGAAAGCAGCGCGGCGTGCCGATTACCTCTTCCATCTGGTCCGCACCAGTGCCGCCTTGGGAGACGCGCTGGCCGCGGAAAAGGAGGCCGCGAGATTCTCGGAAGAGTTCCCGGACTCCCCGAAGGCTGGCGCGGTCAAGCGCATGATGCTCGTCGCCCTCTTCGAAAAGGGCGAATACGAGCCCTGCATCAAGGCCGCCACCGCGCTCCTGCCGAAGCTCGCCGACGGCAGCCCTGAGCACGACATCTGCCTGCGGGTGCTCGGCGGCTGCTACGAGCACACCGGCCGCTTCGACGAAGCCAGGCCGCTGCTCGAGCGCCACGTCGCGCTCTATCCGGCCAGCCCGTACGCGCAGTCCGTGCTCTATCTCCAGGCCTCGAACCGCGTGCGGCTCCAGCAATGGGACGAAGCGGCCAAGCTCCTGGATGCCTTCATCGCGAAGTACCCGGACGCCGCCGCCAATCCCTATCTCGGCTTCGCCCTGCTCGACCGCGCCGAGTGCCATGCCGCCGCCAAGGAAGACGCGGCGGCACTCGAAGCACTCGCGCGGCTGGAGAAGGATTTCCCGAACTCCGAGGCACTCGCCAATGGCCAAGGCCTGAAGGGCGACCTGCTGCTGCGCCAAGGCCGCGGCGAGCAGGCCGAGGAATCCCTCAAGCAAGCGCTCGCCCAAGCCGAAAAGCTGGGCCAGCGCGAAGCCGCCGCGGAGATCCTGCTGCGGCTGGCGACCCTGCTCGGCAAAGACCCGAAGCGCCTGAAAGAGGCCGTCCCCTACTGCGACCGCTATTGGAAGGGCTACGAAGACCTCGCCGAATTCCGCGGCCCGATGGCGATGGCCCAGGCCGAGGCCTTCGCGGCGGTCGAGCGTGGCAAGGAAGCGCTCGAACGCCTCGGAAAAATTCTCGGCGAACGCTTGGCAAGCCCCGCCGCCGGATCGCCCGAGGCCGCGGCGCGCGTCTACGCCCGCCTCTACGCGAAGGCCCACGGCCTGGACGAATTGAAGCGCCACTTCGCCGAATTCCCGGGATTGAAGCCCGAGGACAAGCAGGCCCGCGCCACCCTGCGCATCACCGCGATCGAAGCGGTGGAGGCACAGCTCGACTCCCCCGACGAGGCGGCCAAGGCCAAGGCGGATAGCCTGATCAAGACGCTCTTCCAGGAGCTCAAGGCCGAATTCGAGCCGAAGGACCTGCCGCCGGGAATCTTGGTCCGCACCGGAGATTTCCTGCGCACGCGGACCTCGGCGCCGCGCCAGGCCCTGCCCTACTACGAGGAAGCGGTGGCCAAGAAGGATGCCGCCGTGCGCTTCCCGGCCCTGCTCGGCAGGGCGGCAGTCCTGGCGGAAGGCAGCAAGGAAGAACGCGACACCGCCATCCAAGATCTGCAGGAAGTCTTCGACGGCACCAAGGACGCCCGCGAGAAGGAGGAAGCGCTGTATTGGCTGGTGATGGCCCGGATGAAGGCCGGCGACTTCGCTGCCGCGGGCGAAAGCGCGCTGCGCTACCTCGCCCCGGATTCCGGCTTCCAGAGGCTGGTCCCGGAAGTCCGCCTCGCGCTCGCCCGTTCCTACCAGGAGCGCGGCATGGCGGAGGAGGCGCTGACCGCTCACGCCCGGGTCTGGGGCGATTACGGCGGGGCCACCCGCGTCTCAGTCCCGGCAATGCGGGCTTGGATCCAGATTTCATGGACGCGGCAGCTGCCGGCCAGCGGAGCGGAGCGCCCGCGCAGCGACCGTCAGGCGGCCTACGAGGAAGGCCTCGCATTCCTCGAAAGGACCCGGCCGCTCTTCGACAAGATGGCCTCCGTCGATCAGGAAGCTTGGCTGGAGATCGAAAAACTCACCGGAGAATTCGCCGCGACCACCGATGTTAAACCGGTCGCGAAGCCCTTGCCCCAAGGACAATGATCGCGCGACTCGTCATCGCCGCTTGGCTCGCGCTGCTGCCTGCACGCGGGGCCGCTCCGCCCGCATCGGCTTTCCTCAGGGCAGCAAATGGCGAGCAACGCACGATCTACATCATCGGGATGGACGAGCAGGCGATCCGCTTCAGGGAAAGCCTCGAGGCTACCGTGGTCCGGCAAATTGCGAATGTGGAGGTGAAGGGGCTCTTCTTCTTCTCCTCACCGGCCATGGCCGAAGCACAGGTGCTTTTCGAAGGTCGGAAATACGCAGCCGCGCGAGCGAAATTCGCGGCCCTGCGGGAGGACTACGAGAATCTCGCCGGCATCGAAGGCAACCCTGCCGCCCAAGCAGGATTCATGGAACTGGAGTGCCTGCGGAGATCGGGGGATCTGGAGGGTCTGGCGAAGGCGCTCGAAACCTTCGACCGCCGCGGCTTGGGCGGGGAGAGCCAGCGCCGCCAGCTCGATCTCTACACGACCTGGGATGCGGTGCGCGTGCAGGACTGGCCGCGCGCGGAAGCTTCGGCCCGCGAGGCCCTTAAGGATCGCTCCCTGCCCAGCTCCCAAAAGGTGCAGGCAGCCTACTGCCTCGGCCAAGCCTTGGAGGCACAAGGCAAGCCGGATGCGGCGATCGATGCCTACCAGACCGCGATGGCGGCCGACGGCGGGACCGCGGTGGAGATCACGCGGGAAGCCGCGCTGAAGACACTGCGTCTCCACCGCAAGGACCCCGCAGTGATCGCAGCCATGAAGACCGGCGACGGGCCCGGGCGCACCCGTTTGCTGGAGGCCGCGGGCCTTGCCGAACTCTACGGATCCTTGCCGGGTGTCGGCGAACCACTGCCACCGGAGTTGGCGGAATTTCTCAAGTTCCGGCCGGAGTCCGCCCCGCGCGACAAGTAGCTTGCCGGATCAATCCAGGAACTTCCCCGGATTTAGGAGACCTTGGGGATCGAGGGCATCCTTCACCGCCTGGTGGACATCGAAGGAGACGTCGCCGAGCGCTTGGCGGATCCACGGTTTCTTGGCCAAGCCCACGCCGTGCTCACCCGTGATCGCACCGCCATGGCCGAGCACCCAGGCGAAGAGTTGGTCGAGCGCACCCTCCGCCTTCTCCCGCACCTCCGGAACTTCAAAGCCGGCCACCATCAGGTTCACGTGGATATTGCCATCTCCCGCATGGCCGAAGCAGGCGACCGGAATTCCGGTGTCTTCCTCCAGACGCCGGGCGAAGGCGACCAGATCCACGAGCGCCGAGCGCGGCACGACAATGTCCTCGTTGAGTTTGGTCAGGCCGGTATCACGCAGGGAGTAGGAAAACTCACGGCGGAGCTGCCAGAGGTCCTCGCAGGCCTTCGCAGTGGTGGCCCTGTCGACGCGCAGCGCACCGAGATCCTGCAGCAGGACCTCCAGCTCCTTGATCTCGCTTTTCACCGCGGCGGGGCGGCCATCGACCTCGACCATCAGATGGGCCTCGCCTTCCGGCAGCGCCTCCGGACCGAGGCGGCGGCGGGCGGCGGCGAGGGTGAAGCCATCGGTGATCTCCAGCGCGGAGGGCAGGTGGCCGCGGTTGAGAATGCGCTGAACCGCCGTCGCGGCAGCGGGGAAATCCGCGAAGACCGCGGCCAGCATCGCGCGCGCCGGCGGCTTCGGGATCAGGCGCAGGGTCGCCTCCGTGACCACGCCGAGCATCCCTTCCGAGCCGGTGAAAAGCCCGCAGAGGTCGAAGCCGGTCTTGTTCTTGTGGACGCGGCCGCCGCAGCGCAGCACCCGCCCGTCCGCCAGCACGACCTCAAGGCCGAGCACGTAGTGGCGGGTCACGCCGTACTTCAGGCAGCGCGGCCCGCCGGCATTGGTCGCGACATTCCCCCCGATCGAGCAGTCCTTGAGCGAGGCCGGGTCCGGCGGATAATCCCAGCCGACCGCGTGCGCCGCCGCCTGCAGATCCCCGGTGATCACCCCGGGTTGCACCACCGCCACCCCGTCCGCGGGATTGATCTCAATGATCTTCTTCATCCGCGCCACCGAGAGCGCGATCCCTCCCTCCACCGGCACGCAGCCGCCCACATAGCCATAGCCGGCCCCGCGGGTGGTCACCGGAATGCTCAGCTTGGAGGCGAAGCGCAGGGTCTTGGAAACGTCCTGGGTGGATTCCGCGAAGACGACGAGATCGGGGAGATTCCGCGCATACCACTTGTCGGCGGAGTGAACTTCCAGATCGTCCGGGCGCAGCGAGACCTTCCCGGGCCCGAGCAGTGCCGTGAGATCCGCAGCGATCTTTTCGATGGAGGCTTCAGGGGCGGCGCGCCGCTCGCCGGGGGAAGCGGGAGCGTCCGCCGCGGCCGCGGAGGGCACCTTCGGCTCGTCCAGATCGCTGAAAATCTGCGCTTCATCAGCCCCGCCCATCCCGGCGCGATCTCCGCGCGCGGTATTGGTGCGGCTGATCCAGGAAGAACGCTTGGGCGGCAAGAACACGGGGAGAAGTTCCACCCTTCCCTAGCTCCGGTCAATTCCGAGCCTCAGCCCGCCGCGTCCGATCTTCAGGTTTCCAAATGCCTCCCCCATGAAAATGAAAAGGGCCGCGCACTCGCGCGGCCCGATAAATTTCGTCATGAAATTCAATTTCATCGGGGGTAACCAACCCTTCGACGAGAGAACCATGGCCCAAATCACGGTTTTTGTCATGTCCCCAAGATTTGGGACACGAGACCGACTTTACGTACGGCGAAACGAAACGGGGCCGCACACACGTGCGGCCCCGATCATTTCGTCATGAAATCAGTCGGAAGTAACCAACTCGCCGACGGGTGAAGGTATCGCAGAAAACGGCGAGCCTGTCATGTCCCCAAGATTTGGGACAGGGCCCTTGGAAACGAAAAGGGCCGCGCACTCGCGCGGCCCCATCATTTCGTCATGAAATTAGTCTTCAGGTAACCAGCCCGTCGACGAGTGAGAGATGTCACAATTTCCGGAGTTTGTCTTGTCCCTAAGATGTGGGACACGACACAAACCCATTGGTTACCAATGATTTATAATGCTCAGAATCACGATAAATCCAGCAATCCGCGCCGGATTGCCTCGCTAACGGCGGACGGGAGGTTGCGAACGTGGAGTTTGTCGAAGCAGCGCTTGATGTATTCCGTGACGGAATGCTGGCTGATCTCGAGTTTGTCGGCGACCTCCTGACGGGTCAGGCCCTTGGCGGAAAGCTGGAGAACCTCGGACTCGCGGGCGGAAAGAGTCTCCGCCGTAGGAATCGGACTCAACTGGCGGAAAGTCTGGAGGATCATCCCCGCGATCTTCGGGTCCAGCGGCGTGCCTCCGGCCAAAACCTCCTCCAAGGTAGCGATCAGCCGCGTGGCGCTGCCCGCCTTGACCAGATAGCCATGCGCTCCCGCCTCCAATGCCGCGAAGACCTTCGCCTTGTCCGTGAATGCCGTGAGCACCAGCACCTGCACCAGGGGCAGCAGTTCCCGCACCTTGCGGATTCCCTCCACCCCGCTCATCCCCGGCAGCCCTAAATCCGAGAGGACCAGATCCGCCGTTAATCCACCACGGATCGCCTCGAGCGCGTCCTCCATCGTGGAAAACTCGCCCACGCATTCGTAGCCGCGCTCGCTGAGAACCATCGAGACGGATTCCCGGAAATCGGCATGGTCCTCGATCAGGATCAGACGCACGGGCTTGCGGTCGGCTGTCCGCTGCGCTGGAAGTTCGTCGGTCACCACGCAGACCCTTATATGGCTGCGGCCAGCGTGCAATCGCGACCTTTCGCCCCGGCTTTCTTCAAGATGCCTCGCGTGGTCGCGGGCGGCGCTTGGCATGCAGGGGAATAGCGAGCTCCAGACGGGTTCCTTGCCCAGGCGTGCTGTCGACGTTGAAGCTGGCGTCCAAGGCTTCCGCGCGCTTCCGCAGCGCGCGCAAGGTCGCGGGCCGCTCCATCCGTTCCGCGGCGATCCCACAGCCATCGTCCTTGATGCTCAGACGCAATTCCTTGGCGTCGCACTCGACATGCAACCCCACGTGCTTGGCCGAGGCATGGCGCAGGATGTTGTGCAGAGACTCCCGCAGATACAGGAACAAATGACGGTTCGCATCGTCCGACATCTCGCACTGCCAAGCTGCCTCGTTCGCCGTGAATTTCCACTCGTGCGATTCGAGCATGATCGAACAGGTCTCCCGCATGTGCTCCACCGTGGCGATCCGGTGATCCCCCTGCGGCCGCAGCAGCCAGACGATGTCCCGCACCGCGCTGACGGTCTCCGCAGCGATCCGCTGGATCCGCTTGAGCTCGTTCGAAGCCGCGCCGTGCCTTTCCGCCAGATCCGCAAACATCTGGATACTGCCGAGATTGCTGCCCACCTCATCGTGTAGATCCCCTGCGATCCGCTCGCGGACTTTGACGAGCTGGCGCTTCTCCCGCAGTTGGTAGCGGATCGGAAGGGCGATCACGAGCACCGTACCGAGGCCACCGCACACGGCGATGGCCCACCAGCCGGCCCGCCGCCAGCCGCCGACAATCGCTGCGGCCTCACGACGGAGCTGATCCTGGCGTTGCTCAAGTTCGAGGCGACGACCCAAGGCAAGGAGCCAGCCCCGCGGCGAGACCAGTTTCCCATCCGGCCCGAAGCCATCGGTCAGGCTCGGGGCGCTCCAATACTGGGAGCCTGAGCCGATCACCGTGCCCATTCCCGGCTCCGACCGGACGCGGGCACCTTCCGCCTGATTCTTTTCTCCTGCCAGGACCTCGATCTCGCTGAAGGCCGCGAAGGCGGGGAAATTCTCATATACCTTCCAGAGCCGCGTGATCTCGATCTTCACGTACCTTCCCTGGCAATTCCCCATCGCGAACAAGGCCGGATTATGACCGGGATTGCCGGTCTCGAATTCCTTCACGACCACGGGTTCCACCCCCGGAGTGCCCGACGGCCGGTCGAACACGGAAACGGTGAAGCGGCTGGGAAAGCCGAAGCCGCTGGGAAGGTCCGAAGTCGGCCGCTTCGCAGGGAAGAGCCGGAGCGCATCGAACTCGCGCACCTCGCCCAAATCCAGTTCCAGCCAAACGGCGTCCGTGGATTTGGCACGGGCGTCCGACATCCAGCCCACATTCTCATGATGACCGGCGGGGATCTCCGGCAAGCCCAAGGTCGTCTGCCCATCGACGAGAAACGCATTGCTCCACTGCCAAGGTGCGGGCGGGGGCGAACCGCCGGAACTCGTCACCGCCGCCCCGTGCGCAAGATTTCGCTCCCCTTCGAAGACAAAGGCCTCCGCCCAAGCATGCACGAAACTGTCCGAAACGTCCGAATCCAAGCGGAGCCGCGCCGCTGATATCTTCACTCCCGCACCTCGGATTCCTGGTGTCACCGGAAAAAGAAAAGGATGCCCCGCCCGCACCGGATCCGCCCACAGCCCCTTCTCATCGGCGATCCGGGAAACCACCTTTCCGTTTTCATCCAGAAGATCCATGGTGAAGGCATCCGGCAGACCGAACTGCGGCTCCAAGCCCCCCACCCCATAGCGCCTCGCCGGAATCAGCACGACCAGATCCACGAGCCCCGGGGACGCAAAGTTGAGCGAGACCGAATACTCCCCGTCATTCGATGGCTCCGCCTTCGGATGCAGGGCCGCAAATCCGCCGGTCCCTCCTTGGTCCGCGACCGGCACTGTTGGGAGCCGGGGCAACTCGGTCTGGATGTCACCAAGTTCCTTCTCCGCCCCTGACAGTCGCGGAGAGAATTGCTTGGCCAAGCGATAGTCCCAGCCCGTTTCATCCGCGCGCAAGACAGCTGGTACCAAGCAAAGGATCAAGAGGGCGGTCCGCCATCCCTTCATTTCCAAGCGGTTTGCCGGTGACTGAGTGCTCTCCATTCCTCTCTGCGGATTTATCGAATCGGAAGGTGGAGGAAATCCAAGCGGGAGAAGCTCAGGAAAAACCGCCCTATTTCCGCGCGGTTGCCCGATCTACCGCCGCTACCAGACTCCCTTGATTGAGCTGAGCAGCCCGGCCCGATCTACTTGCTTTCCACCTTCTCTGGTGGAGTTGCGGGAGCCTTTTCCGCTTCAGGAGCTTTCTGCGGATCATTCGCCGGAGCGTCTGGGGCCTTGTCGGCTTCCTTGGGAGTCTTCACGGCTTTCTCCGGAGCAGGAGGCCTGCGCGTGGGATCTTCAAGATCGGAGACCACACCCAACATGCCGGTGGCGAAGACCATGGCACTCATCGGGTTGACGGGCCGCCCCTTGACGAACTCGGTTTCTTCCCGCTTCCAAACCTCTTCGCCTTCCTTGTTCAGCAGCCAAAGCCGGATCTTCTTCAATTCCTTATCGGACTCGATCGAGAGAAAGACCGTGAAGCTGGCTTTGTCCGCGTTCTTCTTAACGACTTCCGAAAGCTCCCGGGAAATAGTTGTCTCATCGGCCATGCTGCTCACCTTGAACGAGAGATCGCAGGGAGTGCCTTTCGCACCGGCACGGGTGAGAATGGCGGCAAAGGCGTTGCTATAGCGCGCCGGAACGACATTGGGATCGCCGGGTGGGGCTGTCTTGCCCCAAGCGCTCTTGTTCAGATCCACCGGAAGCACGTGAATGGACTCTCCCTTGAACTTGAACTTGGGAGCCTTCTGGGGATCACCGTGTACGAGGCTGGCAGCTCCGACAAACGCACTCAGCACCATGATTCGTAGCGGGGACATCATGGGAGTCATAGCTATGAACAGAAAAAGGAAAAGCGAGCTTTTCCAAATTTCAAGTTTAGCAATTCGAACCGATCAGCGACGACGGCGAAGGAGACCGACCATGCCGAGTACACCAAGGAGCAGGGCGGACGGCTCCGGAGTAGCAGGCACGATCGCCTGATTGTTAGTGATCGCCGTACCCGGGCTGGACCACTCCAAGGAGAACTGGGTCAGGCCAATCGACGAGAACGTTAGCGTGTCGCCAGCTCCGCTCGCATTGGTCGGGAATAAGGCGGACGGTCCGGTGAAGTAAGAAACACTACCGAAGAACCCAACCCGGAACCACATCTGCGCGCCATTGAAAGCGTCCGCGGCCGCCGTGTTGTCTGAAGCATTTCCAAGCCACCTGCCAGCCAAATTCCCAGTAGTACCGAAGCTCGGAGGAGTTGCGTCGGTCGGAGCGAATTGGGTGAAAACTCCCGTAGTGGTATTCAGACGACCAACTTGGAGAGACACGCCAGCCATTGGCTGCAAGGTCTGGCCTTCGCTCGTGGTGAACATCAGACCAGCGACACCACCGGCGAGCGAGATCGTCGTGGCCTTAGCTCCACCAATGGCGAGGATTGCGGCCAGGCAGGATACGAGTAATTTCATAGGATTGTTTTTGAAGTGCGGGGGTTGGATGAGAGACCATCAGTTGATGTCAGGAGCAGGCACGGCTCAGGTGAACGGGCTGTTATTCGTCGGATTGCTGCGGATAAACCAAGAATGCCAGACCTGCAGGGATGACGGTGTCATCCTCGTCTGCAAAGCCAAAGGAGTCGTCATACCAGCCGGGGCCGGAACCAAGATCTTCCCGCGGAGTAGAAATACACCGAGGTGCTGCCGTGGATGAGCAGCTGGCCGTGTCACCAGTGGAGGCGTCACCGCTGGCCGCACCGACAAGGCCAGTGGCAGGAGTGGCACCGCTCAGGTTGAGGTCGCCGAGCCAAGGGCAAAATCAACCGGGTTCTCCATGGGGCGGACTGAGAAGCTGATCGGAACGCTGTTCTGTCGACCATTCACATCCACCGCACCGTCGAGCACCAAAGAAAGGCTGCCTGGATCTTTTGGGAAATCACCGTGTGCGAGGCAGGTAGTTCCGACAAACCCGCTCATCATCATCATGGGTAGCGACGACATCAGGTGATGTCATAGCTATCAATAGAAAAAGGAAAAGCGAGCTTTTTCAGCTCGCTTTTCCCCATTTCAAGTTAGCAATTTGAGCCGATTAGCGACGGCGGCGAAGGAGACCGACCATACCAAGCGCACCAAGGAGTAGGGCGGAGGGCTCAGGAACGCCCACGACTGCCTGGGTTCCATTGATCGCGGTGCCAGCTGTAGACCACTCCTGGGAGAACTGGGTCAGCCCCACCGACGAGAACGTCAGGGTATCGCCAGCACCGCTCGCATTGGTTGGGAAGAGGGCAGTCGGCCCAGTGAAGTAAGCGGTACCACCGAAGGCCTTGACTTGGAACCAGATCTGCGCGCCATTGAAAGCGTCCGCAGCTGCCGTGTTGTCGGAAGCATTGCCGAGCCACTTACCAGTGATCGTTCCCGAAGCACCGAAGCTCGGAGGCGTTGCGTCGGTAGGAGCGAATTGGGTGAAAACTCCCGTAGTGGTATTCAGACGACCAACCTGGAGGGACACGGTAGCCCCTGGAACGATGGCGGCGCCTTCGCTCGTAACGAAAGACAGACCGGCGGCACCACCGGCGAGCGAGATCGTCGCGGCGTGAGCTCCACCAATGGCGAGGACTACAGCCAAGCAAGATGCAAGTAATTTCATAGGATTGTTTTTGGAGTGCGGGGGTTGGATGGGAGACCGTCAGTTGATGTCAGGAGCAGGCACGGCCCAGGTGAACGGGCTGCTATTCGTCGGATTGGAGCGATAGACCAAGAGTGCAAGACCTGCAGGGATGACGGTGTCATCCGCAAAGCCAAAGGAGTCGTCATACCAGCCGGGGCCGGAACCAAGATCTTCAGCGGAGTAGAAATACACCGAAGTGCTGCCGTTGATGAGAAGGTTAACCGTGTCACCGGTGGAGGCGTCACCGCCGGCCGCACCGACAAGGCCAGTGGCAGGGGTGGGACCGATCAGGTTGAGGTCGCCGAGGGCGAAATCAACCGGGTTCCCCACGGGGCGGATCGAGAAGCCGGTCGGAACGCCGTTTTGGCGACCATTCACGTCCACCGAACCATCGAGCACCAAAGAAAGGTTGCCCGTGCTGTAGCGGCTAACCTGAATGCCTTGATCCGGGTAGATCGGGAAGTTGTCAGCGGCCGCGAAACCGTCGGTGATGTACTGACCGCCAACAGCGTTGGAAGGTAGGATGATGATGTTACCACCGTACTGCTCGTCGACCAGGATGATGTTATCTGCGACACTACCGTCGCCGTCGTTGTTGGCCAGAAGACCGGTTTCGTTGGCGGCCCCAAAGATGCCCGCAACGGTAAGGTGCGGGCGAATGGAGACTTGATCGCCAGCGACGAACTGCGAGCCCATGCCGGGTTCGAGCGTCACGGAAGTGGCATTGTTGGAATCGACGTGAGCCCAAGTGCCGTCCGCAGCTTCGATGCAGAAGGTGTAGCGACCAAGATCAAAGGTCACCTTATTGTAAGCACCGACGGTGAGCGCGGCGCTGGTGAGAGTGAGCGAATCGCCGCTGACGCTGGCGACTGTGCCGGTCCAGACGGGAGCATTCTCAAGCTGCGGCCCGATAACGTTGTTCTTACGAGCACCCAAGGTGTTGGCACCGTAAAGCGTTGTGGTGTTGTATCCCACCGGATCGGTGGCGGCGGCTCCTGCGGAGCCGATGGTTGCAATGGCTGCAAGCAGCGCAAATGAGATGATTGGTTTCATGACGAGGCTGGGTTTAGGTTCGATTTTGGGTTTCGTCGAGCAAAAATCGCGGGGAGGGGTGACGGCTTTGTCACGGTACGCATTTTCCCAAGGAATTTTTCTCTTACTTCATCCATTCACGGCCATTCCGCAGGAGGGCGCAAGGAAATTTTAGATCATACCCATGAATGCGTAGGTTCAAGCGCTTGTGAAGCCCGGAACCCCCGTGAAAACGCGCCTGGAAGCCGTCTCCGCTGGGCTGCCGATCCACTAACGTCGGATGAGTAAAAAATTCACGGATCTTTTTAGGACTTGCCATGAAAGGAGCTTTTTCGGCCTAAAAGTGCTGTCGGCTTCTCCTGCCCGGCGCTCACCAAACGGTGACATTCCGGAAATGGTCCATGCGCGCCGCCAATGCCGTATCATCAAGCGATTCCAGACGGCGGGTGGAGAAGGCCTCGCAGGTGAAGGAGGCCAGCACCGAGCCGTGGACCACGGCGTCCCGCAGGGTAGCAAAATCGGGCATGACCGAGCCCTTGGCGGCGAGGTAGCCGGCCAGCGCGCCCAGGAAACTATCGCCCGCGCCGGTGGGATCGACCAATTCCTCAAGCGGGTAGGCCAAGGAGCGGAAGAACTGCGTGGGCTCGCCGGCGGAGAAGAGCATCGCACCGTACTCGCCGAGCTTGATCACCACGTTCTTGGGGCCCTTCTCCAGCATCATGCGGCCGGCATGGAGCAAATTCGGCGTACGGGTGAATTCGCGGGCCTCGCTGTCGTTGATGACGAAAAGGTCGAGCTGCTTGAGCACGTCGTGCAAGCGCTCGTTGGCGATCTCGATCCAGAGGTCCATCGTGTCGGCGATCACGAAGCGCTCCGGAGCGGTGCACTGGGCCAGTAGCTCGAGTTGGTTGTCCGGCGACATGTTGGCGAGCACCACGAAGGCGGCGGAAGTTCCCACGGCTGCCGGCACCTTCACCTGCCAGTTCTCCAGCACGTTCAGACCCACACGGTGGGTCACGCGCTTGTTCATGTTGTTCGAGTACTCTCCGGACCAGGTGAAGGATTCGCTCTCCGAACGCTCGACGCCATCCAGCGAGATCCCGCGCGACTCCAGCATCGCCAGATGCTGCGGCGGGAAATCCTTGCCGACGATGCCTACAAGGTGGACCGGCTGATGGTAGAAAGATGCCGCGAGCGCTGCATAGGCAGCGGAGCCGCCGAGCAAATTCGTCTCATCCGCAAAGGGCGTCTTGACGTTATCAATGGCGACGGTTCCTCCGACGACGATGGGCAGCGGTACAGGCATGGCGGTAGTGATGGGAGTAGTAGAGGTGGAAACGAGAGAAAACGTCAGGCCGGTTTCAGCAGCGCGACGGCATCGCGCGTCGCGGCTTCAATGTCCGGCGCCGTGAGCAAATCGGATACGATCACAACGTTGCGGGCACCAGCAGCGAGGACTTGAGGAAGACTCGCGCGCTTGATCCCGCCGATGCAGAAGACGGGAATCCGCGAGCCGACTTCCACCATTACTCCGGCAATCTCCTCCACCCCAATCCCGGGCCTGCCCAGTTTGGTCGGAGTCAGAAACAGCGGGCCGAAGCCGATGTAGTCGAAACCTTCCTCAAGCGCGGCTTTCGCTTGGGTCGGGGAATGCGTGGAACGACCCACCATCATCCCCTCGCCCACGATCTTCCTCACCTCCGCCAAGCTGGCGTCGTCTTGGCCGATGTGGATTCCATCCGCGCCGATGGCAGCGGCGATCCCCGGATAATCGTTCACGATGAAAGGCACGCCAGCTTCGCGACAAAGCGGCAGGACCTCCCGCGCCAAGGCCTCGATCTGCGCCTCCGGGCAACCTTTCGCGCGGAGCTGGAGAAGACCGGCGCCACCAGCAAGAAGCGCCTCGGCAGCGGAGAGCGCACTCTCCCGCGCGACATAGCCGAGGTCGAGGATCGCGTAAAGCTGGCCGTGCAGGGTCATCGATCAGCCCTTCCGCTCTTCCAAGTAGCGGGCGACCCAGCCGATGTCGTAATTGCCCGCCGCGAAGTCCGGGTGGGCGATGATCTCCTGCTGGAAGGGAATGGTCGTCTTGATCCCGCGGATCATGAATTCGCCGAGCGCGCGCTTCATGCGGGCGATCGCGATTTCGCGGTTGGCACCGGTGACGATCAGCTTGGCGATCATCGAATCGTAGTTCGGCGGCACCGTGTAGCCGGAGTAGACGTGGGTATCCACGCGCACGCCCTTGCCGCCGGGGGCGTACCACATGTCGATCTTTCCCGGGCTGGGGCAGAAGTTGTTGAAGGGATCCTCGGCATTGATCCGGCACTCGATCGAGTGGCCGCGCGGTGTCGCGTTCAGGACATGGCTGGAGAGCGGCTCGCCGGCGGCGATGCGGATCTGCTCCTTGATCAGCTCGCAACCCATCACTTCCTCGGTCACCGGATGCTCCACCTGGATCCGGGTGTTCATCTCCATGAAGTAGAAGTCGCTGCCCTTGTCATCCACGAGGTACTCGATCGTCCCGGCGTTCTCGTAGCCGATGTTCTTGATCAGCGAGACCGAGGCCTCCGCCATCCGCTTGCGCAGCTCGGGGCCGAGCAGCGGCGAGGGGCATTCCTCGATGATCTTCTGGTTGCGGCGCTGCATCGAGCAATCGCGCTCGCCAAGCTGAATGAAATTGCCATGCGTGTCGGCGATGACCTGGAACTCGACGTGGTGCGGGTTGAGCACCAGCTTTTCCAAGTAACAGTCACCGTTGCCGAAGGCCGCCTGGGCCTCGTTGGAAGCCGCCTTGTAGAGGGCGGAAAACTCATCCGCGCTGAAGCAGGGGCGCATGCCGCGGCCACCACCGCCGGCAGTGGCCTTGATCATCACCGGGAAACCGATCCGCTTGGCCTCGGCCAGGCCTTCCTTCTCGTCCGCCAGGATCTCGGAGCCCGGCGTGATCGGCACGCCGTTCGCGACCGCGGTGGAGCGGGCCGTCGCCTTGTCGCCCATCATCGCGATGACCGTCGCGGAGGGCCCGATGAACTTCAGGTTGCAGCTCTCGCAGATCTCCGCGAAGCGCGCGTTCTCCGACAGGAAGCCGTAGCCGGGGTGGATCGCATCGGCCTCGGTGATCTCCGCCGCGGCGATGATCCGGTCGGCCTTCAGGTAGCTTTCCTTGCTCGAAGCGGGCCCGATGCATACCGCCTCATCGGCCAGGTGGACGTGCATCGAATCGACATCGGCCTCGGAATAGACGGCGACGGATTCGATATCGAGTTCCCTGCAGGCGCGGATGATGCGCAGGGCGATTTCACCGCGATTGGCGACAAGGACGCGTTTGAACATGGGCGGCTGGTGGCGTTTTCGAGCAAGCAGCGGGCGGACTGCCCCGGCTTACTTGATACGGAAAAGAATGTCCCCGAACTGCACGGGATTGCCGTCTTCGGCAATGACGGCGGAGATCGTCCCGGACCTCTCGGCCTTGATCTCGTTCATGACCTTCATCGCCTCGATGATGCACAAGGTCTGGCCCTCGCTGACCACGTCGCCCACGCTCGCGAAGGAGGGTGCCTCCGGGGCTGGCTTGCGGTAGAAGGTGCCGACCATCGGCGAGGTAATCGGCTCACCCTCGGCAGCGGCGGGTGCCGGGGCGGCGGCCGCGGCACTGGCAGGGGCGGCAGCGGGAAGCCCGGCCTGATACTGCGGCATCGAGCCGAGCATGCCGCGCATCGCTTCCAGATCGGGACCTTTGCGGAGCTTGAGATGGAAGCCTTCCTTCGACATGTCGAAGACGGTCAGGCCATGCTCATTCATGAGTTCGACGATCTTGCGGATTTCCTTGAGGTCCACGATGCAGAGAAAGGTTGGGTGGCGAAAGCGAAAGCGGGAGGGCGCCGGAGAGCAGCGCCACGGATGCGCTAGCTAGAGACCCCGCGGAAGAGGCGTCAAGCGGGAACGGGACGGAAGGGCCGGACAAGTTAGAAGTTTTGAAAGACGAAGGAAATTCGCGCCGAATTCGGTTTGGCTTGCCATGGGCCGCCCCGGGAGGCTTGGAAGCGGCACGGATGGACGAGACACCGCAGCCAAGACCCCCGGAAAGACACGAATTCACGCCGCGGGACTACTTCCAGCGCCTGCAGCGCGGGGAGATCCTGCGCGATGGCCGACCCTTGGAGGTGGATCTGGGCTGCGGCGACGGACGCTTCCTTCTAGGCATGGCCGCGCACTATCCGGAGCGGGATTTCCTCGGCGTGGAACGGCTCCTGGGGCGGGTCCGGAAAGTCTGCAAGAAGGCCTGCAAGCAGGGCCTGGAGAACCTCCGGGTGCTGCGGCTGGAGAGCCGCTACACCGCGGAGTGGCTGCTGCCGCTCGCTTCGGTCTCGCGCCTGCACCTGCTCTGCCCGGATCCCTGGCCGAAGGTCCGGCACCACCGCCGCCGCCTGATCCAGCAGGAATTCCTGCAAGCCGTGTGGGACGTCCTCGAACCGGGCGGCGAGTTCCTCTTCAAGACCGACCATAACGAATACTTCGAATGGGCAGTCGAGAAAGTCGCGGCCTTCGGGAACTTCGAGCAACTGGACTGGCCGGAGGACGCCTTCTTCTATCCCAAGACCGACTTCCAACTGCAATGGGAAAGCCAAGGCAAGGTTCTACAGGGATTGAGACTAAAAAAAGGCGAACGCTGAACTCCGGGCTCCGAACTTTTAGGCACTCCGCCAGATTTGCTGAAGCCCCTTCGAGGAAGCTCCCAATACGGATCGATGCCCCCCTTTACGGCGCAGCCGCTTTGGAGCACCTGAACCGCGCTGAAGGGGTGTGGAGCATGGAGTAACTCGAAAAAGAGGTTTTACTGAAAACCAAAGGGTTATAATTCTTGTTACTCGGGAGTGCGGCGGGTTATCCTGCCCGTTACCCACAACTTTTCATTTTAAAGACTCGCCACGCCTGCGCGAGGGTCCGCAGCTTTGCGAGGCCCCGCCACAGCACTTCGGGGCCGGGTTCCCCGTCGCTCTTCCTGCCAAGGAATCCGCCCAGCCTCGCGATCATCCGCACCGCTTCGCCGGTCGCCGGCGGCCGTTCCGGCGGCGGCCCGCCGCCCGCCGCGTGCACCGGGAGCACCTCCCATTCGTCGCGCTCCAGCCAGCCTTCCACCGGGAGCCCCGGGCTGATCCGCGCCTGCCAAACCAGGGACAGCAGGTGCACCGCTACGACCATGTCCAGCGCGATGAAGGCCTTGAGCTTCTCCGCCGCGCGCACCTGCCGGCTTTCCACCCGGCAGCCGGTCTTGAGCACGCGGTGGAAGTCCTCGATCCGCCAGCGCAGGGCATACCAGCCGACCAGCCGCGCGGCGTCGCCGGCGTCCGCGACGGGTTCGGTCGTCAGCAACTGCCAGCACACCGGCTCCACGCCCGGCGGCGGGTCGATCTCCCGGACTTCCAGCGCCCACAGTTCCAAGCTTTCCGACAGCCCGAGGTATTTCTTCTTGTGGGCGGGCACCGCCAGACGGACCCGCCCGGCCCGCACCGCGAGGGTGGCCTTGCGCGCCTTGAGCCCTTGCTTTCCCCGCGGCAGGTCGACCACGAGGGTGGCCGTCACCGGCAGCGCGGCGGGGGTCTGCCACAACGGCGTGCCGCCGTCCTCAAGCTTGCGGTCGTGCTGGCTGCGCACCAGCAATCCGGCTCCGCCGCCGCGTTGCGCGCGGGTTTGCCGGCAGGCGGCGAGCAGTTCGTAGATGTCGGCCTCGCGGTCGGCGACCGACAGCACCGCGCGCGTGCCGCCGAGGTCTTCCCACAGCCGCTGCGCCTCGTGCCAGCCGCCGACCCAGCGGTGGCTTTCCTTTTCTTCCAAGGGCTGGCGGTTGCGCTTGCCGGCGGGCTCGCCGGCACCGCGGGGTTGCCGGGCGTAGACAAGGGCCGAGGCGAGGCCGTGGACCGCGCCGTCCGTGCCGACCACGAGCTGGCCGTGGACGAAAAGGCCGGGGGAGCGATCCTTGCCATGGCCGGCGGTGGGGCCCAGGCCTTCCTTGCTACGATGGTTGTCGTAATTGAGCGCGGTGGTGTCCTGCAAGACCAGCAGCGCGGTTCCCTCGTCCCCAGCCCGCAGCCGATCCAGCATCGCGGCGCGGTGGGCGGCGAGGATCGCCCCGCAGTTGACCTCGGGCTGGTCGAAGAGCCGGTAGCAGGCCTTGGTGCCGGACCAGTCGCCGCAAGCGGCGGGAACCGGGGCGGTGGGATTTCGTGCGAAGTCGGAGGCCACACGCACAAAGCGTCGGCTGCGGCGAGGGTCGCCGCAATCCAAGGTTGCAAATTCGGTTCCAGCCCAGGAGAGGGCGGCTTGCGGGTCGGGAGGATTGAGGTCGGAAGAATCGAGGTCCATCCGCGAAGCTGATGTAAACAGTCGTTTAGTACCAGCGCGATTTAAGTACGACCTCGAAAAGTTGTGGGTAACGGGCAGGGGTTATCGCTGCTTTCAGGGCGCGGTGGCGGACCGGAGCGCCATACAAGTTCTAGGGAGATTTGCCCCTACCCCATCGTTCAACGATGCGGCGGGGTTGCCTCGCCTCACTCGGCGTCCTCTGCTTCTGCACTCGGTTCTTCGATCTTCCTCCGGGAACTATCGCGGCGACTCTTCTTCAACCCTCGCTCCGAAAGCGGCGATGCCCGCCGCCCTCATGGGCCTCCCTCGGGAAAAGGAAAGTCCACCTTGAGCTATCGGCCGGTTGGATTCCACAACGGATGTTCCGGAGGATAAAGGGGGCGAGTTGGATCGGCAGGCCAACGCCGATCATCGATTTTCTTGGGAGTTCAATTCCCTGAATCGATGGTCGTGGATCGAGGTGATCCGCTAGAACGGAACATCACGCCGGCTTCCCGCATCGCGTCGGGTTGAGTGGATCGCCGTCGCCCTGAACGCTGCTTCACGCAGCCCGTTCGAACCCCCTCATCGAAAAATGATCATCCTTCAATGTGCGTTAACCCTTGTCGCAACCTATTACTTTGCGGCGGTCGTTCAGACCTTGCTGCACCGGATCTTCGGACATCGGGATCGCATCCACTCGGTCTACGTCACGCACGCCCACGGCCATCATGGCAAGTATCCGCCGCAGCGCCTTCTCACGGATGAATGGCTGGATAGCGGGCAGCATGTGATGTGGTACTACGCCATCCCCTTCGTCCCGGCGGCTTTGTTGGTGGGCTGGGCCTTCGGACCCTGGATTCTCGCAAGCCATGTCGCGGGAATGGTATTCGCGATCTGGTGGCACATCTATCTCCACAAGCAGTATCATCTCAAAGGAAGCCCCTGGGAGCGCTTCGGGTGGTTCCGGCGGAAACGCGGGCTGCACTTCGGTCACCACCGCAGCGTGCGCAAGAACTACGCCATCGTGGAGTACTGGATCGATATCCTGCTGCGCACGCGGAAGGAGCCGGACCGGATCACGGAGCCCCCACGCGGGCATGGCGCGGAGGAAGCATAGTGGGAGGGTTCAAACCAGCGGGTGAGCGCGAGCTCGGAGCCGCCGCGGAAGCCGCCGATTGGCAGGAATCCGTCCTTGGCGAGGGCGATGGCGAGGCCCCAAATTACCTCGCATCCACACACGATCTCGAACAACGTAACAGCCAATCCCACAAGGCTCCATGAACATCCGGCGACTACTCCAACTCGATTTCCTACCGCGCAGCACCGATGCCGGCTTGCTCGTGCTCCGGCTTTGGCTCGGCTTGTCGCTCGTCATCCTTCACGGCTGGAGCAAGCTCACCGGCTTCTCGGGTATGTCGGGCAAGTTTCCCGATCCGCTCGGGGTGGGATCGTCCACGAGCCTCACGATGGCGGTCTTCGGGGAAGTCGTCTGCGCCCTGCTGCTCGCCCTCGGGCTGTTCACGCGCCTGGCCGCGGCCGTACTGGCCATCACGATGGCGACCGCATTTTTCATCGTGCATAAAGGAGTGCTTTCCGGACCGGGCAGCGGCGAACTCGCCTTCATCTATTTAGGCGGATACGTTGCTCTCCTCATCGCCGGCGCCGGACGCTTCTCGCTCGATGGGAAGCCTGCCGCCCGCTCGGGCAAATGAAATGACCTGACCATCCCGCAGTTCACCCACGCGTCATTCGATGACCGAGGGCTTCAACAGCCTGTTTCCGTAATCGGAGGAATTACGAAAGCTGCCGCTACACCTTCAGGGGAGTACCTTATGGGGGTACCCTTAAGGGGATAACCTTTGCGTGCCGTTCGGGGCTACGGGTGGCGTGCCGTTCGGGGCACCACCCCCTATCCCGTTCCGGGGGACGGGGGGTGCCCCGGTTCGGGGGATGCCTACCGTTTGAGGGTGAGCTCGGAGCCGTCGAGGAAGCCGCGGATCTGGAGGGAGCCGTCCTTGGCGAGGGCAAGGGTGACGGCACCGGTCCTGCCCTGGTGGAAGAGGCGGATGCCGGACTTCTTGCAGTGCTCCGCCCATGCGGTGGGGATGCGCTCTTCCACCGGGAAACTCGTGTGGCTGGCGATGATGGCGCGCGGCTTGACGGCAGCCAGGAAGTCATCGCCCAGCGAGGAATCCTCACGGCTGCGGCCGGCGACGATGAGGTCGGAGGCGAGGTCGATGCCGCTGTCCATCAGGTTGCGCTCGGTGGTCCAGCCGGCGTCGCTGGTGAAGAGGATGCGCCAGCCGCGCCAGTGCAGGCGGAAGATCATCACGCGCTCGTCGGCGGGGGTATTGACGTCGCCGGGCGAGGGCTCGTGGAGGACTTCGAGCCAGGAGCCCTCCGCGATCGGGTAGCGGGCACCGGTGACACCCAAGGAGGTCGGGATGTGGCGGTCTTCGGCCGCTTTCAGGAGGTCGCGGAAGATCGGGCTGCGGGCCTTGGTGACGGGGATCAGGAGCTGCCGGACGGGGATGGTGCCAAGCATTTCCAAGGCCCCGCCGATGTGGCCGCTGTCCGGGTGGCTGAGGGCGATGCTGTCCGGCTGCACGGCCAGGCGACGCATGGACGGGGCGAGGACACTGCGGAAGGCGGCACGGCTGCCGGCATCGATGAGGACGGTGACGCCGCGGTCATGCAGGAGCGAGGCGCCGCCGCCGTAGCCGGGATCGTAGACGATAAGGAAGTCATCCCCCGGGCGGTCCCGGGGCAGGGTGTAGTTGCCGCCGGGGACCTTGGCGAAAAAGGCGGCGGTGGCGGTGCAGCCATCCGCCACGTGGCCATTGACGCGGTTGATCGCTTGGGAGGCCGCGGGGATGGGAGAGAAGGCGAGCGCGAGCAGGGCGATGGCCATCAGGACCAAGATGGGAATCCCGATGAGCGGGCTGGCGAGGATCGAGATGGGAGCCAGGAAATTGAAATGCCAGAGGGTGAGCGGCACCGAGCCGATGCTGGCGGCGGTGGAGGCGGCGAGCGCGGCGGCGACCTTCTCCCGGGAGCGGAGCCAGCCCTCGCGGACCCAGCCGTAGAGCGAGCGCGGCAAATAGGCCTCGCGGCGCTGGATCCAGGCGAAGGCGGGAGCGGCCACCGCGGTGCCGATGCCGATGGCCCAGACCACGCCGAAGGAAAGCTGCACGCCGGCTTGGAAGATCAGGTTTCCATCCGTGATCACCGCGGCGAGCAGGGCGAAGCCGAGGGCATTGAGCAGGTCCGGCCTGCGCCGCACCAGGAAGGCCCCCAGCAGCGCCGCGGCCATGATGACCGAGCGCACCGCCGGCGGCTTCATGCCGGTGACCCAGGCGTAGGCCAGCATGCCCGCCAGGATCAGGATCACCGCGAAGCGCCGCGGCACCCCGATGAGCCGCAGCACGAACCAGCCGATGAGGCCGACCATCGCGACGTGCATGCCGCTGACGGAAAAGGCGTGGAGGGTCCCGCTGGCGCGGTAGACGTCGATGAGTTCGGGATCGTTCTGAGGATTATCGCCCAGGACCATGGCGCGGATCACGGCGGCCTGGCGTCCCGCGGGATCGAGCCCGGCGGTGACGGTATTGCGGAAATTCGCCCGGGCGCGTTCTTCCAGCATCCGGAAGGGCGAGGGCACGGCGAGGCTGCGGGCGGGCACCTGGGCATCGAAACTGCCGTAGCCCCCCTGGCGGTAGAGCCATGCGGCAACATCGAAGGTGCCGGGATTCCGCTGGAGTGGCAGCGGCTGGAAGCGGCCCTGCATGGCCAGGCGTTCCCAGCGCAGGGGAGTCGCGCCGGGGCCGCGGACCCAGACTTTCCCGGGAGAGCCGCCCTCCAGCACCTCGGCCAAGGCGGTCCAGCCGCGGGTGGTGGCGCGGGGCTCGGAGACGACGCGCACGACAACCGTAGCCGAGCGGACCTTCTCGCTCTCGACCTTGGCGAGGGCGGCGTCCTGGCCTGCGATCCGCCAGCCATGGAGACCACCGGCGAGGGCGGCGAAGAGCAGCGCCGCAAGGAGGATCCGGCGCACGCCGGAGGCGATCAGCAGACCGAGAATCAGGCCGCCGCAGAGGAGCCCGGCGAGCCGGTAGCCATCGGCGGCCAACACCGCGGCGGCGGCGGCGAGGGCCACCCACAGCAGCGGGTGGCGCTCCACCGTGCGGCGGAGCCGTTCGCGCATGGCCTCAGGCCACGCCCCACTCGCGGAGCTTGTGGCGGGCATTGGCCGAGTGGCGGGTATCCGGGAACTGGTCGATGACCTGCTGCATGATGGTAGCCGCGTTCGCGTGATCGCCGATTTCCTTCTCGTAGATTTCGGCGACGCGGAACATCAGGAAGGCAGCATCGTTTTCCTCCCACTCCTGGCCTTCGATGGCGGTGCGCAGGGTCTGGACGGCGGCAGGGGCGTCTTCCAATTGATCCACCTGGATCTTGGCTATTTCCACCCATGGCAGGCGGTTGAGCGGCTGGGCCTCGGCGGCCAGCCGGAAGGCCGCGATGGCACCCTCCCAATCGCCTTGGGCGACCTTGGCGCGACCATCGTGCATGGGGTCCTTCTCGACCTCCTCGGCGCTGTCGTAGACGGCGTGGGTAAAGCGGTGGGCGATGGCGGGCAGGACGTGGATGACGAAGACGATGCCGACCAGGCCGGCGGTCATGAAGGCGAGCAGGATGCCACTGAAGGTTTTCTCGCCTTCCTTGCTATCCACCAGACTCTCCTGTTTGACGATGTCATCGGGCTCGAGCACATCCTCGCCGCTGTTTTTCATCTCGGTGAGCTTGGCCCTCTCCACCTCGATCTGAGTCTGCGCCGCGGAAAACTTGAACCACGAGAACGCGACACAAAGGATCAAGACGCCATACAAACCCCACTTCATATGTCGGGAACCATTCCGCCGGGTTTGGCTGCCGGAAAGCACAAAATCCGCGGAGACGCCGGGTATTTGAATGGGATCAAGGGAGCGCAAGTGATTGGATCTCCCGCATCAGAAGTCCAAGTCGGCCTTGAGGGCGTCAACGGAGGCGAAGCGGGGCAATCACGGCCACTGCCTCATCGCTTGGCTGCGTGCCTCTCGGTGCCCACGGCAGCGGGGGACCATTCTGCGGGCCGGGTGGCTCCGCGCTCCCAGGGGAAGAGCCGACCGTGAAGCGGCACGGGAATGTAGGAGGCGGGCCGCTTGGCCTCAAAGCCGGCGGGCGGCGCGGCCTTCGTCGATGAGCTTCCAGAAGTGCTTGGACTTGGCCAGCTCCTCGTCCTCGCCGATGGGGATCTTCGAGCGGAAGGCGAAGTCGGAGAAGGTGCCCTTGTGGAGGACGCGGTGAACGACGACGGTGCGATCCTTGACCTCGAAATAGAAGCGCCAGTCCTTCGCGCGGAAGCGGTAGAGGGTGCGGCCGTCGCGCTCGATCTTGCCGAAGCGCTCGTCGCCCAAGTTTTCGAGATCCTTCTCGGTGACCCTGAATTCGTCGAGGAGTTCGAGCTGCTCCAAGGTATCGAGCCGGGAGATCTCGGCGGCGCTGATTTCGTTGAAGACGATCTGGAACACGGTAGGAGTGGAAAGTTCCAAGGAAGAAGTGCCAAGTGCCAAGTTTGACGATGGCTTGGCTACCAGAAGGAAAAGCCCGCAGCCGCCGGAGAATGGCGGAGGCGGGCCGGGGAATTCAGCTTGGCGGGGATTACTTCACCTTGATGCCATTGTTTGCCGCGCCGTCCGGGGTATTGCCGAAGATCCGGTTGTTCTTGTAGCTCTGGATCACGCCGGTTCCGGTGCGCTTCAGGCCCTCGGCCACGTTGAGGCAGATCACGCTGTTATTGAGGATCGCCTTGCCCTTCGGGTTCACCACGAGGCCCTGGTTGCAGCCTTGGATGGTGGTGCCGTCGAGGAAGGCGACGCTGCTGGCAGTGGCGGCCGGAGTCAGCGAGACACCCGCGCCGAGGCACTCCTGGATCAAGCAGCCGCGCAAGGTCACCTGAATGCCGGTGGTTCCGGTGTTCGCCACCTCGACACCGGTGGTGAAGCCCTTGATGCGGCAGTTTTCCAGATACACGGCACCGGCCTGGACGATCTTCACGGCGGCCAAGCCGGTCTCCAGGCCCTCGAGCTGGAGATTGCGCAGGATGACCACATCGGTGGGCGCAGCATTGATGATGATCGCGATCCCCGCGTTGATGAGGATCCCGCCTTCAATCCCGCCGCCATCGATGGTGATGGATTTCGTGATGGTCACGGCTCCGAAACCGCCGGGATCGAGGACACTGATGATGCCCTTGGCGGCAGTCTTCGAGATCGCGCCACCGAAGGTCTTGCAGGGAGCGGTGCGGCTGCCCGGATTCACGTCATCCCCGACCCCGGAGACCCAGGTGCGGGTCGCTTGGGCGGAAGAGATATGGGTGAGCGAGAGCAGGACAAGGGCTGTAAGGGAGGCCAGAATTTTCATATCCCTGAAATGATATCCGGGAATTGGGGATCTAACAAGAACAGTCGGTGCAACCGTGTCCGCCCGGGGATTGAACTCGCGGGGTGTTGGTCCGGTTCCATGCGATCCCGGGCGCAGGCGGGATGAAGGATCCGTGAAGAATCCGGGGGGGATCGGGTGGCAGTTGAAAAGCCGCCGCCGCTGCGGCAAGATCACGGCATGGCAATCGTGTCACTGGTCCTAGCGATCATCGTCCTGTTCCTGATCGGCGTCGGGATCGCGGTGGGGCTGGTGGCCTGTGGCCTGGCGGCGCTGTTGATGGGTTTGGGCGTGATTTCCTCATCGTTCGTGGTGGGGATCCGCAGCGGGCGTCCCGCGGATGGGATCCGTGTCTTTTTGCTCCAATGCGGGATCATCGCCGGGGTGCCGGCAGGCGCGGTTTGTGCCTTGCTCGGAAGTTCGCTGCTGGCGGAATTGCACGGAGTGGTCGATTGGCCGGTACTCGTGTTCGGCGGGCTGGCGGGTGCCCTTGCGGGGGTTCTGGTGGCGCTGGCGATGGACCACATGTCGCGGCGGCTGCACGGGTGGGCGGCAGGACGCCTGCACGATGCGGGCTTCGGAAAGCCGGCCTTCGATTCAAACCAAGCGATTCGAGTTCCCGACTAAGCGCGGGGCCGCGAAGTGCCATGATGTAAGTGCCATGATCGATACCTGCGAGTTCCGTCCGATCACCTTTCAAGACGAGGTCTTCCCGCCGAGCCTGATGGGGATCTCGATCCTGGAGCCGGTGCTCGATATCGAGGAAGAAGAACTCGGCGAATGGCTGTGGCGGCTGCCGATCTGCAAGGGTGTGACCAAGCGGGCACCGGCGGAACGCTGCGCACGTTGCGCGATGCAGACGGTCGATCTCATGCTCGAAATGCGGCAGGCCGTGCTGGAAGGAATCGCGGATCGCTTGGCGGAGTTCGGGTTCGACCCGGAAAGCACCTACCGCGAGTGGATTCACTCGCTGCTGCGGATCGCCATGCTAAGCAGAAGGGAGGAAGACGACTGCGTGTGGTGGTCCCCCGCTCATGAAATGGACCGCTATGCCGGTGAAGCCGGGAGGATGAAGCTGGAGGAGATCCTGGAGAGGCTGGAGCAGGATTATCCCAGGGAAAGATGAGCCCGGAAGCGCGGGCTCGTCCTTGGCCGGCGATGGCGACGGGGAGCTTCCCGTTGCTACTTGGGGGGCGGACGATTTAGGGAATGGGTGGTTTCCGGTAGGCGGGGACGCGAGCGGTCGCGGCTCTGGAGAGCCGCGCTACTTGAGATCGGCCGCTGTCCATGGCAGCTGGCGGTCCTTCGTGGCAGCTCGGACCGGTGCCACCGCGGCTTCAGCGACCGGCGCGGCGTCATTCGACCATGCATGCCGGACGAAGCTGAGGACATCGGCGATCTCGGCGTCGCCGAGGCCGATGACCGGGGGCATGAGGGAGTTCACGGCGAGCTTGCCGGGGACCTCGACCGGGCCTGCCAGGCCATTGAGGACGATCTTCACCAGGGCCTCGGGATTGCCGGCGACGCGGGCATTGCCATCGAGCGGCGGGAAGGCGCCGTCCACGCCGCTGCCGCTGCTCTGGTGGCAGGCGGCACAGGTGCGCGCGTAGACCGCTTCGCCGCGGGCGAGTTGCCCGGCGGGCGGGTTGTGCTTCTTCTCCATGTGCTTGCCCTTCGCCGCCTCCTTGAGAGCCATGGCGAGCGGAGAGCTGTCCTTCTCTAACAGGGCGAGTACTTGCGGGCTGCGGTTCGCGGCGAAGGCCTTGATCGCGGCGGGGTAGATCCGCTCCTTGAGGACCGACGGATCGGGCGGATTCCCGAGGGAAGCGAGGAGGAAGCCGGTCGAGTGGCGGGCGGCGGCGGCGGCGAAGCAGCGGTCCAGGACTTCGCCGCGGCGAAGCTGCTGCCGGCTGCGGTGCCAGTCGCGGAGCTTGCGGCCGAGCGCTTCATCCGCGGGCATGCGGGCGGCGAGGAGGAGCCACTCGCGGATGACGAAGGGGTCTTCTTCTTTGACCGTATCGAAAGCGCAGGGTGCTTCCGCGGGCCAGAGCGCCAAAGCGGTGCGACGCAGCCCGGGGAAAGGCGATTCGGAAAGCTCCCTGAGCAGGGCCACCCCTTCGCTGGAGTCCGCCGTGAAGTAGCCAAGCCCGGAAAGGGCGTAGAGCCGCGGGAGCGTATGATTGCCGCGACCCACGGCTCCTACAAGCTGCGGGATAAGCTCCTGGCCGCCATGCTCCACGATGAGACGCCGGGCATGCAGCCGCCGCAGCAGCGCGGGATCATCCAGACCTGCCAGCAGCGTAGCCGGCTTGGCCGGATCGAGCACCACCGGTTTCGGCTCCGCGCTGTCCTTCGGGAACACGCGGTAGACCCGCCCCATCGGCTTTTCGCGCAGCGGCGTGATGTAGGCCGCACCCGCGCCACGCTCCACCTTGGTCTGCTCGAAGGGTGCGCCGGGCCGGTTGTGCTGGACGATGATATTGTACCAATCCGCGATCCACACCGCACCGTCCGGGCCAGTCTCCGCCACGACCGGCGCGGACCAGGCATCGGAGCTGGCGTAGAGGTTCTCCCCTTCGAAGGGAGCGATGAAGTCGGCGTTCTCCGTTTTCAGGCGGGTCATCGAAACCAAATGGCCGGTGGGCTCGGAAACGAATGCCGCGCGGTTCCGCCAGTCTTCCGGGAAGCGATCGGACGTGTAGATCCCATGTCCCGCCGCCGCGGTGTAGTGCCTGCCCTTCGCGCGGATTTTGCCATCGCCCAGTAGCTCCACCGGCGGGTCCCAGCCGTCCGAGCCTTGGACATCGAGCGTGGTCGGGTAGATTTTCGTCCCGCGATCCGAGCGGTGGACGGGTCCGCCATCGCCGATGAGCTGCCAGCTCGGCTGGCGGTTGGCGGTCGAGCCCAGGATGTCGAAGTCCTCCGTGAAGCCGAGGCCCCAAGTGTTGTTAGAGGTCTTGCCGAGGAACCCGATCTTCGAGCCGTCCGGCAGGAAGCGGAAGACACCGGTGTCGAACTTCACGGGCTGGCCGCCCACGATGCCATCGAAACCGGCATAGCCGACGGTGCCGTAGATCCAGCCGTCGAAGCCGTAGTGGAGATTCGAGACACCGGCGTGGGTGTCGTACATCTTGAAGCCTTCGAAGAGGATCTTCCTCTCGTCGGCTTTGTCGTCGCCATTCGTGTCCCTAAGAAAGAGCACCTTGCCGCCGGAGGTCACGATCACGCCGCCATTTGCATGCACGGCGGAGGTGGCGAGCGCGAGGTGATCGGCGAAGACGGTGAACTTGTCCGCGCGGCCATCGCCATCCGTGTCCTCGCAGATTTTCAGGCGGTCGTTGCCGCGCTCGCCGGTGGTCAGGCCGTTTGGGTAATCGAGGGTCTCGACCACCCACAGCCGGTCGCGGTGGTCCCAGGTGATCGCGATGGGATGCTCGATGTCCGGCTCGGCGGCGAAGAGCGAGAGCTCGAAGCCTGCGGGCACCTGCGCGCGCAGGATCGAATCCTGCGGGGAGAGCGGCTGCTGGAGCTTCGGGACCGGCTGCTGGGTCAGATACTGCGGAGGCAGCATCGGCACCCGGTATTCGAGCGGCGGGAGATTGACGATCGAGACATTTTCGCCGGCGGCCCAGCGGATCCCGCGCTCTAACAGGTCATGGAAGCCTTCCTGGATCCAGCAGCGCTCGTCGTGGCCATGGGCGGTGTAGAAGACGCGGCCTTTCCCCTGAGTGCGGACCCAGGTCCATGGCTCATCGCCGTTGCGCTGGAGGATGGTGATGTCCTTGGCGAGGCGGTGGTGGCGGTAGGTCTCGTCCCAGGTCTCGAAGGGCTTGTAGCCTTTCATCGCGGGATGTTCCGGCTCGACCACGCGGGCGGTGAAGGTGCTCTCGCCATGGCCTTCGATCTGTCCGCCGACGAGGTTGATGTAGCCATCGGTCTTCTTGAAGCAGGCCGAGCCGCAGTGCACCGGCATGAATCCCCCGCCCTGCTCGACGAAGCCCTTCACCGCGGCGAGTTGCTGCGGAGTGATCTCCTGGTGATTGGCATAAACCAGCAGGACGTCATACTTGGCGAGGTTCTCCGGGGTGAGAGCCTCCGTCCGCTTCTCGTAAGTGAGATTGATCCCGCGGTTGCCACTGACCTCCTTGAAGAGGCGGTAGCGCTCCAGCGGACCGTGGTGGCCATCGTCGCCGAAGAAGAGGACCTCGACCCGGCGCGGGGCGGGCTTCGCCGTCTCTTGGGCAAAAATGGCCAGTGTCCCGAATAGGAGAAGCGGAAGGAGCAGGCGGAAAAACGACATGAGGTTCACCGCTTCATACGCGTTCCACTGGTCAAATCCGACGGATTTCCGCGGCAGCGGCAACACGGAATCTTGCTTCATTCTACCACCTGTGTATGCTGCATGCATGGCCACAAAGACCATTTCCGTTGATCTGGAAGCTTACGAACGCCTGAGCGAAGCCCGAAAGTCCCCGAAGGAGTCGTTTTCGCAAGTGATCCACCGTGCCCAATGGCCCGAGCGGGCGAAGACCTGCGAGGATCTTCTTGCCGCCTTGGCAAGCATGCCAGCGGTGCCGGAAAAGGTGATCCAGCGGCTTGACGAAGCGCAGACGCAAGATTCCCCACCGGATGATCCATGGTCATGACCAGCCTGCTTTTCGACACCTGCTTCCTGATCGATCTTGAACGAGAAAAGCGGAAGGGACCGGGCTCTGCACACGCATTTCTTTCACAGCACGGCGCTGCGCGAGCAGCGATTTCGTGGACCGTGGCGGGAGAGTTCGCGGAAGGATTCGGGGACATCCGGGATCCCGCGTGCATGGCCATGCTATCCCGATTCGAAGTGGTAGAAACGGACGAAGCGACTGCCGGAGAGTATGCGAAGATCACGCGGTATCTTCGCAAGCAGAGTTTATTGATCGGAGCGAACGACCTATGGATTGCCGCTTCAGCCCTTGCTGCAGGCCTGCCCTTGGTGACCAACAATGCCTCACATTTCGGACGAATCCCGGGCCTGCAGGTTGTTGGCTACGACCTTTCCCCTCGACAGCCGCCCTGCCGCGCGCCAATTTCGCGCTCGTGACGACGAATCTCCGCGGGCTTCTTGAGCTGCGGCCGCTCCTTCTAGGGCTGGCCACCCGCTGAGCATTTCTTTTTCCTACCGTCGTTTACCCGACCGCCGCATTTTTCCCGCGGCGCTCCCTGTCTTTCGTTACACTTTCATTTTTTTCGTACCGTGAACTCTGCCTCGATCTCGAAATACCGGCCTTTCCCGCCGGTGCAATTGCCGGACCGCACCTGGCCCGACCAGACCATCACCACCGCGCCGATCTGGTGCTCGGTCGATCTCCGCGACGGCAACCAGGCCCTACCGCAGCCGATGTCGGTGGAGGAGAAGCTCGAATTCTTCGATCTGCTGTGCCGGGTAGGCTTCAAGCAGATCGAGATCGGTTTCCCTTCGGCCGCGGACACGGAATTCAATTTTTGCCGCCGCCTGATCGACGAGAACCGGATCCCGGACGACGTGACGATCCAGGTGCTGGTGCAGACCCGCGAGCACCTGATCCGCCGGACCTTCGAGGCCATCGACGGCGCGAAGCAGGCGATCGTCCACATCTACAATTCGACCTCGCCGCTGCAACGCCGCGTAACCTTCAGCGATGCCAGCCGCGAGCAGATCCGCGACATCGCGATCGACGGCGCGAAGCTGGTGAAGGAACTGGTGCCGACGATTCCGAACACCGACATCATCCTCCAGTATTCACCCGAGTCCTTCTCGGACACCGAGCTGGATTTCGCGCTGGAGTGCTGCAACGGAGTGATCGCGGTTTGGGAGCCGACTCCGGCGAGGAAGATGATCGTGAACCTGCCGGACACCGTGCAGTGGGCTACGCCGAACATCCACGCGGACATGATCGAATGGATGTGCCGTAACTTGGACCGCCGGGATTCGCTGATCGTCTCGCTGCACACTCACAACGACCGCGGCACCGGCACCGCCGCGACCGAGCTGGGCCTGATGGCGGGCGCGGACCGGGTGGAGGGCACGCTCTTCGGCAATGGCGAGCGCACCGGCAACTTGGACATCGTGAACGTGGCGCTGAACATGAATAGCCACGGGATTGCGACCGGCCTGGATTTCTCCGACCTGACCCGCCTGCGCGAGGTCTATGAGCGCGTGACCCGCATGACCGTGGGCGAGCGCCATCCCTATGCGGGCGAGCTGGTCTTCACCGCCTTTTCCGGCTCGCACCAGGATGCGATCAAGAAGGGCCTCGACCGCCGCGACAAGGAGACCAAAGTGGATCCGGCCACGCCATGGGGTGTGCCCTACCTGACCATCGACCCACAGGACATCGGCCGCTCCTACGAGGCGATCATCCGCATCAACTCCCAGTCCGGGAAGGGCGGCATCGCCTACATCCTCGACCGCGAGCACGGCCTGGACCTCCCCAAGACCATGCACCCGCAGGTCGGCAAACGGATCTACGATCTGGCCGATGAACTCGGCCGCGAGCTGACGCCGGACGAAATCCGCGACGCCTTCCACCGGCTCTTCGCGAACGTCGAGCTCCCGCTGGCCGTGAAGGACTACGACCTGGTCCACCACACCACCGAGCGCGGGCAAGTGGCGTGTACGGCAACCATCGTACTTTACGGGGAGGAGCGGACCATCCACGGCCTCGGCAACGGCCCGATCAACTCCTTCGTCCACGCCATGAGCAATGCCGGCATGAAGGACTTCAAGGTGACCGACTACCGTTCCCACGCCGTGCGCGGCGGCTCGGACGCCAGCGCCGCCGCCTACGTGCAGGTCCAGCACGACGACGGCCGGATCCTCTGGGGCTGCGGCATCGATCCCTCGATCGAAATGGCCGGCCTTAAGGCACTCGTCACCGCGTGGAATTTGCTGCGGTAATGCAATCTAAAGATCCGGTCGCGCGGCGCAAAATCCGCGTGACCGGTATCTGTGCGAAGATAGTGGCACCTTCCGAGGATCTCCTCACCGCGAGGCCCGCACATCCTGCAAAATGATCTGCAGGCTGGTCCGGCCGCGGAAGGTATTCCGGTCGATCGTGAACGCGATGTCCCAAGGCGGATCGGGCAAGGCGAGTTCGCCCCCGCCGAAGAAGACGGCATCCTGCTCGTGGTAGCCCTGCCGGAGATTCAGGCGCAGGTGCTGGTTCTTCATGTGCAGGGGCGGGCGGCTCAGATGCACGCCGCGCGCCATGAAGATCGGCTGCGGGTTGCCATTGCCGAAGGGCTGTAGCAATTCGTAGTCTGACAGGAATTCAAGCGAGAGCTGATCGAAGCTAATCTCGGCATCCACCCGCAGCTTCGGCTGACGCTGCTCCGCGACCGTGTTCTTCAAAACATACGCGGCGAAGTCGGTGCGGAAGGCATCCATCCGGTCCTCTTCGATCGAGAGCCCCGCCGCCATGTCGTGACCGCCGCCGGCGATCAGGTGGCTGCGGCAGGCATTGATCGCCTGCACCAGGGAAACCCCCTCGATGCTCCGGCCACTGCCCTTCCCCACCCCGCCATCGTCGATCGCGACGACAAAAGTCGGCTTGTGGAACTGCCGCATCAGCCGCGAGGCGACAATGCCGACCACGCCCGGATGCCAGGACCGCGAACCGAGCACGATCACCGGATCGCGCATGGGATCAAAAGTCCGGCCTAGCATTTCCATGGCCTCGCGCCGGATCTGCGTTTCATGGCCTTGGCGGCGCTTGTTGTAATCGTCGAGCTTCTCGGCGAGCCGCCGGGCGAGCCGTTTGCAATCGGTGAGTAGCGTCGCCAGCGCATCTTCCGGCACGTCCATCCGGCCGGCCGCATTCAGCCGCGGCCCGATCCGGAAGCCGACATCCATGGAGGTCGGTTTGCCGTTCATCCCGGAGACTTCCTGAAGCGCTTGGAGGCCGGGATTGAGCGTCTGCGGCAGGCGCTTGAGGCCGTGCCGGACCATGATCCGGTTTTCGCCGATCATCGGCACGATGTCAGCGATCGTCGCGACCGCCACCAGTTCGAGCAGTTCCTTGAGATCGAAAGATTCCAGCGGCCGCTCCTTCACCATAGCGTGGGCCAGCTTGAAGCAAACTCCCGCCGCGCAGAGATAGGTCGGACCGCCGCCGCACTTCGGATTCACCAGCGCGGTCACATTCGGCCGGCCGCGCGGGCTCGGCTCATGGTGATCGACCACCACGACATCCACGCCATCGGCACGCAACCCTGCGATCTCATCGATGGAAACCGTGCCGCAATCTACGGCAATCAGCAGGTCCGGCTTCGGCCCTTCCAGCATGCAGCGGGCCAAGGCGGCGCAACTCAGGCCGTAGCCTTCGCTGCTACGGTGCGGGATGAAGTGGCGCGGCTCCAGCCCGTAGGCGTGGAGCACCCGGCGCATCACCGCGATCGAGGTCACGCCATCGACGTCGTAATCGCCGTAGATGCAGACCTTCTCGCCGCGGTCGATCGCGCGGAAAATGCGCAGGACGGCCTCGCGCATCTCGGGGATCTCGAAGGGATCGCTCAGGTCGCGGAGCCTCGGGCGGAGAAATCCTTCCAGATGCTCACCCGTCGGCAAGCCGCGCTGGCGGATCAAATGTTCGAGAATCGCGGGAAAGGGGTGGCCCCGACCGTTTCCGTTGGACTGGAAAGGGTCGCCGCGAAGGATCCAGTCGGCGGGAGGCGGGCGCATCTGAATGCGGGGATAATAGGCAGCGCATGCCGTGCCACTCAAGCCCGCATCGCGTTCAGTCGAACAATGTCGGCAACTCCTTGTTGCGCCAATGTTCAAACGCAAGTTTCACATAATGAGGGGCATTGCGAAACGGGCAAAGTGCGGGGAGCGCGTCCGGAGCGAAGTAGGCGGCACCGTCGGTTTCGTGGGAATGGGTCAACTCGCCGCCGGTGGGGCGGCAGAGGAAGACCAGCTTGTAAACGTGCTCCGGCTGCCGCGGGTGGCCCTGCCTGTCCTTGTCCCAGCAGGCGATCAGCTTGAGGATCTCGATCTCGATCCCCGCTTCTTCTTGGACCTCGCGCGCGGCGTTCTCGGCCGGGCTGGCATTCAGGTCCGCCCAGCCGCCGGGCAGCGACCAAGTCCCGGTGCCGATCTCGCGAACCAGCAGGATCTTGCCGTCCTCGATGACCGCGGCGCGGATGTCCACCTTCGGCGTGGCGTAGCCGATTTCGACCGGCCAGCGGAATTCCCGCGCTTCGGCGGCGAGGATCTCCGAGGCGATCTCGTGCAGGCGGCGGTAGCGCTCGAGGTCGTAGGGGCCGGTCGAGTAGCGCAGGCCGGCCTCGGCCATCGATTTCAATTCGCGGGAAACGGCAAGCAGGTCCATGGGGAAATGACGAATGCAGAATTTCCGGATGTCGAATGTCTTCTCGGGAAGCCCACGAATTGCGTGGTGATCGCGGGAGCCGGGGGATAAGGCACAGCGGCTCCATGAACGTCCGCTCCACCCCGCGCAGCCGTCCGCTTTATGCCCTGTGGATCGTGCTGGTGATGGCGGGCGGCCTGTTGCTGCGGTCGCGCTTCGTCTCCCTGCCGGAATTCGCCGAGAAATACGGCGGCGATCTGCTCTGGGCGCTGCTGGTGTTCTTCGGTTTCGCCTTCGTCTTTCGCCGCGCCTCCTGCCTGCGGATCGGGCTGCTCGCCTTGGGCTTCGCTTGGGCGATCGAATTTTCGCAGCTCTACCACGCGGAGTGGATTGACCGGATCCGGGCGACGCGGGTGGGGCATCTGGTCCTCGGCTCGACCTTCAATGCCCCGGATCTCATCGCCTACGCCGCCGGGATCGCGGTCGGGCTCATCTTCGAGGGCCTGATGGCCCGGCGCTCCTGAAATTCCCGCTTTCGGATTTCTCCATTTCCCATTTCCGGGCCGGTAACCTAGGAAAACGGACATGCATCCGTTTCTCGACGAGGGTTTTCACGTCCGCTGGTCCACCTTGGTGCCGGAAGCGGTCGAGCCCGACATCCGCGCGGCCCTTGAAACCGCCAAGGCGAACCTCGAGGCGGTCTGCGCGGTGAAGCCGGAAGGCGCCACCTACGCGAACACCTTCGGCGCCTTCGAGAAGGCAAGCGACTCTCTCAACCTCGGCTGGGGCCGCCTGCAGCACCTCGACTCGGTGTGCGACGAGCCCGCCCAGCGCGCCGCGCTGAACGCGATGCTCCCCGAGGTGTCCGAATTCTACGCCGCCATCCCCCTCAATCCGCGGCTCTGGGCGGTGCTGAAGGCCTTCGGTGAATCCGCGGCCGTCGTCTCTCTGCCGCCGGTGCAGCAGCGCTTCGTTGCCGAGACGATGCTCGATTTCGCGCAGTCCGGAGCCGACCTGCCGCCGGACCAGAAGCAGCGCGTGGCGGAGGTCGAGGCGGAGCTTTCCAAGTTCACCAAGCTGTATTCCGAGCATGTGCTCGACTCCACGAATGCGTGGGACCTGCTGATCAAGGACGAAGCCAAACTGGCCGGCCTGCCCGCCTCCGCGAAAGCCGCAGCCTTGGCCAACGCCGTGGCGAAGGGCCTCGCCACCGAGGAAGAGCCCGCTTGGCGCTTCACGCTCCAGATGCCCTCGATGTTTCCGGTGATGCAGCACCTCGATGACGACGGCATCCGCAAGCAGGTCTGGGAAGCCTCGGTCAAGGTCGCTTCGGAAGGCGATTACGACAACACCTCGCTGGTCTGGAAGATCCTCGAACTCCGCAAGGAGAAGGCCGCGATCCTCGGCCACGCCCACTTCGCCGATCTCACCTTGCAGCGCCGCATGGCCCGCGATGGCGAGACCGCGCTGGGCTTCACCGAGGACCTGCACGACCGCATCAAGACGGCCTTCCATGGCGAATACCGCGATCTCTGCGCCTACAAGTCCCGCAAGACCGGTGCCGAGGCCGACGGCCTGCAGCCGTGGGAAGTCGCCTACTGGTCGGAGAAGCGCCGCAAGGAAGACTACGATCTCGATGACGAGGTGCTGCGTCCTTACTTCCCCGTGGACCGCGTGATGGCCGGCATGTTCGAGCTCTGCTCGACGCTCTTCGGCATCTCGATCCAGGAGCGCCCGGCGGTCTTCCATGATCGGGGCGCACGCCCTGCCGATGCCTCCGGCAACGAGATCGAAGTCTGGCACCCGGAGGTGAAGTTCTACGACCTCCGCGATACCGCGAGCAACGAGCACCTCGGCTCCTTCTACGCCGACTGGCACCCGCGCGAATCGAAGCGCGGCGGGGCTTGGATGAATTGCCTCTTCACCGGCCACCCGGGCGGCGATGGCGTGGCCCGCGAGGCGCACCTCGGGCTGATCACCGGCAACATGACCCCGCCGGTCGATGGCAGGCCCGCCCTGCTGACCCACGGCGAGGTCGAGACCATCTTCCACGAATTCGGCCACCTGCTCCACGGCCTCCTCAGCGAGGTGCCGGTGAAGGCGCTGGCCGGCACGAATGTCCCCTGGGACTTCGTCGAGCTGCCCTCCCAGATCATGGAGAACTTCTGCTGGGACCGCCGCTCGCTCGACTTCTTCGCCCGCCATCACGAGACCGGCGAGCCGATTCCGGAAAACCTCTACCAGCGGATGATCGCCGCGAAGAACTACATGAGCGCCACCGGCTTCATGCGCCAACTCGCCTTCGGCAAGCTCGACCTCGAACTCCACATCCACCTCGACCGCTTCACCGGCAAGCCGCTGGACGAAGTGGACCGCGAGATCCTGGCCGATTACCGGATCCAGTTGAAGACGGACTCGCCGAGCATGGCGCGGCGCTTCAATCACCTCTTCAGTTCCCCCACCGGCTACGCCGCGGGCTACTACTCCTACAAGTGGGCCGAGGTGCTGGATGCGGATGCCTTCACCCGCTTCCAGGAAAACGGCGTGATCGATTCCGCGACCGGCAAGGCCTTCCGCGAGCACATCCTCTCGAAGGGCAACTCCGCTCCGGTCGACGAACTCTACCGCCGCTTCATGGGCCGCGATGCCGCGCTCGAACCGCTCCTGATCCGCTCCGGCCTCGCCGGTGCCGAGATCCTGATCGCCGAGGGCAGGGAGCAGGAAACCGCCATGGCCTGACACACCGGCAGCGAATCGCGATTGCCTTTTCACCCCGCATTCCGCACTTCGCGTTCCGCATTTCCCATGGCTCGCACCGGCATCCTCTTCCTCGTCTCCGGCCCTTCGGGCTCGGGGAAATCGACCTTGTGCCGGCGGCTCGCGAAGGACGGGGAGGCGGAGTTCTCGATCTCCTGCACCACCCGCCAGCCACGTTTCGGGGAAACCCATGGCCGGGAATACTACTTCCTTAGTACCGAGGAATTCATCGCCAAGGCCGAGGCCGGGGATTTCCTGGAACACGCCCTGGTCCACGGCAATCACTACGGCACCCTGCGCAGCGAAGTCATCGGCCGGCTCGCCGCCGGGATCGATGTCGTCATGGACATCGATGTCCAAGGCGCGGCCCAGGTCCGCTCCTGCGATGACGAATCGATCCACATCGCGCTGGTCGATCTCTTCGTCATGCCGCCGGATGAAGAAGAACTCGCCAGACGCCTCAATGGCCGCGGCACCGACAGCGCGGAAGTCATCGAGCTGCGCCTGCTCAATGCCATCGACGAGATGCGCCACTGGCCGGAGTATTGCTATCGCCTGGTCTCCGCCACGCACGAGGAGGATTACTGCCAGTTCAAGGCTCTGTTGGTCGGCGAGCGCCTGAAGGTCGCGAGACTCAAGGCATAGGCCACGCAAAGATCGCGCGAAAGTGCTTCTTTTGTGAGACCGGTAACAACAAACCTGTTCCCGGTTTCCATACTCCTGGAAATGAAGGATACTTAATTTTCTTCAACCAGCGGATCAATCTCCACATCGGAAAGGCCAAAAAGCTTTCCAACTCCCCCCGCCTCCTGAATCAGCGGACCTATTACTCGCATTAAGGATTGATATCTGGAAAGCCAACCCCCGCTCACTCGATTTACTCTTTCTCTTGCATAACTAAAATCGCAAAAATTGATGACGATTGACGTTCCCCGCCTGCGTTCGTGCAAGCGCCTGAAAAATGCCTGATGCCCTCCATTCCCTGTGATCGAACGTTCAAGAACCTTCCATTCGTCGGGGCTCAGTTGAACCGAAATCTCTGTCGCAGTCCTTGCACTTGAACGGCGTTGCCTCTCCCAAGCAATAGCAGCGGGAAGCGGCAGGCCAAGTTCCAAAAGCAATTTATTCAAATCACAAGGATAGCGATTTTCGGCTGATAGCCACGCCCCAGGTTCGACCAAGGCATTGACGGCCCATCTGTTTGCCTTTTCTTCATCTGGATCAAGCTTCCTCCATTGGCCCCATCGTTTCCGAGATTCTTTATCCACCTTGTGAGCGCGGAATGGCGAAAAAAGCATCCCATTCAGATTGCTGAAGTGGTGACCCAATTCATGAGCAAGTATCCAATCTCTCCACTCTGGACTCAAATCATCTCGAACGGCAATTCCAGCACCCATTTGACTATCAACAACATACAGACCATCCCAATCTAAATCTGGAAAAGAGGAAGCATCGAGAAAGTGAACTTGCACTCGATTGAGTCTCGCGATTTCCATCAGATTCTGTAGATGCGTCGTGATCATCTTTCTAAGATATACTCATAAAGCCTCAGCTCCTTTTCCTGCACGCATGCGTCTAAGCAACTCAAGTGCCACCGGCCTAAGCTGTTCTAAATGTGCTTCCGCACTTGCGGCAGCTGCTAGTATTTGTTCCACCCTCCCCTCTAACACATCATCCGGGATTAGTTGCAAAGCTTGAGCATCCATTTTCACCATAGGTGAAACTCGTTCAAGCTGTAGCAGGACCTCCGTCATCGATTGCCTCAACAAAACTCCTGCAACTTGACTTGCACTCGCCTTTACTCCACTTCCTTTAATCAATTCGGTTATAGTATCTAAAGCACTCCATTCGGATTTTGTCAGCGGTATTTTCTTAACCGTGCTTGCTTCGCGCCTACCTGGCCTTCCTCCCGTTGATACAAGTTCGTTTAGGAGATTGCCTCGTATTGCCCAAACAGCAAATGGACTTCCCCGACCGATGGAAAGATCCGGATCAATATTTGCCCCTAAGCCTTTCTCAACTTCTACTGATGTAACACTTTCCAAAGATTCACCCTGATCCTCGATGCGCTCGTATTCATGATTATGGTTCATCATACACCCCTTCCCATTATCATTTTTCTTCAAAATTATTGATACGATAGAATCGGCCGTCAAATTCAAATGCGACCTCTCCTTGGTTTGTCTGGGAACCCAGCCTATGGAGAAATTCTCGCAGCTCAGGCAACATCTCTCGAAACTTATCTGGCTTAATGAACGTATACATTAGCACCGGATTTTCCCATACAATCACCCCTTTGTTTTCGTCGAGCCACCCGCCTTCAACAGGTGGCGTGATGGTAACCCCTCCGCCAATTTTCGCGAGGAGATTTGCCCCTTCAAGAACCCAACTCCTTTGATTGCCAATTTCTCTCCCATTTTGGTCTTTATTTGGGATATAGAGCGTAAGGCATTGCACTGAAGTGCCCGCCGTTGCTCCCAATTGATTGCTCAGATCCATGGCTGGTTTATGTCGAATTTCTAAATCCAAAGTCTCACTTTGGGGCCGTAAAGTCAAACTTAATGGCCAAAAACTTCAACTCGCTATAAATCAGCATGTTCCAGTCGGAGATCACTTTGAAATTACCCAAATGAAAGATTATTTGTGGGCCTCTGTTCGTTACTTTCCCTTCGGCCTGCTAGCCTTCCCGACCCTCTTGGCCGCGGAGCCCGCGATATGGATCGAAGGTGAATCCGCCGCGGAATCGAAAGTCGCCAAGCACCCTTGGTACCACGGCGAGGTCAAGAAGGACGAACTCTCCGGCGGCGACTTCATCTCGCACTTCTCCAAGGAACACCCCGGCACTGCCCGCTACGACATCGAGACCGCCGGCGGCGACTACGAGTTCTGGGTGCGCGCCAATCCGATCCAGAGCAAGATCTCCTACCAGGTGGACGGTGGCACCTTCCAACCCATCGACATGGCCAAGCGCCAGACCGGCGAGGTGAACATCGCCAGCAACGACAAGCCGGACCTGCGCTTCCTCACCTGGGCCCACGCGGGCACCTTGAAGCTCGCCAAGGGCAAGCACCGCATCGGCTTCCGCTTCGATAGCGAGAACGAGAACCACGGCAGCCTCGATTGCTTCGTACTCGCACCGCCGTCCTTCGAGCCGGTGGGGATTCTCAAGCCCGCGGAGATCGCTGCGCAGAAGGAGAATCTGGCGAAGGACAACGAAGGCTGGCTGCCATGGATGCCCGCGAAAGATCCCTTCAAGGGCGCACTGCTCGACCTCCGTTCGCTGAACGAGAAGGTCGCCGGAGAGAAGGGCGGCATCGGCGTGAAAGGTGCGGACTTCATCTACCGGAAGACCGGCGAAAAGGTCCGCTTCTGGGCGGTCAACGGCCCGCCGGCGGAACTGCACGGCGAGGAACTGGCGGAGTGCGCGCGGATGCTCGCGAAGCGCGGCGTGAACCTGGTGAGGCTCCACGGCGCGGTCTTCGACAGCAAGACCGGCGCGCTCGACGAGGCCAAGTTGAAGCACATCACGGAGGTGGTTGCGGCCATGAAGAAGGAAGGAATCTACTCCCACCTCTCCATGTATTTCCCGCTGTGGATGACCCCGGAAGCCGGCCCGGGATGGCGCGAGGGCTATGATGGCAAGACCCATCCCTTCGCGCTGCTCTACTTCGAGCCGGAGTTTCAGAAGCTCTATCGCGGCTGGCTGGAGGCGCTGCTGAAGCAAACCGTCCCCGGCGGCGTGAAGCTCGCGGAAGATCCGGCGGTGATGGGGCTCGAACTGGTCAACGAGGACTCCTTCTTCTTCTGGACCTTCGACGAGAAGAACATCCCCGCACCCCAGCTCCGCAAGCTGGAGACGCGCTTCGCGGCATGGGCGGCGAAGAAGCATGGCTCGGTGGCGAAAGCCCAGGCTGCATGGAAGCTCCCCCACCCTCACGATACCGTGGACCGCCTCGGCTTCCGGCCGCTCTATCAGATCTTCACGGAAAAGACCGCACGCGACCAGGACAGCGCCGCCTTCCTGTTAGAGACGCAGCGCGGCTTCTACGCGGACAGCACCGCCTTCCTGCGCGGGCAGGGCTTCAAGGGTCTGGTCACCGCCTCGAACTGGACCACCGCCAACAACGACATCCTCGGGCCGCTGGAGAAATACAGCTACACCGCCACCGACTTCATCGACCACCACGGTTACTTCTCCTGCCTGCACAAAGGCGAGGCCGCCGAGTGGTCGATCCGCGATGGCCACACTTACCGCGACCGCAGCGCGCTGCGCTTCGAGCCGGAGGAAGCGGGCAAGCCGCCCGACTTCTCCCACCCCGCGGCGGACCCGGCCTTCAACGGCATGCCTTCGATGATCTCGGAGACGACCTGGAACCGCCCCAACCGCTACCGCGGCGAGGCCCCGCTCTACTACGCCGCCTACGGCGCGCTCCAGGGCAGCGATGCGGTGGTGCACTTCGCGCTCGATGGCAAGGACTGGTCGGTGAAGCCCGGCTACTTCATGCAGCCCTGGACCCTGATGTCCCCCACCCAGATGGGCCAGTTCCCCGCCGCCGCCGCCATCTTCCGCCTCGGCCTGGTACGCGAGGGCGACGTGCTGGCCGACGTCTCGCTATCCCTCGACGACGCCAAGGCGCTCAAAGGCAGCCCGCTTGCCCCGAAAGCGAATCTCGACGAACTGCGCAAGACCGATGCGCCCGGGGGCCAAACTGCCCCGGGCGGCGGGATCGATCCCCTGATCCACTATGCAGGTCGTACTTCCGTGCAGATCGGCGGCGAGTCCCGCCCCACGAAACTGGTGGACCTTTCCAAGCTCATCGACCGCAGCTCCAAACGGGTCAGCGCTTCGAACGGCGACACCCTGCTCGACTACGGCAAGGGCCTGCTCACCCTCCGAGCCCCGGCGGCGCAAGGGGCCATCGGCAGCCTGAAGGAAGCCGGCAAGATCTCCCTCCCGGATCTCGAAATCGAATCGCCCATGGAGATCGGCGAGGTCGTCGCCGTGGCCCTCGATGGCAAACCCCTCGCCTCGTCCGGAAAAATCCTCCTCCAGGTCATGAGCGAGGAAAAGGCAACAGGCTTCGCGACGCAGCCGGCCGGTGGAGGCCTCAAGATCACCAACATCGGCAAGGACCCTTGGCTGGTGCGGAAGTTCGAGGGTGAAGTGAAACTGAAGCGGGCCGACGCCTCGAGACTCAAGGTGACCGCGCTTGATGCGAACGGCATGCGTGTGGATGCGGCGGGCAGCGCCGACCGCATCGTCCTGCGGCCGGATGTGGCCTACTATCTCATCGGCGGGGAGTGATGCTGTTTCGCTGGATGGTGGAGAAGGCAGGGACCGCTCTCCGAGCGGTCCGGCGGTGGGCGGCGGTCTTACAGGAAGCGGCCTCGTAGCGATGTTTCGGGCCTGCCCCAGCCGGACCTTTCGGAGAAAGGTCCCTGCCTGCGCTGGTGGATCTCCCGCGACTTCCGCTTGGACCTTGGAAATCCGCGGCTATGAATCCGGCGTGAACATCATCCTCGGCATCACCGGCTCGATCGCGGCCTACAAGGCGGCGGACATCGCCTCGCAACTGGTCAAGGCCGGCCACGAGGTCCATGCCGTAATGACCAAGGCCGCCACCGAGTTCATCACCCCTCTCACGCTCCAGGTCCTGACCCGCCAGCCGGTGCTGGTCACCCTCGAGGACGAGAAACAGAGCTGGAAGCCCGGCCACATCGAACTCGCCGACCGCGCCGACCTCTTTCTGGTGGCCCCGGCCAGCGCGGACGTGATCGGGAATTTCGCCAACGGCCTCGCCCCCGATCCCCTCTCCTCCATCTACCTGGCCCTGCCGCGGACCACCAAGGTGCTCATCGCCCCGGCGATGAATGGCAAGATGTGGCTCCACCCCGCCGTCCTGCGGAACGTCGCGCGGCTGCTGGAAGACGGCTGCAAGTTCGTCGGCCCTGCCGAGGGCGATCTGGCCTGCGGCTACCAAGGCGTCGGACGCATGGCGGCGGTGGAGGAAGTGCTGGCGGCGGTGTGAGCGGCCCGGCTTCTTTTCCGGGGGCGCTGACACGGAATTCGGGAATACGCGTGATTCCTCCACTCGCCAAAGGTGGAGGAATTTGGTAGGTCGGCGTCGTTTCAAAACCCAACGACCTCCCTTCAATGATCGAAAACGTTATCGTTCTCGGTGCCGGCAGTGCCGGCCTCATCGCCGCCCTCTCCATCAAGCGCAAGATCCCGCAGCTCCGCGTGCGCGTCGTCCGCAGCCCCGATATCGGGGTCATCGGCGTGGGCGAAGGCACCACCCCGAATTTCCCGCGGCACATCTTCGACTACCTCGGCATTTCCCGGAAGCGCTTCTACGAGCTGGCCGAGCCGACCTGGAAGCTGGGAATCCGCTTCCTGTGGGGCGAGCGCGGGCGCTTCGACTACAGCTTCGCGCCGCAGCTCGACTCGCACTGGACCGACCTGCCGCGGCCGAACGGCTACTACTGCGACGACGACTTCGCCAACGTCGACATCACCTCCGCGCTGATGCGGGAGGGCAAGGTCTTCAACCGCCAGGCCAACGGCGCGCCGGACGTGCAGCCCTGGCACGCCTTCCACATCGAGAACAAGCTCTTCGTGGACATGCTCGAGATCGTCTGCCGCGAGGCCGGGGTGCAGTTCTTGGACGGCCGGGTGACCGGTGCGGACCGCGGCGAGAAGGGCGTCACCGCCATCCATCTGGAAGACGGCCAGCGCCTGGAGGCGGACTTCTTCGTGGATGCCAGCGGCTTCCGCAGCGAACTGCTCGGCAAGGTGCTGGAGGAACCCTTCCAGGACTTCGGCAAGACCCTCTTCTGCGATCGCGCGGTGGTCGGCGGCTGGGACCGCACCAATGAACCGATCCTGCCCTACACCACCGCCGAGCAGATGGATGCCGGCTGGTCCTGGCAGATCGACCACGAGCACCACATCAACCGCGGCTACGTCTTCAGCTCCCAGTTCATGAGCGACGAGCAAGCGGCGGAGGAATTCCTGCGCAAGAACCCGAAGGCGCCGCAATCGCCGCGCGTCCTCAAGTTCCGCAGCGGCTGCTACAAGCGGATGTGGGTGGACAACGTGGTGGCGATCGGGAATGCCGGCGGCTTCGTAGAGCCGCTAGAGGCGACGGCGCTGATGATCGTCTGTTCCCACTGCCAGACGATGGTGGACTTCCTGCTTCACGCCGAACTGGAGCCGACCGATTCCTTCCGGAACCTCTACAACGAGCTGACGGCGGGAACCTGGGGCGACATCCGCGACTTCCTGGGCCTGCACTACAAGGCGAACACCGCGATGGACACGCCCTTCTGGCAGCACTGCCGGGCGGACACGGACATCTCCGCCATCCAGCCGCTGATCGACTTCTACGAGGAGAACGGGCCCACCGGCTTCTGCCGCTACCGGATCCCGACCACGCAGAACGACTTCGGCATCGAGGGCTACTTCGTAATGCTGGTCGGCAACCGCTGGCCGTACCGCAAGCACCACAAGGCCGGTGCCGGCGAAAGGGCGACCTGGGAGAAGCACCGCAGCGCGAACGTCGCGAACGCCAAGCGCGGGATCGACGTGAAGGAAGCGCTCTCCTACGTCCGGCACCCCGGCTGGCAATGGAATGCCGATGTGCAGCCCAAGCAGATGGTCGGGGTCTAGCTTGCGGGTGAAGGGTGGTGCCCTGATCCCGCCCGATTCCAAGAAGACGGTTTTAGCGAAAACCCCGGCCATGGCGGCCGGGGTTTTCTGGTTTCCGGCGGCAGGCACCCCGGCTGGAAGCTGCATGACACGAAATCACGCAAAAGGGGACAAGCGGTCCGGAATGCCGGGAACGGGTTGCACGATTGTACAAAGTCGTATGACAAGTTGCCTTTAAACCCTGTCGGCATCGGGATCGCGTGAAATGGGTCCGGGAGACGGAACCGGAATCCCCGGTTCTCTTTGCTACTCAGCTCTTTTTGGGAACCGACGTCTGGCCAAACAAAGTTGTTTTATTTAAAAACAGCATTGGTATATAGAAAACGGTTCGTCGAAATACCCATTCGACAAGCTAAACCCAACCCAAAACCCGCAAAACCCAAACGCGCCGGGAACATTCCCCCGGGCTCTCTTTTCATTCAGTCGGCCCCCGCCCGCCGGGGGTGGAGTGTGCTTCTCCGCATGGGCGCGAGGACACACTTGCACCGTCTTCAAAAACCCAATCCACCGATGAAACAAAACCCGCCTACATCCCTCGTCACGCGTGCATCGCTGACGGCTACCGCCTCTCACAATGCCCGCTGGTTCGCCCGACTCGTCGTGGGCGGCGTGCTGGGCTCCGCCGTGAGCCACGCCGAACTGGACAACGTCTGGAATGGCCTGGTCGATTCGAACTGGAATACGCCCGGCAACTGGAGCCTGGGCCATGTCCCGGTCAAGACCGGCACGCCGGCGACCAGCGAACACGGGGTGATCGATACGACACCTGCGAACATCGCGACGATCACGGCCAATATCACCCCGATCCCCAACGACATCATTCTGCGGGGCAACGGAAGGCTCGACCACCGGGCCGGGACAGCGGCGACCGGCGGCGGCAACTGGATGTACGTCGGCATGACCGGGGCCGGCAGCTCGACCTACAATCTGGCCAACACGGCCACGCCGGGCGGCGGGATCAGCGGCTACGCCCAGGGCAGCGGGACGATGAACGTCTCCCAACGCATGTATGTGGGCGGTGCCTTCGGCGGTGGCGGGACGGGGGTGATGAACATCAACACCACCGGCACCCTTTCGATGCCCGAGCGCCTGTATGTCGGGATGAACGACGGCAACGGCACGGTGAACGTGGAATCCGGCACCCTGTCGATCGGGAACGATCTTGCGGTCGGTTCCGGTACGGGCATCGGGGTGATGACGGTGAGCGGCGGCACGATCACGACGGGTGGCTGGAACTTCATCGGCAAGAACGAAGAAGGAGACAATTCCAACGGCACCCTGACCATGACCGGGGGCACGCTGACCAATACGGGCCGGACCTACGTGGCCCAGCAAACCTGCACCGGCCTGCTGAAGCTCTCCGGGGGAGACTACCGCAACATCAACAACGAGGAATTCATCGTCGCCGAAAATGCCGGCAGCAACGGCACGGTCACGATCGACAACAGCGCCTCGGAACTCCAGATCGGAGGTCAGCTCCACGTAGGCCAGAACGCGGGCAGCATCGGCATCGTGAACGTAAGCGCCGGCACGATGCCGGTAAATAGCGATATGTGGCTGGGCCAGAACGGGGGGAGCGGCACGCTGAACCTGAGCGGCGGCACGGTCAGCGTGAATAACTGGCTCGCGATCGGGCGCGCCAACAACTCTACCGGCGTGCTGAATCTGAGCGGCAGCGGCACGTTCTCCAAGATCGGCCCCAATGCCTTCATGCTGGGCAGCGACGGCACGGGGGCCAGCGGGACGATCAACCAGACCGGCGGAACGATCACCGTGAACGGCTCCTTGGTGAGCCTCGGGCGGGCGGGCGGTAGCAGTGGAACTTGGAATTTCTCTGTCGGCACTGCGACGCTGGGCGGGGAACTCTATGTCGGTGAGGACGGGACAGGGGCGCTGAATCTGAGCAGCACCGCCTCACTGACTGTCGACGGCGGCCTGCTGAATGTCGCGCGGAACGCCATTTCCACCGGGCACCTCGACTTGAACGGCGGGACGCTCACCGTGGGCCGGATCATTGGCGGTTTCGGAGCGGATACCGCGGATTTCAACGGCACCCAGATCAATGCGAAGGCGCTTGAGCAGGACTTCATCGCCGGCCTGACCACGGCCAACCTCGAGGGTGGGGGGCTGCGGATCAATACCGCCGGCTTCCCGATCCGCGTGCCCCAGCTCTTGAGCGGGGCGGGCGGCGTGATCAAATCCGGTGCCGGGACACTGACCCTTACGGGCTTCAACACCTATTCCGGTGCCACGGTGGTGAACGCCGGGAAACTGAGCTTGAACACCGACGACAGCGGCGGCGGCGACCTGACGGTCGCGAACGGCGCGGCAGTCGGCGTCACTGCAACCTTCTATGACGCCCAGCTGAATGTGGCCAACGCCTCCTTCGGAACGGGTGGCGCCACGACCTTGGACATCAACTACAACGGCATCTTCGGCAACCCCTTCCAGGCACCGGTGAACGTGACGGGCACGCTCAGCATCGCGGGGACGGCCACCCTGAATGTTCTCAACGTGCTGCCGGAGGTGGGGCAGTTCCCGCTGGTGAAATATGCGGGCGAAAGCGGCGGTGCCTTCGTGCTCGGGCCGCTTCCACCCGGAGTGGGTGCCACGCTCGTGCACGATGTGCCGAACAAGCTCTATTACCTGGACATCAACAGCGTGGCCCTGCCGAAGTGGGACGGCACCTTCGACAACGTGTGGAGCACCGGCACGGCCGTGGGGACCGAGAACTGGATCGACCTGGTGGCGAATCAGGAGGCGTTCTTCGCGAACGGCAATCCGGTGCTCTTCGACGACACCCTCTCGATCGTGGGGAACAGCGCGATCAGTCTTCCCGGCACCGTGCTGCCGAGCACCGTAACTTTCAATAACTCGCTGTTTGTCGACTACAGCATCAGCGGTGCAGGCCAGATCGGCGGGACGGCGAGCCTGACCAAGCAGAACACGGGCAACCTGACGATCTCCACCGAGAATACCTACACGGGGGTCACCACGCTGCGCGGCGGTGTCACCACGGTGGCGGCTCTGGATGTCTCGGGGCAGCCCAGCCCGCTGGGGGCGGCCACGGCCGATCCGGCGAACCTGGTCTTCGCAGGCGGCACGCTGAACTACACCGGCGGTGCCGTGACGACCAACCGCGGCTACACCGTGGGTGCTGCAGACAACGCCGCGGTCAGCACGCTGAGCATCGCTAGCGATGTGGTCATCAGCGGACAGGTGCTGAAGACGCTCGGTGGATTCGTGAAGAGCGGGGCAGGAACACTGACCTATTCCAATCCGGGTACAAACAACCTGGCGAACAATGGTTTCCGCGTGGCAGAGGGCAACCTCGTCTTCACCGGTGCGACCCAGACGAATACGGTGAACGGCCTGTTCAACATCGGCGGCGGAGTGATTGCGACGCTCGACAGCGCGACGGTCGCCGTGGCCGGCGGCGCGAACATCGGCGGCAGCGCCGGTGGGACGGGTGCACTCAACCTGAACGGAACGGCCATCTTCAGCACCACCGAGCGGATCCTGGTCGGCACGGGCGGAGCCGGGAACTCGGGATCGATCACGATTGCCGGGACCAGCAAGATCAACCAGACCGGCGGCTGGCTTGCGGTGGGCCACGAGGCCAATAACATCGGCACGCTCACGGTGAAGGACAATGGCGTCTTTAACCAAACCGGTGGCGACTTCAACATCTCCGACGTCGTCGACAGCACCGGATTCTTGATCCTGCAGGACGCGGGCGTCATCAACTCGGGGAACAGCTACTGGGGTAAGAACGCGGGGACGGAAGCGACCGTCACGCTTAGCGGCACCAGCACCTATAATAGCACCGCGTCGTTCTTCGTCGGTTGGGGGAACGACGCCACGGGCACGAACACCTCCACGGGCACGGTGACCCAGACGGGGGGCACGGTGAACCACACCGGCGGCGAGTTCATGATCTCCCGCGATGGCCTGGCTGTTTGGAACCAGAGTGCGGGGACGGTAAATGCCAATGGCTGGACCATCCTCGGACGCGATACGCACGGGAATGGCACGCTGAACATTTCGAACGGAACCTTCACCCAGACGAGCCTCGACCGGCCGCTGATGGTCGGTGAGTTCGGGGCGGGCACGATCAACATCACCGGCACCGCGGCGGTGAATTCGCTGGGGGCCAACGGGCTGATCCTGGCCAACGAGCCAAGCGGCACCGGCACGGTCAACCTGGACGGTGGCACCCTGACGGTGCGCCGGGTGCGGGAAGGCAACGACAACAACGGCGGCGTGGGTGGGACGAGCACCTTCAACTTCGACGGCGGCCTGCTGAAGGCCGGCGCGAACGCGAATGCGACCTTCATGGCCGGCCTCACTTCCGCGATCGTGGAAGACGGCGGTGCCAAGATCGATAGCAACGGCCAGACCATCACCATCGGGCAGAACCTGAACAACGATGGCACGGGTATCGGCGGGCTGACCAAGAGTGGCACCGGCAGGCTGAATCTGAATGGTGAGAATACCTATCTGGGCCTGACCACGGTGAGCGCGGGCTCGCTCGGCGGCATCGGCTCGGTGGACAGCTCGATCCTGGTGGCGAATGGTGCCTCGCTGGCACCGGGCGCGCCGACGGGGGCCTTCTTCGCGGATGCGGATGTGGACTTCGCCACCGGGGGTAACCTCGAGATCACGATCAGCGGCGCGAACGGCGAGCTGGTGGTGGACGGCGATCTGGACATTACCAATGCCAACCTGGTGCTCACCGGGACGCCGACCCTGCCGACCTATGTCATCGCGACCTACGTGACGAAGACGGGGGCGAAGTTCGCGAATGATACTGCGGTAGGGGCAGCGCTCGCACTGTTGGGTTACTCGATCAACTATTCCTTAGATGGAAACTCGATCGCGATCGTGCGGCCGCCGAATGCCTTTGAAACCTGGATCAGCGGTTACTTCGGTGCCGAGACCGATCCGGCGATCGTCGGGCCGAATGCCGATCCGGATGGCGACGGCAGCAGCAACTCGCTCGAATTCGCGCTGGGCGGCGAGCCGGACAACGGCAGCGATGGCCCGAAGGTGTATCATCTGACGGGGGACAGCAGCGATCCCGGCACCGCCACCGAACTGGTGATGACCATCGCGGTGCGGAACGGCACGCCGATCTTCGGCGGCTTGCCCTCGCCGACGGCCACGCAGGAAGGCTACACCTACACGGTGCAAGGCAGCCTGAACCTGTCGGCCTTTACCTCCGCGGTCTCGGTGGTGGCACCGATCGCACCACCCGCGCCGAATGCGACACCGCCGACGGGCTACATCTACCGGACCTTCAGCCTGGACGCGAGCAACGGGCTGGCACCGGGGAGCAAGGGCTTCCTGCGGGTGAACGTGACGCCGTGAACGCGGTGGCGCCGTGATGCAATTCAAGAGCCCCGGCTGCCTATGGCGGCCGGGGTTTTTTTGGCCCGTCACTCCCTTACCCTGACAGGGAGACCGTTGATAGCCAAGGATCGGAACGTCCGGAAAAGGCCGCTCGTAGGTCACTTGGGCAGCACCTCTGGAATCACCAGCCTACGTGCCCCCTACAGGGGGCTTGGCAGGGCCAAATTACCCGAGGCTGCGCGTTGCCTGCCCCGGGCTATCGACGTTCCCCCTTGCAGGGCATTGGCGGATAAGGGGGCAGAGCAGAGGCCGCCAAGCCGCGCTCGTGGCCTCCCGTGGAATCTCCTTGGCAGGCGGCGGGTAGCGGCCCTAAAACCGCCGCGCCATGACCCGCAAACAGATCGACGTCAGCGTCTACGTCTTCCTGATCCTCCTGATCGCCTTCTTCGGAAGAGCGGTGTGGGGCGTGCTGGGCATGATCGGCTGGGTATAAGCCGAACCCGGTTTCACCAGCCGACGGCGATTTCCTGCATGTGGCCGCCGCGGTCGTGGAATTTGACGTGGCCATTCGCGAGCGCGAATTCGTGGACGCACTTGGTGACCTTGACGTCGTAGGCGCAGTATTCGGCGATGCGCATGAGCGGGGCATTGCTGCCGGTTTTCTTGTATTCCTGCCACCAGCGCAGGGCATCGAGGCCATCGGCGGACTTGCCGGCGCCTAGGGAGGCGGAGGCTGCCGAATCGAGCTTCATGCGGAAGCCGAGTTTCAACTGCAGGTCTAACATCATGTCCAGATTCACGGTCTGCGCCGGAAGGTCATAGACCGTGTAGCCCTGTAGCACGGGATAATCGAACTCGACGTGATTCCAGCCGACGACGAGGTCGGCGCGGACCAGTTCATCGACGAGCTGATTGAGATCGTCTTCGCCGTAGATCCGGTAGCTGCCGCGGGCGGTGCTGTAGGTCACGGCGACCGAGATGCCCATCTTGTCCTTGTGGGCGGAACCGCCGACATCGCCGAAGCTCCGCTGGGTCTCGAGGTCGAAATAGACGATGTTCTTGGCGGCCACGCGCTGAGGTTAGGCGGCGCGGGGCGCGGCGGGCAATCCCGGAACGCGGTGTTACTCCAACTGCTTTTGGAGCCAAGGTGCGATCTTCGTTTCCCAAGCAGCGGCGTGTTCGCGCAGGCCCTTGCCGCTGAAGTGGACGCCCTTGCCGCCGTTCTCGCGGAGTTCGCCCTTGAGGGCATCGCTATCGGGGCCTTGGAGGGCGATGTTGTCTTTCCAGAAGGAGGCCTGGGCGGCGCGGATGTCCGGGGAGGCTTCGTCGCCGGGGATGTGGTAGCTGGCCTGGGCGACGAACCAGGGGGCCTCCCATGCGATCTGCCTGCGGGAGTCGCGGATGATGGTTTCGAGATGCTGGCGGTAGAGCTCGCCGGGGAGGGTGCGGGTGGGGTCGGCCTGGTTGGCATCGCTTTCCCCTTGGTGCCAGAGGACGGCGCGGAAGCCCTTTTGGCCGCGGGATTTCATGAGGGCGACAAGGCCTTCGAATGCCTTGCCATTGCTAGTCCATGAACCGTCGGGAAGCTGGGTGACCCGGCCTAACAGGGTGGGCGGAGCCGGGAAGCTAACGCTTGCGGGCAGCCATTCGCGGACGCTGGTGGCACCGATGCCGCGGGGGATGAAGCCGACGGGAGTGCCGAAGCGTTTGGCGAGGGCATCGCCGAGCGGGGGCATGAAGCTGCCGCCCTCGCCGCTGGCACCGGGCTGCGGGTCATTGGCGAGCTGCCAGCGGGTGCCGTCGAAGCTGGAGACCATGCCGGTGGTGGTGGCCTGCTTCTCCTCGCCGTGGTTCGCGGAGTTCGATTGGCCGGCGACGATGAAGACTTCGCCGACGCCGACGTGTTCGATTGTGACCTCGGAAATGACCTTGGTGCCGAGGATCGCGCGAACCTTCACTTGGAACCATGCGCCCGCCGGGGCCCCCAAGACCGTGGAGAAGGGCTGGCCCGGTTTGACCTCCGTACATGCGCGCCAAATTCCGGTAGCCTCGCCCCCGATGACGCAAGCCTCGATCAAGGACTCTTGATCGCCGCTACCGGTCAAAGAACCTGAGATGGGGATCAGGCCCGCATTCATGGAACTGCGCTGGGTGACCTGATAGTCGAGCGGGGAGGTGAGCTTCAATTCCGCGGCGTGAAGCGGCAGCAGTAGGGCACAGACTCCCGCGATGAAGGCTGATGGTGGAAGGAGTCCGCTCATCTATCCCTCAACGCGTGGCGTGGACGCCTCTTTCACGAGGCGGCGTCTAACACCTTGCGGAAACGATAGCCGGTCTTGGCATAGCCCAGCGCTTCGTAGAAGCCGTGGGCCTCGGGGCGGTGGAGTCCGCTGGTGACGCGGACATCCCTGACACCGAGATCGAGGAAGCATTGCTCGGCTGCGGCCATGAGGGCCCTGCCAATGCCCTGTCCCTGATGCGCCGGGCTCACCGACAGGGCGAGAATGTAGCCGATCGGAGCCGAGGCTTCGTAGATGGGGAACTTCACCATTCCGATGAAGCCGGCGATCTGGCCGTCCACTTCGGCCACCAGGGTGCGGTGGTCGGGAGAGAGGGAGCCGAGGCGTGCGGCCATTCCGGCGGGATCGACGGGGTAGCCCAAGTCAGTGACCAGCCGGGCGAGAGCGGCGGCGTCTTCCGGTGTGGACTGGCGGATCTGGAGCATTTCAGCCGGGTAGGGACGGCGGGTACCGAACCCGCCCCCCCGCTTATAAGGCGGGTACCCTCACCGCCGAGCTACGCCCCCGTTCCGATGGGAAACGAAGGGACGTATTCGGCGGGTGGAGAGATACGAAGAGCTAGGGATGGGCGGTTTTCGGCCCTAAGGTGAGAGCGGCTTGAGGGACCGTTCGACCGCACAGAGGACTGTGCGGACCACCTTTTTAGAGTTCCTTGACCCAGATGTTGGCGAAGTCGATGGCGGCGCCGTGGTGCTGGAAGGCGATCTTGCCCTTGGCGGGGATGCCGGGGAGCTGGGCATCCTCGATGATGGTCTTGCCATTGAGGCCGACGGTGAGGCGATCGCCCTTGATGGTGACGGTGGTGCGGTTCCATTCGCCCACGGGGTTGTCCGCCTTCACCTTCGGGGTGACGCCGGCGATGACTTCGGCAGGCTGGGACTTGTCGGTGCGGTAGCCGTAGACTTCACCGGAGCCACAGGGCCAGTTCCAGAGGTTGACCTGGCTCTTGGAGCTGCCGCGGAGGTAGATGCCGCTGTCGAGTTCCTGGACTTCGACGGACTCGCCGGTTTCCTTGCCATCGGGGCCGATGATCGGGCGCTTCATGACCGGGCCGGTGCCGCTCCAGCGCCAGTCGAAGGCAATGGTCACGTCGCCATACTCCTTGCTGAACCAGAGGTCCTTGTCCTTGGCCTCACTATGACCGTCGTACTTGAGGATGCCGTTGATGGGGACCCAGTGGCCCTTGTCCCCTTCCTCGCTTTCCCAGCCGGTCAGAGTCGTGCCGTCGAAGATCTTGGTGAAGCCGGCTTGCTTGGCGCCCGCGTCATTGGCGACGGGTGCGATTTCGCAGATCTTGATGTTGCGGAAGGCGACGGGATCTCCGTGGCCGCAGAAGGCGATGTGACCGGCGCGGCGCTTGGCACCCTCGTGCTTGGGGAATTCCTCGTTCAGCTTGGAAAGCTTCGCCTGGGTAACGACCTCGCCATTGACGGTGACCTGGACGTCGTCGCCATTGACGAGGATGCGCTCGACATTCCACTCGCCGACGGGCTTGAGCGGGGCCTTCTTGGCGGGCACCATGGTGTAGATGGAGCCGTGGAACTGGTAGGGCTTGAGGTCCTTGTACTTGTCGGAGGTGTTATCGAGGACCTGGACTTCCATGCCGGCGTAGGCGGCATCGCCGGTGCCGGGGTAGTGGATGCCGATGCCGTTGTTACCAGCGGGCGGGAGCTTGAATTCGAAATCGAGGGCGTAGTTGGCGTAGGTGCTCTCGGTGGCGAGGGTGCTGCCCTTCGGCGTGCAGACGATCGCGCCGTCTTCCACGACGTAGCCATCGCCCTTCCAGCCGCTGAGGTCCTTGCCATTGAAGAGGGAGACTTGCTGGAGCTTCGGTTCCGCGGCGCTGGCGGCGAGGGGAAGGAGAAGAAAGGCGATGGATTTCATGATTCGGATGGAGCTGGGATGAGTGAACCGCCAAGACGCCAAGCGCGCCAAGGATTTTGATTTGAAGAGAACGAAACGCGGAGGCGCGGGGAAATACCTACGGCTAGAGATCGATGGTTTTTCCGGTGCGGAAGCTTTCGTCGGCGGCGGCGACGATGCGCATGGAGGAGAGGGCGTCTTCCATGTGGGCGGCGAGGTCGAGGTCTTCGAGGATGGCCTTGAGGAAGTAGTCCTGCTCGCGGTGGCAGAGGCCGTCGTGGTCCGGTTCGTCGTCGAGGCGGACGGTTTCGTCGGACTTGGCGAAGGTGCCCTGCGGAGTGAGCTGGGAGTAGTGGAGGCGGATCAACTGGGTCTGGGTGTGGGCGTCGACATTGGCGCTCTGGCCTTCGCCGGCGGCTTTGTCGGCGACGATGGAGGCGCAGCCCTTCGGGCCGACGACGTCCTTCACGAAGAAGGCGACCTCGCTCATCATCGGGCCCCAGCCGGCTTCGTACCAGCCGACGGAGCCGTCCTCAAAGGTGACCTGGAGGGCGCCGTAGTTGATCTTGCCCTCGGGAATTTCCTCGCTGAGGCGGGCACCGATGCCGGAGACGCGGATCGGCCGCGAGCGGGTCATCTGGCACATGACATCGACGTAGTGGACGCCGCAATCGACGATCGGGGAGATCGAGGACATGAGCGCCTTGTGGGTCTTCCAGTTATCCCCGGAGGACTGCTGGTTGAGGTTCATGCGCATGACCAGCGGCTTGCCGAGGGTCTGGGCCATCTCGATGAATTTGATCCAGCTCGGGTGGTGGCGGAGGATGTAGCCGATCACCAGTTTCTTACCGCTGGACTTGGCCTTGGCGACGATGCCCTCCGCGGCGGCGACGTTTTCGGCGAGAGGCTTCTCGATAAAGACGTGGCAACCGGCATCAAAGGCGGCCTCGGCGTAGGGGCCGTGGGTGTCCGGGTAGGTGGAGATGCTGACGGCGTCCGGCTTGGTGGCGGCGAGGGCCTCGTAGAAATCGGCGAATTCCGCGTAGCCGCCGCCGAGTTCGGCATTGAGCTTGCCGCGGCTCTCCGCGGAGCGGGTGACGATCCCGCAGATCTCAAAGCCGGGAATGCGATGGTAGGCAAGGGCGTGCGAGCGGCCCATATGGCCGGCACCCACACAAAGGACGCGAAGAGGTTTCTGCATGATCGGGTCGGTAAAACGAGTGGAGGTGACGGATTATTTCAAAACCTAGCAAGGCCGATCTGGGCGGCAGGCTTCATTCCTCCTCTATCCCGGCGAGCATGTCTTGGAAAAAGAAAAACGCCCCGGTGCCGGAGCACGGGGCGTTTGGAGGTTGGGCCTGAAGAGCAGTTGCCGATCACTCGGTCTTGGAGAAGTCGCCGCACCAGTCCTCGCCCGCGGTGACGGGGAACATCGATTCGAATTTCACTTCGTCGTCGACCTCGAAGGCGACGGTCTGCGGCGCGTGGCGGCGACATTCGCCGTGGTCTTCTTCCAGCTTGTTCCAGTGAACGCAGGCAGCGCAGGCGCGGGTAACGGTGGTCGTTTTCATAGTAGATCGGGAAATGGTTATCGGAAGATGTCGCGACTTCGACCTGCGCGCAAGAAAAGGATGACTTGAGATACAGTCTCAAGTCGATGGATCTCAATGAATTGAGATGACGTCTCAATTGCCTCTCCAACAGCGATGACAATTTACCGCTAACTAGGAGCAGGCCTCGGCACAGTAGCGTTGCCATGGGGCGACGAATTGTCCGCCAGGAACCGAGAACTCCAGGTTCAGGCTGCCGAGGGTATCGTAGACCCGGACGGTGGTGCGGCACTCGCCGTCCACCTGCACTGGCAGAACCCAGAGGGCATGGGCGTGGGCGGGGTCGATGCGGAGGACGCAATCACCGCTGTCGTCATTGAGCGTGATGGTGCCTTCCCCGAAGAACAGGCGGCGGGCAGTGATGAAGCGGGAGAAGTCGAAGCCGCTGCCGATGACGCGGCAGTGGGCGGAGAGACGGAGCTCGGTGAGGTCGCCGAGAATGGGAGCGAGCGGGTGGCGGTCGGGGAAGGAACGGCGATGATCGGCGATGATCGGCGAGGGCCTGGCAGCAGGGGCAGGCGGTGAAGGATTGGGAGAAGGCGGCGCGCCACTCGAGCAGTTCATCGATTTCCAACTCCTCGGCGCAGAAGGCGGCGACGAAGGATTTCAGGCGGGAATTGCCGGTAGATTCGTCGGGCAGGGCGATCGCGAGGGGAAAAGTTCCGCGATTGAAGTCGAACTCCAGAATGCCGGAATGCTGGGGGAGGCTCTCGATCCGCAGGGCATGCAGGCCGGCGAGGCGGGACGGGGCCAGTGAAAGACCGAGCCCGGGGAAAAGGAGGTGATCGGTACCGGTGAGGACGGATTCACCGGGATCGGCAATCGCGACCAGCTCCGCGGTGAGATTCTTGGCCCGGACACAGAGCATGCCGAGGCAGGCGAGTTGCTCGAAAAAATCCGGAGCCTGGTGACGGAGGCGGACGGGCAATTGTAGGAAAGAGAACGGGTGCATCGCCGGAAGTGATGGAAGGCATACGGTAGCGGGATGACGGGCGCTGGTGGCGGCTTGCGGAAAGTTGGCGGGCGGTCGCCCCGGGGATCAGTCTTGGCAGGGCGCGGGCAGCGTGATTCCCTCCCGGCCCGCCGTGTCCCATCCGTCTTCCATCCGCCGTACGCTCGCCATCATTTCCCACCCGGATGCGGGCAAGACCACGCTCACGGAGAAATTCCTGCTCTATGGCGGGGCAATCGATCTGGCGGGCAGTGTGACCTCCCGCCGCGACCGCCGGGCGACGACCTCCGACTGGATGGAGCTGGAAAAGCAGCGCGGGATCTCGATCTCCTCCACGGTGCTGCAGTTCAACTACGCGGGATTCCACGTGAACCTGCTGGACACCCCGGGTCACGAGGACTTCTCGGAGGACACCTACCGGGTGCTGACCGCGGTGGACGCGGTGATCATGGTGGTGGATGCCGGCAAGGGCGTGGAGGCACGGACCCGCAAGCTTTTCGAGATCTGCCGCCTGCGCGGGATCCCGATCTTCACCTTCATCAACAAGCTCGACCGGCCGACGCGACCGCCGATCGATCTGGTGGATGAGATCGAGAATGTGCTGGGCATCGCGTCCCACCCGATGAACTGGCCGCTGGGCGATGGTCCGCGCTTCCGCGGGATCATCCAGCGGCGCGACGGGCAGCTCAATCTCTTCGAGAAGACCAAGGCCGGGGCTTACCGCGCACCCGTCTCCGTGATGGGCCTGGCCGATCCGGCGGTTCGCGAGCTCGTGGATAACGATCTGGTGGACAAGGCGCTGGAGGAGATGGAGCTGCTGGACATCGCCGGTGCGCCCTTCGATCAGGAGCGGGTGCTGGCGGGCGAGCTGACGCCGGTCTTCTTCGGGTCCGCGGCCAATAATTTCGGGATCCAGCTTTTGCTCGACGGCTTCCTGGCAATGGCACCGGAGCCCTCGGGCCGGAAGTCCGGCGAGGTGATGATCGAGCCCGAGGACAAGCGTTTCAGCGGCTTCGTCTTCAAGATCCAGGCGAACATGAACCCGAAGCACCGGGACCGGATGGCCTTCATCCGGATCGTTTCGGGGAAGTTCGAGCGCGACATGCAGGTCTGGCACGGGTCCGCGGCGAAACAGATCCGCTTGTCGAATTCGCAGAAGCTCTTCGCCCAAGAGCGGGAGATTGTCGACGAGGCCTTCGCTGGCGACGTGGTCGGCCTGGTGGGCAACCAGCCTTTTGAAATCGGCGACACGCTGACGACCGACTCCGCGATCAAGTTCGACGAGATCCCGATTTTCCCGCCGGAGTGCTTCGCGACGATCCGCGGGCGCAGCACGGCGACGGCGAAGCGCTTCCGGGCGGGTATGGACCAGCTGGTGCGGGAAGGCGTGACCCAGTTGTTCGAGAGCGCGTCGGGCTCGACTTTGTTGCTCGGGGCGATCGGGCCGCTACAGTTCGAGGTTTTGAAATACCGTCTGGAGACGGAGTACGGCGCGGAGGTGGTGCTGGAGCAAAGTCCCTGGACGGTGATCCGCTGGCTGATGCTGGATGGCGAGCCGGTCGAGGGGGCGGAAGCGCCGACCGACGACCTGCCGGGCGGCTGCGCGCTGGCCAAGGATGCCGCGGGGCATTGGGTGGTGCTGGCGGAGGCCGAGTGGGCGCTGCGGAGCTTCAAGCGGTATCACGAGGCTTGGGAGCTGGCGGAGCGGCTGGTGAAGTAGGCCGGATACATCCGGATACTTCCCAAATCCTCCCAGTCCGGGCGGTTTTCATCGTTTCCTGCGCCGAAAGGATCAGGCAAAACCACACCCTTGCCCCGCTTCCGGTGTTGAAATCTGCCGCGGAACCCGATTCGCTTGCTCCTATGAAACCCCTGCTGTCTCTCCTTCTCGTCGCTTCGTGTCTTCATAGCGCCTCCGCGATCGGCGAGTGGCGTGTCCTGAAGGACGGCGAGGGCGGCCAGATCCGCGCCCGCTTCGAAGGGGTGCAGAAGGACCGCTACCTGCTGCGGCGGGAGGCGGACGGAAAGCTTTTCGAGGTTTCACCCGGGATGCTGACGGGCGAGGACCGGACCAGCTTCGACGCGCAGGCCAAGCAGCTTTCCGAAGAACTCGCGAAGCTGAGCAAGATGGCGGGCTCCCCGCTCTTCTCCGGCACGCCCTTCGAGGTCCGCAAGGCGGATGAGATCGCGGCGGTGCTGCACCTGAGTTCGGAATCGCGGACCAAGCACAGCGCGAGCTGGCGGGCCTACACCGGCGATTCCTACCGGCTCTTCGGGGCGCGTCCCTACTCGGTGGCGCTCTACGCCGGGGAAGACGGCAATGCCTCGATCCTCTCGGCCGTGTATTCCAACAAGGGCGATTTCAAGAGCACGATGGGCCAAGGGGAGGCGCACTTCGAGGGCAAGAGCGAGGCCGACGAGGCGAGCTTGGCGAAGGCGATGGCGGAGGACGAGAAGACCGTGCTGGCGAGCATCACGGGAGTGCTGGGCGAGCCGCAGATCCAGCGCTTCGGCGATTCCCGCAAGACCCGCCGCAAGGTGATGCGCTGGGATTGGAACGGCCACTCGCTGATCCTTTCGAGTGAAGAGGGCGAGTACGTCTCGCTTTCGATCGTGCCGCTGGAGCTGGCCGATAGCGGCGGCAAGACGGGCAAGGTGAAGGATGGCGAGATCCGCAAGCGCCTGACCGAAGACGTGGTGCGCGTGGAGAACGGCGACGTTTATCTGGGCCAAGTGCCGATGGTGAACCAAGGCCCGAAGGGCTATTGCGTGCCGGCGACCTTCGAGCGGGCGCTGCGCACCGCGGGGATCGAGGCCGACATGTATCTGCTGGCGATGATCGGCAAGAGCGGCATGGGCGGCGGCACTTCGGTGGGATTCCTTCTGGACGAAGTCCGGCAGCAGGTCCGTAGCAAGGGCCGCCGGACCGAGGACAAGAACGTCAAGGAACTGCGGGTGCGCGATGTGAAGGGCTACATCGACAAGGGCATCCCGGTGATGTGGACGATGCGCTCTCTGGGGCCCTACAACGAGACGGCGAACGGCAACACCGCGAAGCGCACCCGGGTGACCGACTGGAAGGTCTGGGCGGCGGAGATCGCGGCGAAGGCGGCCGAGGTGGTGAAGAAGGAATCCGAGCAGGAAGCCCACCACATCTGCATGATCGTGGGCTACAATGAAGCGACCAACGAGCTGGCGGTTTCCGATTCCTGGGGCGCGAGCTACGAGCGCCGCTGGGTGCCCGCGCCGGTGGCGAATTGGGCGAGCTCGGGTGGCTTGTTCATGATCCTGCCCTGAGCGGATCGGATTCGATGCTTTCTGAAGGCCCCGGGAGGAAGCTGCCGGCGCTTTTTCGCGGCTGACAGCGGCAGGCCAAAACGCAGACTCCGCGTCCCTTGAACCCGGACCCGATTGCCACCCGCAAGCCGCTCGATGGCTTCAGCATCGCCTCGATGGTGGTGCTGTGCGTGATCTGGGGCTTCCAGCAGGTCGCGATCAAGTCGTCGGTGCAGGAGATGAGCCCGGTCTTCCAAGTGGGGATCCGATCGGCGCTGGCGGCGGTGCTAGTGGGGATCGTGATGGTGGCGCGACGGGAAAATCTATCGCTGCGGGATGGGACGCTGCGGCCCGGCTTGCTGGTGGGGCTCTTGTTCGGAGGGGAGTTCCTGGCGGTATCGCTGGGGCTGAATTACACGACCGCGGGGCACATGGCGGTGTTCCTCTACACGGCTCCGATCTTCACGGTACTGGGCTTCCACTGGCTGGTGAGGGAGGAGCGGATGAACCGCGCGCAGTGGCTGGGCGTGGGGGTGGCTTTTGCAGGGATCGCGGTCGCTTTCTCGGGGAGCTTCTTCGCGCCAGGCGGGAAGAATTTGCTGCTGGGAGATGCCTTGGGGATTCTCGGCGGGATCCTGTGGGCGGCGACGACGCTGGTAATCCGGGGTAGCCGGCTTTCGGAGACGCCGGCGACGAAGACGCTGTTTTATCAGCTCGCGGGAGCGGGGGTGATGCTCCTCCTCTATGCGTGGCTCAGCGGCAAGGTGGCGGCAGCGACGTGGACGCCACGGCTGGGCGTGAACCTGGTTTTCCAGACGGTGGTGGTGGCGTTTGCGAGCTACCTGTATTGGTTCTGGCTGCTGCGGAAGTATCTGGCATCGCGGCTATCGGTGTTTTCGTTCCTGACGCCGATTTTTGGGATCACCTTTGGCGTGCTGGTCTTGAAGGAACCGCTGGATCCGAGGTTCGTGGTTGGGGCGTTGTTGGTGTTGGCGGGGATCACGATTGTGAACCGGCGGTAGTGTCGCGGGTCGGAATACAAGCCCGACATTCGCGCCCCGATGATCGCAGAGCGCTAGAGCCCCGAAAGGGGTATCAGCCGCTCCTGGGTTGAAGGAGGGAGGAAGACGTGCCCTGAAGGGATACCGGGAGGCCTGCTAGATCGACACGTGTGAATTGCAACCGGCCTCCTCGCCCCCTTGCAGGGGGCATTCTGCCCGCTCTGCGACACCCCGGGTTTCACCCGGGGCTGTCTCCCTGCCGCCCCTTCGGGGCTGTGGAGATGGAAGGCGGATCCCTAAACCAAGATCACGCGCTCTGGCTGGTGGCCATGACGGGCTGGATGTGGGACTCGGAGACAAGGGCGATCATGAGGTTGTTCACCATGACTGATTTGCTCTTCTCGTCGAGGTGCACAACGTTGTCGGCTTCGAGTTTCTTGAGCGCCATTTCGACCATGCTGACGGCACCTTCGACGATCATTTGGCGGGCGCCGATGACGGCGGCGGCCTGCTGGCGGCGGAGCATGGCCTGGGCGATTTCGGGAGCGTAGGCGAGATGCGATAGCTGGGCTTCGATGATCTCGATGCCGGCGAGCTGGATGCGTTCCTGAAGTTCCCTTTGAAGGGTCTCGCCGACTTTCTCCGGGGAGCCGCGGAGGGAGACCTCGCCGGGCTCGTGCGGCTCATAGGGGTAATGGCTGGCGAGATGGCGGAGGGCGGTCTCGGCCTGGATGTGAACGAAGACATTGAAGTCCTGGACATCGAAGGCAGCCTTCGCGGTATCGACGACGCGCCAGACGACGATGCAGGCGATCTCGATGGGATTGCCGTGGGCGTCGTTGACCTTGAGCTGGGGGCTCTGGAAGTTCGAGATCTTGAGGGAGATGCGGTCCTTCGAGGCGAAGGGATTGGCGAACCAGAAGCCGGGCTCGCGGACCGTGCCGGTGTACTTGCCGAAGAAGGTCAGGATTTTCCCTTCGTTCGGCGAGACGATGAAGAGGCCTTTGAGCCAGAGGATACCCAAGGGAACGATCAGGACGAGAAGGAAGGGCGCGTTTTCGAGAATCCGGGATAGTTTGCCGGTGTAGATAACGGCTCCAATGGCGAGGACCAATAGGATGAAGGGGATGAGACCTTGGACGCAGATGGCTTTCTTCTCGGTCATGACAGTCGGAGGTTTACGGCCATGAGCATAGGGGGCGCGGCGGACTGAAGTCGATTGTAGGGATTCAGTGAATTTAGAACCGCCAGGGTGACCGGCATGAGCATGGACCATCCGTGAGCCGGACAAGGCGGCTCACGGCAGGGTCGTGCGTCCGTGTCCGGGGCGATGCCTAGGCCTCGATTTTCCAAGGGCCGCGCATCGGCTGGCTGATCAACTTGTTCGCCTCCGCGTCGTCGAACTTGAGGGTCTTCGGGTCGAACTTGAGGCTCTTGTTGAGGCGGTGGGCGGTGACGCCCATGTTGACCATGGTGCAGGACCAGAAGCCGTTCTGCTCGTTGAGGGCGAACTTCTTGCGGGTGCGGACGCTCTCGTGGAAGTCGGTGATCACGGGCTCGGGGTCGGGTAGCGCGGCGAGCTTCTTGTCGAGATCCGGGATGCTCGATTCGAATCCCTTGGTGATCCAGCCCTTGGGCCCTTCGATGTACTTGGCGTCCTTGTCCTTGTTCGCGCCATCGAGGATGATCTTGCAGCCGTCGGCGTAGGTGAATTCGATGCGCCGCCAGGTGCCGATGGCGTCCGCATCTTGAGGATCAGCGTCGATCTCGACGGAGATGGGTGCGGTGTCGTCCTTGTTGAGGATGTATTGAGCGGGGTCGAGGTAGTGCTGGCCCATGTCGCCGAGGCCGCCGCCATCGTAGTCCCAGTAGCCGCGGAAAGAGGCGTGGGTGCGGTGGGCGCTGTAGGGCTTCTGCGGCGCAGGGCCGAGCCAGAAGTTGTAGTCGAAGCCTTCCGGGACCGGCTGCACCGGGAGATTGGTCTTGCCGGTCCAGATGCCGAGCTTCCAATCGAAGCCGGTGACGCCGGAGACGGTGATCTTGAGCGGCCAGCCGAGCAGGTCGTGCATGGCGGCCTTCTTGAGCTGCTTCACCGGCACGCCCATGCCGTAGAAGTTATCCTTGAAGCGGAACCAGGTGTTGAGGCGGAAGACCCGGTTGTTCTTTTCGACGGCCTTCACCATGGCCACGCCTTCGCCGATGGTGCGGCTCATCGGCTTCTCGCACCACACGTCCTTGCCGGCTTTGGCCGCGGCAATCGCCATCAGCGCGTGCCAGTGCGGCGGGGTGGCGACGTGGATGACATCGATATCCTTGCGCGCCAAGACCTCGCGGAAGTCGCCGTAACCCTTGATGCCGTTCTTTTCAGCACCCGCATCCTTCATCCGCTGGTCGAGGTGGCCCTTGTCCACATCACAAAGCGCCAGCAGACGGCCTGGCATCGGAAGGTGCGATGCGGAGATGCCGCCGCAGCCGATGATCGCCTTGGTGATCTCCTCGGAAGGAGGGGTTTGTCCGGCGAGACCGAGGACGCGGCTGGGGACGATCTGGATCGTCGCGTAGGCGGCGATGGACTTAAGGGTTTGGCGGCGGTTCATGGTAATCGGACTTGAATGGGTGGGGCAATACGCGGCCGGCCTTCAGTGTTTTGCATCGCCGCCATCGGCGGACTTGTCCCAGAAGGCGACGAAGAAGATGACGGCGATGACGGCGGCCATGCCGGCTGGGAACATCCAGTAGTTCTTCCAATCCATCATCGCCTTGGAGACGAGGGCCGGATCGGTGCCCTCGGGATAGCCTTTCCCGAACATCCCGGTGAGACTTTCGAGGAAGGAGGGCGCGGGCTGATTACCGTTGAGCGACTTGATCCCGTCCATCAGGGGAACGTGGCCCGCGGGAGCCGCGCCATAGGCTCCAATGGTATTCGGCAGTGCGATATCGGTGAAAGGGAACTTCCCGCCGAAGGCCATGCGGAAACCGAAGAACATGCCGAGGCCCTGGGTGAGGAAAACCAGCAGCGACTGAGCCTGTCCGCGGATCTCGGCAGGTGCCTTCTTGTCGGTGTAGATGAAGCCGGTGACGAAGAAGAAGTCATAACAGAGGCCGTGCAGCGCGACCCCGAGCAGCAGCATCCACGCAACCTGATCCGGCGCCCCGAAGGCGAACAAGGCATAGCGGGCGACCCAGCACAGCATGCCGATCAGCAGCATCATCTTCACTCCCAGCTTCCGGAAGAAGAAGGGAATGAGGACCATGAAAAAGATCTCCGACATCTGACCGAGCGTCATGGTCGATGCGGCCTGCTCGAAGCCGGCGGCACCGAGGTAGGCGGAGGTCTGGCCGTAATAGTAAGCAAGAGGGATGCAGATCAGCATCGAGCAGACCGCAAAGACCAGGAAGGGAGGATTCTTCAGGAGCTTCAGGGCGTCTACCATCAGCAAGGAGCCGAGATCGAGCGGCTTGCCCTTCGCAGGCGGCGGCGTGTGCGGAAGCGTGAAGCTATAGATACCGAGTGCAAAGCTGCAGATCGCTCCCAGCCAGAAGATATTCAGCGAGGCGGACCAACCGGCAGCACCGAGAGCCAGACCCGCGACGATCCAACCAATGGTGCCCCACACGCGTGCCTTCGGGAAATCTTCCTGCCGCAAGTGAGTGAAGACAATGGTGTTCCCCAAGCCAAGGGTCGGCATGTAACAGAGCATGTAAGCGATCATCAGCCAGACGAATAGCCCGCCCTTTTCCGCGCCCTGTGGGGCGATGGTGGCGATCACGCACATGATCGCCCCGCCGATCAACATGAGCACACCCATGACCCGCTCCGAGGAGAACAAGCGGTCGGCCACGAGGCCCAGGAAGAGCGGCGCGAAAATCGCCCCCAAGGGCGCGCTCTCGTAGGCCCCGCCGATGAAGTCCCCGAGGTAGTTTGCGCCCATCGCGAGGGCAAGGGTGACAAACCATGATCCCCAAGCGAAAAATTGGAGGAACATCATCACCGACAGTCGGGTGAGCACAGCGGGCGGGGCGGCTTTATCCATGTTGAAGCGGAGACTCGACGAGAGGGCGGAGGATCGGCAAGCTCGAAGCATCCTGAATTCGGTGATAATCGTCCGATTCTCTCACGAAAAACGAGCTAAACTGAAATTTCCACCCAAATCCTTGAAAGTCGGGGCGGAAAAATTCGTAATCCCGTTCCGCTTCATTAACCACCACCTGCCATGAACTCACCATCCCTTTCCCGTCGCCAGCTGCTTGCGGGCACCGCCGTTACTGCAGCGGTGGCCGGATTCCCGAACCTCTTGCTGGGCCAAGGGGCGAACAACGCGAAGCTGAAAATTGGCCTGATCGGTTGCGGCGGACGCGGTTCCGGTGCGGCGACCCAAGCGCTTTCCGCGGATCCGAATGTGGTCTTGTGGGCGATGGGCGATGCCTTCCCGGAAGCGATCAAGAGCAGCCTGGACGGCATGAAGGGATTTGAAGGGAGGATGGATGTCCCGGCCGAGCGGCAGTTCTCAGGTCTGGACGCCTATCAGAAGGTGCTCGAAAGCGGCGTGGACGTGGTCCTGCTGGCAGCGCCCCCGGGATTCCGGCCGCAGCACCTGCGCGCGGCGATCGAGGCCGGCAAGCACGTCTTCTCCGAGAAGCCGATGGCAGTGGACGTGGCCGGCGTGAAGTCGGTGATGGAGTCCACCAAGCTGGCGAAGCAGAAGGGCGTGGCGATCCAGCACGGCTTCTGTTGGCGCTTCGCCCCGGGCGTGCGCGAACTTTACGGGAAAATCACCTCGGGCGAGCTCGGCAGAATTTATTCGGTCTACGGGACCTACATGGGCAGCCCGCCGAAGCCGCTGCAGCCGGGAATGAAGAAGGACGCCGGCATGGCGGACGTGGAGTGGCAGCTGCGCTGGTGGAACAATTTCGAATGGACCAGCGGCGGCCCATTGCTCGAGCAGGCGATCCACACGGTGGACAAGGTCGCATGGGCGATGGGCGACGTGGCCCCGATCGCCGCCGTGGGCAACGGCGGCCGCGCCTATCGCACCGATGCGGGCAACGTGTATGATCACTACAATATCGCCTTCGAGTATCCGGGCGGCGTGATCTGCCATCTGGGCGAGCGGCAATATCTGGGCTGCCATACCGAGGTGGTGGACCGCATTTATTGCGAAAAGGGCACGGCGGTCGCGCCATCCACACCGATGGTGCTGGGCCTCGACGGCAAGAAGCGCGAGTGGGTGTATCGCGCGCCCGCGGGCATGGAGCAGAACATGTATCAGGTCTGCCACAACGAGTTCTTCGCCTCGCTGCGCAAGGGGGAGATCATCAACACCGGCGAGTACATGGCGAATAGCACGATGCTCGGCCTGATCGCCCGCGAGGCGGCGCATACCGGCCAGCGCGTGACCTGGGAACAGATGTGGAATTCCACCCAGGATCTCGCTCCGGACACGCTGAAGATGGGCGATGCTTTCCCCGTGGCGCCGGTTCCGGTGCCTGGCATCCACAAATTCGCCTGATTTCATATCCCGACCGGGTTTTCCAAGAGGCGCGGACTGGACTTGGTCCGATCCGCGCCTCATGCTCTCTCGCTCCATGACGCCCCGTTCCCTCCTTGCACTCGCGCTGCTGGCACCTGCCTGCGCCCTCGCCCAGACCGCTGCAGCGGCGGCCCCGGAAGTCGCCAAGGCTCCCGATTTACCAAGCCCGCAGTACTTTCCGGTGACGGAGAAGATTCACGCGCTGGTGACGAAGAAGGGGGACTCGCCTGCGGATGCGGCGGGAATGAAGGCCTACACCGAGACGGTCCCCCAGGCGAAGGACGCGAAGTTCGACCTGGTGCCGGTGCCCGGCGGCGAATTCACGATCGGCTCCCCCGCCAGCGAGAAAGGCCGCAAGGCCGACGAAAGTCCGCAGGTGAAGGTGGCGCTCGATCCCTTCTGGATCGGCAAATGCGAAATCACCTGGGACATCTACCGGGCCTTCATGGAAAACGGCAAGGCGCGCAACAAGGACGGCACGCTGAACCGCGACTCTAACATCACGACGCCCGAAGCGCCGGAGATCAAAGATGGCGAGAGCCTGATCGATGTGGTCAGCCAGCCGACGCCGCCCTACGTGCCAATGCACTTCGAGATGGGCGAGGGCTACGGGGCCGGCTGGCCGGCGATCGCGATGACTCATCACGCCGCGAGCAAATTCTGCGAATGGCTGACGGCGCAGACCGGCCACTACTACCGCCTGCCGACCGAGGCGGAGTGGGAGTATGCCTGCCGCGCGGGCACCATGACGGCTTACAGTTTCGGCGACGATCCGGCGCAACTCGACGAGTATGCCTGGTCGATGGCGAATGCGAACTACACCTACCAGAAGGTCGGCCAAAAGAAGCCGAATCCCTGGGGCCTCTTCGACATGCACGGCAATGTTTCCGAATGGTGCCTGGATGCCTATCTCCCGGATGCTTACGCGAAGTGGCAGGCGGGCGCGAAGAATCCCTGGAACCCGGCGGTGAACCGCTACCCGCACGTGACCCGCGGCGGCAGCTATTTCGACGGCGGGCCGGAGACGCAGCGCTCCGCGGTGCGCGTGCCTTCCGATCCCTCCTGGAAGGCGATCGATCCGCAAAATCCGAAGTCGATCTGGTATTTCACGAGCGCGCCGTGGGTGGGCTTCCGCGTGGTGCGGCCGCTGGCGGTGCCGGAGGTCAAGACGATGCACCGGATGTGGAATACCGGCCCGGGACCGCGGGAGTAGGCGCTTGAACCCCGCGCCTGCGGAGGCAGGATTGCAGGATGATCGAACGCCTCGCTGCCGGGTTGTTGCTCTTCGCATTTCCGGCGGCGCTTGCGGCGGAGGAAGCCGCGCCCGCCTTCGCGCGGCAGAAATCCGAGGTCGAGCTGAAATCGAGAGAGCTGGCCGAGGCCAGTGGCATGGCGGCATCGACGAAGGATGCGAACCTCCTCTGGCTCATCAACGACAGCGGCTCTCCATCGGATTTGTTCCTAACAGGCAGCGACGGCAGCGAGCGGGGCAAGGTCGATGTGAAGGGCGCAAAGAATGTCGATTGGGAAGATCTGGCGTCCTTCGTCCTCGACGGGAAATCCTACCTGCTGATCGCGGACACGGGCGACAACGGGTCACAACGGCCGGAGTGCGCGCTCCACATCGTGGCGGAGCCCACCGCGCCCAAGGCTGGCGCGCTGCTGGCGGGCAAGGTTCCGGTCGCGTGGACGATCCGCTTCCGCTACGAGGACGGCCCGCGCGATTGCGAATCGGTGAGCGTGGATGCGAAGGGGAAGAAGATCCTGCTGCTGAGCAAGCGTACCGATCCGCCGATGCTCTACGAGTTGCCGCTGAAGCCGGGGAAGGACGGGCTTCAAATCGCGAAGAGGATCGGGCAACTCGGCAAGAACCTGTCCAACGGGATGCCGCCGATGCCCTTCGGCACGCAGCCCACCGGGATGTCAATCACCCCGGACGGATCGATGGCGGCGGTGGTGACTTATGGCGGGGCTTTCCTCTTCCTGCGGCAGGGCGGTGAGGCCTGGGCGGCGGCTTTTGCACGCGCGCCGCTGACCTTGCCCGCGCACCATTTGCGGCAAGCGGAGTCCATCGCGTTCTCGCGGGACGGCTCGCTGATCCGGGTGGCCTCGGAAGGGGCAGGTACGCCGCTCGTCCTCTACGGGCGCGCCGCGGTGGCAAAGTGATGCGCTTCGCCGACCTTGCCGGGGGGCGGGATCGCAGCTAGGCAAGGCGCATGGCTCGCCGCTCATTCAGTCTCATGCTCGCCTGGCGCTATCTCAACCCGCGCCGGGCCATGCTCTCCGCCGTCACGATCATCTCGGTGACGGGCGTGCTGCTGGGCGTGCTGGTGCTGGTGGTGGTGATGTCCGTTTACACGGGGCTCGAGAAGAAGGTGAAGGAGCGCGTGCTCGGCTTCACGCCGCACATCCGGCTCGAATACGGGGCCCACGAGCCGATCCTCAATTGGGAAGAGCAGGCCGCCGCGCTGGCAGGGACCCCCGGAATGCTATCCGTGACGCCTTTCATCCAGGACTACGTGCTGATGGTGGACATGATGTCCCGGACCCGCCCGGTGATGTTCAAGGCTCTGGATACCAATGATGCGGAGCAGGTGAAGGGGATCGAGGATATGCTCGATCTGGTGGGCTATCCGGACAGCAAGGCGGACATGGGGCTGGACGACCGAATCGTGGTCTCCTCGAACGTCGCGCGGCAGTTTCAGTTGGGCGTGGGTGACAAGGTGAAGTTCTACTCGGGAAAGAATTTCGACGAGGTGGAGCGCATGAATGCCCTCTCCAAGCAGCCGCCGCTGCGCGAGCTGTTTGCGGTCTCTCTAGACGCCACGAAGGATGCCCTGAAATCGGCTTTCGAGGCGCGGGGCGAGCAGTTCTTCCTGAGCGACGCGAAGTACCAGGACGTGCTCGATCCTCTCGGCGAAGCTTATAATAGCCGAAGGGACGTGCGCCCGCAGGAACTGACGATCATCGAGCGCTTCGCCCAAGCCCTGCAGGGCAAAGAGATGACCACCGGAGGCTATCTCCACGACAAAGCCGGACCCGAAGCAGCCGCGAAGATCCTGGCCGAACTCGATACGACCGACGTGAAGACCATGAACGGTGAGAACGCCGGGGAGATGCTCGAGATCGTCCTGCCGAAAGAAGCGATCGTCATCGGCGTCTATCAGGCGTCGCAAATGATGGTGACGCCGGATGTCTTCATGCCCCTGCCCCTTGCCCAGGACTTGACCGGCTTGGAGGGCGGCGTGATGGGCTTGGGCATACGGCTGGCCGATCCCTATCAAGCGGAGCGCGTCGCTGGCGAAATCCTGCCGAAGTTACCGGAACACTGGCATCTTGAGACCTGGATGAAAGATCTGGGAGAAATTTCCAAGCTGCTCAACCAACAGCGTGCCATGATGTATTTCGTACTCTCGTTCATCATGATCATCTCCGCTTTCTCGATGATGGCGGTGATGTTCACCACGACGATCCAGAAGCGCCGGGAGATCGGAGTGATGAAGGCGCTCGGCGCGGCACCGGGTCAGATCGTCGGCGTGTTCCTGAACCAAGGCATGATCCTCGGTTTCGTGGGTTCATTGCTGGGCGTCGCGCTCGGGCTGCTGGTGATCCATTTCCGGAAATCCTTGCAGGATGGTCTCCGAACTCTCGGCTTCGATCCCTTCTCCAGCGCCTTCATCGGCTTCGAAGGTTTGCCCGCGGAGGTGGATCCCGGGGAAGTCGCGATTATCGCAGTCGCGGCATTCATCCTCTGCTCGCTGGCTGCGCTGGTGCCGGCTTATTTCGCGTCGCGGAGCGATGCGGCGAAGTCGCTGCGGAATTTGTGAGGCCCGCGGTCTAACGGGCGGGTCCGGCGCTGTCATCCGGTGTGGGGAATTCCCGTGCCGTTTTATAGTCGCGCAAAACGATTGGTTTGGCTGGTATAACGGTGTCGTGAAGGAAATTTGGAACCTCGCCACCAGTGCGCCGATGCTACCGCTGACCATCCTCTTGGTCCCGGTCGTCATTTATTGGCTGCTGAGCATCCTGGGGGCGGTGGATCATGATCACTTCGGCGTGGATATGGACGGCGGAGTGGATGCCGCCCACGGTGCCGACGGTCCTCACGGCGAAGGGCACCCGCTCGGCGAGGTGATGCACGGCGCGCTGCGCATGCTGAATGCGCAGGGAGTGCCGGTGATGATGGTGCTATCCGTACTGATCGCCTATCTCTGGGGTTGCTCGATGCTGGGAAACTTGTGGTTCAACAAGGAGCTCAGTGGCGGCGCAGGGACTCTCGTTTCGGCGGGCGGGTTGGTGGCGGCAGTCATTCTCACGCGCCTCACCGTGGTACCCCTGAAGCCTCTATTCCGCCTGATCCAGGACGATCCCGAGCCGACGAAGCCGGTGATCGGGCGCTCCGGCGTGGTCCGCACCGCCTCGGTCTCCGAGCGGGAGGGCCAAGTCGAGGTCGAGAATGCGGGCGCGCCGCTGCTGCTGCATGCGCGCGTCGCCGAGGGCTCCCCTCCCCTGCCCCGCGGCACCGCGGTCCTGATCATCCGCCACGACGACTCCACCGGCATCTACATCGTTCGCTCTCTGACTGAATCCTCCTGATACACCCGACCATGAACTTGCTATCCCATCCCCAGATTCTCGCGGCCAGTCTTGAGCTTCCGGTCATCGCGATGACGATCGGACTCATCCTCGTCTTCGCGGTGACCAGCTTCGTGCTGTTTTCGATGTTCTATCGGAAGGCGCAGCGCGGCCAGGCCCTGATCAAGACCGGCGTCGGAGGCACCAAGGTGACCTTCAACGGCATGGCCGTGATGCCGGTTCTGCAGCGCTTGGAAACGATCGACATCTCGCTCAAGCGCGTCGAGATCGACCGCACCGCGAAGAACGGGCTGATCTGCAAAGACAACATGCGCGCGGACATCAAGGTCGCTTTCTTCGTGCGGGTGAATCAGACGGAGGACGATGTATTGCGCGTGGCGCAGTCGATCGGTTGCGAGCGGGCTTCCAATACCGACGAGATCCGCACGCTCTTCGATGCGAAGTTCTCCGAGGCGCTGAAGACCGTGGGCAAGCGCTTCGATTTCACGGAGCTGTATGAAGAGCGCGAGACTTTCCGCGATGAGATCATCAAGATCATCGGCACGAACTTGAACGGCTTCGTGCTCGACGATGCGGCGATCGACTACCTGGAGCAGACGCCGATCGAAGCGCTGGATCCGGACAACATTCTCGACGCGCAGGGCATCAAGAAGATCACCGAGCTGACAGCCACGCAGGCGAAGCTTTCGAACCACATCCAGCGCGACAAGGAGAAGGTCATCAAGCAGCAGGACGTGGAGGCACGCGAGGCGATCCTCGAACTGGAGCGCCAGCTTTCCGAGACGGAATCCAAGCAGAAGCGCGAGGTCGAAAGCGTGCGTGCCCGCGAGGAAGCAGAGACCCAGAAGGTCCGCGAGGAAGAGCGGCAGAAGTCCGAGCGCGCGCGCATCTCCGCGCAGGAAGAGATCGACGTGGCCACGCAGAACAAGGAGCGCCAGGTGCTGGTCGCCCAGCGCAACAAGGAGCGCACCGACGTGGTGGAAGTGGAGCGCGTGAAGCGGGACCAGGAACTCGAATCGATCGAGCGCGAGCGCGTGACCACGCTCAAGTCGATCGAGAAGGAGAAGGCCGTGGAAGTGGAGAAGAAGCTCATCCAAGACGTGATCAAGGAACGCGTCGCGGTCGAGAAGCTGGTCGTGATCGAGCAGGAGCGGATCAAGGACACCGAGGCTTTCGCCGGAGCGGACCGCCAGAAGCAGGTCAAGGTGACCCTCGCCGAGGCGGTGGCGCAGGAGGAGATGATCCGCAAGGTCAAGGAAGCGGAGGGTTCGCAGGAGGCTGCGAGGCTGATGGCCGATCAAGACCTCTACCAACGGGTCAAGTCCGCGGAGGCCTCGAAGAGGTCCGCGGAGCTGAAGGCCGAGGAAGTTGTCATTTCCGCAGAGGCCGAGCAGGCCGCCAGCGAGAAGCAAGCGGACGCGAAGAAGACCCTTGCGGAAGCCACCGCGAAGGAAGCTGCAGCCTCCGGACTCGGCGAGGTCGAGGTTTTGCTGGCGAGAGCCGATGCCACGCAGAAGCAAGGCACCGCCGATGCCGAAGTGAGCCGCTTGCGCTACGAGGCGGAAGCCGAGGGCATCAACAAGAAGGCCGGTGCCATGAAGCTGCTCGAAGCCGCGGGGCAATCGCACGAAGAATTCAAGCTGCGTCTGGAGAAGGAAAAGGCGGTGGACCTCGCCGGCATCCATATCCAGAAGGACATTGCCGAGGCCCAAGCCAAGGTGATGAGCGAGGCGATGAAGTCAGCGAAGATCGAGATCATCGGCGGCGAAGGGAAGTTCTTCGAGCAAATCGCCGGGGCGATCTCGCGCGGCAAGTCGGTGGACCGGATGGTCGAGAACAGCGCGGTGCTGGGCGATGTGAAGGACACCTTCTTCAACGGCGACCCGGAATACTTCAAAGCCCAGCTCCGCGAGTGGGCCGGACAATTCGGCGTAACCACGGAGGATGTGAAGAACCTGACCGTCGGTGCCGTGCTCGGGAAGCTGCTGGTGGATGCGACCGGGGATACCCGGAGGAAGCTGCTGTCGTTCCTGGGCACCGCGGATCGCTTCGGGATCGCGGATGAGAAGGCGGCGAAGGTCCTATCAAAATGAAGCCGAATGCAGGTGAGAACATTCACCTCGATTTAGGGCTAAAAAGTCATCAACCGCGAAAAACGCGAAAGGGCGCGAAATTTGAAAGGCATGAAAGACAAGAGTTATGAGGAGGCATTCGCTACATCAGCTTCTTCTGCCTTTCCAAATTTCGCGTTTTTCGCGTCTTTTCGCGGTTAATTCTCACTGCCCAAAATGGTGAGCGATCTTCTTTACAAGCAAGAATCCTACGACGTCATGGGCGCATGTTTTGACGTCTACAAAGAGATGGGAGCCGGCTTCGTTGAACCGATCTACCATGAATGCTTGGAACGTGAGATGAACCTAAGAAGCATACCCTTTGTTCACCATCCCGGCCTAGCGCTTAGTTACAAGGGCCACCGCCTTAAGCTGTCCTATGAAGCCGATTTCGTCACCCACTCTAAAATCGTTCTCGAAATCAAAGCCGTAAAGCGGCTTGAAGACGCCCATCGAGCCCAAGTGCTGAACTACTTGAAAGCGACGGGTTTCCAACTGGGTTTGCTTGTAAACTATGGTCGGCTCGGAGGTCTTGAATGGGAACGCATCGTTCTCTCGGAATGGATCTCAAACCAAGCCAAGAGTCCTGATCTGACCTGACACTCCCTGCCGCCAGACTTCACGTTTTCCTCGCCCTTTCTCGGTTAAAACCAAATGCCTGAAGAACCCCCAAAGCCCGACCAACTCGAAGGCGGCGCGTATGAAGTGATCCGCGCGCGGCTGGACAAGCATGCGGCGACCTTGCGAACGGGCCTCGACGCGCTCAATGCCGAGCGGCTCCAGGTATTCGGCGGGATCGAGACAGCGCTGCTGGGGACCGAAAGGGTTTCGACGGAGCACAACTGCATCGCGCGCGACCTGGTGGCGATCGGCAAGCGGCGCTTCCTCTTCGGCTACAATATCCAGTTCGGGCTGAAGCAGACGACGGACATCAAGGACGTCTTCGCTGCTTACGACTTCAACCCGGAGACCCGCTCCTTCACCGCCATGGCGGTGGAAGAGGTGATGGGCGATCCGAAGTTCACGGAGGACTTCGCCTACCTCTTCAAATATTACCGCGAGGCCGTCTTCCTGAAGTTCATGGTCATCGGACCGAACCTGTATCTGGTGATGCGGGCCGGCAAGACGGTGGACGACATCAAGGCCTTCAAGTGGCGATTCGCCAGCGATGGCACGCTCGAATATCTCGGCAACCGCTTCGATCACGAGTGCGTGTTCCCTGCCCAGCAGGAATTCGAATGGAAGCGGGCGCACCGCGGCATGCACCGCGCCGGCCAGCATCCGCACATCTCGATCGAGGACCGCGTCTTCGTAGAGACCATCGGCGGCGACCTGACGGTGAAGGTGGAGGACAACACCGCCAGCGGCCAAGGCATCTACTCCGAGCCGGTGACGGAGAGCGACCAAACTCTGGACGATGCGGAGATCTTCTACGCCACGGTCGGTTCGCTCATCATCCTCAAAATCCTGCCTTACCGCGAGTCGCTGCACCGGCATCTGGTCTACAATGAGAAGACCAAGACGGTGCATCGCATCGACTCCATCGGAGCCTCCTGCGTGCTTCTGCCTGACGATCAGGGGATCATCTTCGCCAACGGCTATCTGTTGCAAAGCGGCGAGGTGAAGACCTTCGATCACGGCCTGCTGGACATGCGCTACGAGCGGAAGGTCGCGAGCGCGAATGGCGAGGATTTCCTCTACTCGTTCTACAACCGGGCGGCGGGCGACTACGTGCTGCTCTCCTACAACCGGATCAAGCAGGCGGTGGAGACGCCGATCGTCTGCTCGGGCTACTCCCTTTTCGGCAACGGCCAACTGGTGCTGTTCCGCGCCGACGGCCAGGCGCAGAAGCATCACGCGCTGCAAATATGGCAAACGCCGTACTTGGATGATGAGACCAGCGCCGCTGCCGCCACCGACAAGGATTCCTTCCTCTACAAGATCGGCAATCCGGAGTTGGTCCGCGGGATGGCGGAGGCCCGGGAGCTGCTGACCTTGCTCCAGAAGGACGACTCCTTCGCCGGTCTCTATCTCGACATCGTCAAGCGCTCCGGCGATCTGCTGGATGCCTACTTCTGGCTCGATCGGGCCGAATGCCAATCGCTGGCCGCACCAGTGCGCGAACTCAAGAAAGCGGGTGAAGCCGCGATCGGCGAATTCGAGAAGGTGCAGAAGCTGCGCGCCGTGGCCACCGAACGCACGGCCAGTGTCCAGGCAGCGATCGAGAAGCTGGTGCGCGAGACTCAGGCCTCGCCGCCGGATGCACTCCAAGGCTTCGTTCACCAACTCGCCGGACTTCGCAAGTTGCGCGGCGAGATCATCGCCCTGCGCGACGTGCGCTACACGGATACCGCCGCCATTGCGGGTTTCGAGAAAGAGGTGGTGGAGACCACCGATGCCGTCTCCGCCCGCACGGTCGAATTCCTTTTGGGCGAGGAGTCGCTGAAGTCGTATGCCGCATCGGTCGATGTCCAAGAAGCGGCGCTGGCGAAGATCGCGAAGGTCACCGAGGCGGACGAAGTCGCCACGGCGCTGGACCAGGCCGCGGCGGAGCTGGAGATGCTGATCGAGATCGTGGGCGGCCTGAAGATCGCCGATGCGACGCAGACCACGGCGATCATCGAGCGGATTTCCGCGCTCTATGCCCGCCTGAACGGCACGCGCGGATCACTGCGGAACAAGCGCAAGGAACTCGCACGCGGCGAGGGCGAGGCCCAGTTCGCGGCGCAGATGAAGCTGCTCTCGCAGGCCCTGGCCAACTACCTCGACCTCTGCGACACACCCGAGAAGTGCGATGAATCGCTGACGCGCCTGATGGTGCAGGTGGAAGAACTTGAAAGCCGCTTCGCCGAGTTCGACGAATACATCGAGCAACTGACGACGCGGAGAGAGGAAATCTACGACGCCTTCGAGGGCCGCCGCACGCAGCTCGTGGAAGCGCGAGGCAAAAGGGCCGGCGCCCTTTTCAAATCGGCGGAGCGCATCCTCGCCGGCATCCGCAACCGTGTTTCGTTGCTGGGGGAAGTGGAGGAGATCCACTCCTACTTCGCGACCGACCCGATGATCGAAAAGGTCCGCGACCTGATCGGCCAACTCCAGACATTGGGTGACTCCGTAAAGTCGGACGATCTCCAGACGCGGCTCAAGACGCTGCGCGAGGACGGTGTGCGGCAGTTGAAGGACAAGAAGGATCTCTACGTCGAGGGCGAGAACATCATCCGCTTCGGGAAGAATTCCTTCAACGTGAACACCCAGCCGCTGGAGATGACCATCGTGCCCCACGAGGACGCGATGGCCTTCCACCTGACGGGGACCAAATTCTACGAGCCGATCAATGACCCTGCCTTCCTCGCGGCGCGGGAAGCGTGGGATCTGGAAGTGCCGAGCGAGAGCCCGCGGGTGGCGCGGGCGGAGTATCTTGCCTGGCGCTTTCTACTCGCTGGCAAACACGAGGGCGATCTCCTCGCTTCGATCCAGGCCTTCATGCAGCCACGCTACGCGGAAGGTTACACCAAGGGTGTGCATGACGAGGACGCAGCCAAGATCCTGGCGCAACTGCTGCCGATCCATACCGAGGCCGGGTTGTTGCGATTCGGGCCGCAGGAGCGGTCCGCGGCGATATTGTTCTGGGATTCCTGGGAAGATCCGGCGAAGGCACGTTTGGCTGGACAGTTCGCTTCCTACGGGAAGCGTCGTAATTTGTTCGCGGGTGGGGACGAGACCGAGCGCTGGAAGTCGCGCTTGGCGGAGGGATTTGAGAAGTGGCGCGGGGACTACGGGTTGTTTGAGGAGGTGAGTTCCGGCAAAGTCGCCGATTATCTCACGGAGGAATTGGCGGGCGGAGGAGACTTCGTGGTCTCGGCGGCGGCGGCGGAGTTGGCGAAAGGATTTCAACAAGGGCTTTTGGCGAAGCGGGCCGAAGCGGTATTCCGGGAGTCGCTCGGCGGACAGGAGTGTCCACCCTCCACCAGGTATGAGGTGGCGCGCGACTGGCTCGGCGGATTCGCGGCGCAGGATGGCGGCCTGCCCGGCACGCCGGCGGAACTGGTGCCCGCGGTGATCGATGAAGCGGCGGTCCACCTGGCCCGCGGCGGATTCGAACAGCGTGCCGTGAAGTCGGTGGCGCTCTCCTTCCGCGTGGAAGGCCTGCGCTCCAACCATTCGCGAGTCGTCAATGGCGGCCTCGATATCCACTACAGCGAATTTCTTGATCGTCTGGAACGGCACGAGCGGACCGATGCCGCGGCCTTCCGCGCGCTGGCCGAACGCAAGTCCAAGCTGACCGGCGCAAAGCGCGAGCAGATGCGGCTCGAAGAATTCAAGCCGAAGGTGATGAGCGCCTTCGTGCGCAACCGCCTGATCGACGAGGTCTATCTGCCGCTGATCGGCAACAACCTGGCCAAGCAGCTCGGCACCGCCGGGGCGAACACCCGCACCGACCGCATGGGCCTGCTGCTGCTGATCTCGCCGCCCGGCTATGGCAAGACCACGATCATGGAGTACGTGGCCAACCGTCTCGGCCTGACCTTTGTGAAAATCAATGGCCCGGCGCTCGGCCACCGCGTGCTATCGCTCGACCCCGCCGAAGCCCCGAATGCCTCCGCCCGCATGGAGGTGGAGCGCGCCAACCTGGCGCTGGAGATGGGCGATAACGTGATGCTGTATCTGGACGACATCCAGCACACCGACCCGGAGTTCCTTCAGAAGTTCATCAGCCTCTGCGACGCCCAGCGGAAGATCGAAGGCGTCTGGCAAGGCCAGGGGAAGACCTACGATCTCCGTGGCCGGAAAGTCGCCGTGGTGATGGCCGGCAACCCTTACACCGAGAGCGGCGGCAAGTTCCAGATTCCCGACATGCTCGCGAACCGCGCCGATACCTACAACCTCGGCGACATCCTCGGCGGGCACGAGGCGGCCTTCAAAGCGAGCTACATCGAGAACTCCCTGACTTCGAACCAAGCGCTCTCCCGCCTCGCCAGCCGCTCGCAGAAGGACGTGCAGATGCTGATCCGGATCGCGGAAACCGGCAGCCGCGACGGCGCGGACTTCGAAGGCAACTACACGCCGGCGGAGATCGAGGAAATGCTCGCGGTGACCAAGCACCTGCTAGTGGTGCGGGACACCATCCTGCGCGTGAACCTGCAGTACATCAAAAGCGCCGCACAAGAGGACGCCTACCGCAGCGAGCCGCCCTTCAAGCTCCAAGGCTCTTACCGCAACATGAACCGCATCGCGGAGAAGGTGCTGCCGCTGATGACGCCCGAAGAGGTCCGGCAGATCATCCTCGATCACTACCGCAGCGAGTCGCAGAACCTCACCACGGCGGCCGAGGCGAACCTGCTGAAATTTTACGAGATGGAGGGCCTGCTGGACGAGGCGCAGGCAACGCGCTGGGAGTCCATCAAGAAACAATTCAACAAGCGCAAGCTGCTCGGTGCCGGCGGCGAGAACGATCCGGTTGCGCGGGTCGTCGCACAACTCACGCAATTCAACGACGGGCTGGAAGCGATCACCGCGGGGATTTCGCAGGCGGGAATGAATTATGCCCAACCGCAGTCCCTAACAGAGCAGACGGTTCTGCAATTGCGCCAGATCATCGAGGGCCTGCGGGCCGTGCCGGTGCAGGTCGATATCAAGGTCGTGCCGGTGCAGGACGAGAAAGGCAGCATCGAGAAAATGGACGGCAACGAGAAACCACCGCTGGCCTTCGAGCCGGAGGTGAATCAGGGATGAAGACCGGTCGGGAAAACTCCCCAAAGGAAAGCATTTGCCCGAGATGGCTAACTTGGCTAGTTTCCCAGCAACATGCAGGGCAGTATTCACGAGGCGAAGACGCAGCTCCCCAAGCTGATCGCGGCGGCAGAACGCGGCGAGGAAGTGATCATTGCCCGGCGCGATAAACCGGTGGTCAGGCTCAACCTCGTCGAGGAGCATCAGGGGCAGACGCGGATCGGAGGTCTCAAGGGCAAGAAACTCAAGATGGGTGCGGGATTCAATGATCCTTCTCTCAACGAGGGCATTGCCCGATCCTTCGAATCAAAATGACCGGTGCCAAGAAAGGGGGGTGGCTGTTGGAGACGCATGCGTTGCTGTGGATGCTTCATGGCGATCGCCGCCTGTCCAAAAAGGCCGCCCAAGCCATCGACGGAAAGCTCCCGGTATATCACTCATCGGCAAGCTGGGAGATCGCTATCAAGCTCTCCGGCAAGGGCTTTGATTTCGAAGTGGATGGGGATTGGCACCAAATTTACCCAGCGGAGTTGAAACGTATCAGCGTGCCGCTTCTTGCTCCGTCCATCGAGGAATTCCGTCTTCTGCAGGATCTTCCGAAGCACCATGGCGATCCGTTCGACCGCATTCTGATCTGCCAAGCGATACGAGGCGGTTTGGGAATCGTCTCGGCCGACGGGTCTTTGGATGCTTACGGGATCAAACGGATATGGTAATGGCTACCCCGGAATCCTGTAGCAAAACGACCGAACTCATCCGGCTACCTCCCATGCGCATCGACTGTCACGTCCACATCGTCGGTACCGGCACCGGTGGAACGGGCTGTTGGTATCGTCCGAAAGGGCTCACGCGGATCGGCGAGCCTTTCCTGGTCAAGGCGGTCGGCCTGACCACCGGCGACCTGCACGGACCGGAGTTCGATCAGATCTACGAGCAGCGGCTGCTGGAGTTCGTGCGCGGGGCCACGCTGATCGACCGGGCCTTGCTGCTGGCCCACGAGCTGCCGCACCGCGAGGATGGCACGCCCTTGCCCGAGCGTTCCTCGCTCTACGTGCCGAATGACTACGTGCTGGAGCTCGCCCGGAAGCACTCCGAGTTTCTGGCCGCCGTCTCGATCCATCCTGCGCGCAAGGATGCCATGGAAGAGCTGGAGAAGTGTCTGGCCGGGGGTGCGGCCGCATTGAAGTGCCTGCCCAACGTGCAGGGCATCGATTGGAACAACCGCCGCTACACCGGCTTCCTCGAGCGCATGGCCGAAGCCGGCCTGCCGCTGCTCGCGCACACCGGCAGCGAGCGGACCATGCCGGTCATGGACCATGCCCTAGCCTCGCCGCAGGTCCTGAAGCTTCCGCTGGAGATCGGCGTCACCTGCATCGCGGCGCATGCCGGCACCGGCATGATGCTGCTCGATCCCGACTACCTCGATGCCTTCGTCGAGATGCTGGCGAAGTATCCGAATCTCTACGGCGACAATAGCGCTCTGGCCGCCCTCAATTTCCGCCTGCGGCCCTCCGCCCTGCGGCAGCTCGTCGCCGCGGAGATGGAAGGGCGGATCCTTCACGGCAGCGACTTGCCGGTCCCTTCCAGCGGCTTCCTGCCCTGGGCCTTCCGCATGCTGCCGTGGCGGGACTACCGCACTGCCCGCGTGATCGCCAATCCCCTCGAACGGGACGCACGGCTCAAGCAGATGCTCGGATTCGGCGAGGCGACCTTCCATGGCGCGGCCAAGGTGCTGCGGGGTGCGTAGCTTCACGGCACGCGATCACGTGATGTTGCGGCGGCGGATGGGTGCTAGGGTTCTCTCACCCCCCAATCCCCCCACCTGATGAAAACCGCACCCCCCCTGCGGTCTTCGAAAAGGAACGGCTTCTCACTACTGGAACTTACAGTAGTGATCGCAGTCCTCCTATCGTTGACTACCGTACTGATGCTCGGAGCCCGCGCCTGGAAAAACGGCGCCGACCGAACCGGCTGCATCATGACCATCCGCAACGTGCAAGTCGCCGTTCGCTCGTACCAGAACCTCTACGGCTACGAAGCCGGCGGGATGCCCTATGCCGAAGGCGGTAGCCAGGACATCGCCGCGCACATGTTTGCCAAGGGCTACATCAGCGGCAAAACCTACGATGCGGTCCAAGGCTTCGAGGCCTGCACCGGTGGCGGCCACTACGAGCGCCCGCATGCCGATGCCTTCCCGATGCCCGGCCAGCTCTACATCAAGTGCTCCCTCGCCGCACTGGAGAACCACGCCCCGAGCGGGACCCCGGAATGGTGATCAGCCCTCGAGCGCGGAGCGCAGATCGGAGGCCGCGGAAAACGCCTTCTGCTGCGGGTCCGGCACGAAACCGAAATCGTCGCCGAATTCCGGCAGCTTGACGGGCAGCGCCGGGCTTGGCAGGCCCTCCGCCAGCACGTCAAGCTGGGCGGCGAGAGCCTGCATCCGCGCATCCAGCGCAGCAATGCCCTCGCCATGGGATTTTTCAGTCTCCGCGAGGCGCGAATCGAGCTTGCCGATCGATTCGGCCACCGGTTTGAGGAGAGCCTCAAGGGCAACACGGCGTTGCTCGGAGCGGTCCAGAAGAGCCTGTTTTTCAGCAGCGCCACGGGTTTCTCCTTCCAAGCGGGTGCGGATCTCGGCGAGCTGGGTCCGGAGGGCTTGGGAATTCGCCTCGTGCTGAGTGGCTTCCGAGGTGGCGGCGGCATGGCGGGCCGCGAGGTCGGCAAGCTGGCGTTCGCCAGCCTTGAGCCGCTCCTCCAGACGGGTGCGGCGGCCGGAGAGGGCGAGCCAGGTGACCAGCCAGCTGAGAAAGAGTCCGGCGGCAAGGGCTCCGAGGACCCAGGGTAGGGCGGCTTCGAGTTCGGGTGGCATGATCGGATTGTTCCTTGCGGATGCACGGACCCGGCGCAAGCTTGAGCCCGTCGCAGCCGCCCGACCGGATTACCGGGCGGGCCGCGCGAACGCAAACCAAACCGACTCACGATCATGGCTCATACGCTTCCTCCACTCGGCTATTCCCTCGACGCGCTCGAACCCCACATCGATGCGCGCACCATGGAGATCCACCACGGCAAGCACCACAACGCCTACGTCACCAACCTGAACGCCGCCCTCGCCGGCAAACCGGATCTCGAGGCCAAGAGCGCCGAAGACCTGATCACGGACCTCGGTGCGGTGCCGGACGACATCCGCACGGCGGTGCGCAACAACGGTGGCGGCCACGTCAATCACTCGCTGTTCTGGAAAGTCATCGCCCCCGGCGGCGCGAAGGCTCCTTCCGGCGACCTTGCCGCGGCCATCGACAAGGCTTTCGGCTCCTTCGATGCCTTCAAGGAAGCCTTCGGCAAGGCGGCCACCACCCGCTTCGGCTCCGGCTGGGCCTGGCTCTCCAAGACCGCGGACGGCCTGGCGATTTCCTCGACCGCGAATCAGGACAACCCGACCATGGGCCCCGACTTCGGCGGCAGCAAGGGCGCGACCCCGATCCTCGGCCTGGATGTCTGGGAGCACGCCTACTACCTGAATTACCAGAACCGCCGTCCGGATTACATCACGGCCTTCTGGAACGTGGTGAATTGGGACGTGGTCGCGGCGAATTTCGCCTGATCCCGCCGGTCAGAATCTTTAGGAAAAAGCGGTCGGGGCTTTCCCGGCCGCTTTTTTCGGCTTCGATTTCCGCTCCTGCTGCTTGCTCCGGATCGATTGTCCCCGATGTTAGGTTCCGATGGAACGCCTCCGCCATTCGGACTACCTGCGCCTGCTCGATTTCGTGGCGGGCCTGCAGGAGCCGGTGGCGCTCGCGGATTTCGGCAGCCACATCGTCCGGCTCACCTCGGAATTGCTTCCGGGGGCGACGATCGCCTTCGACCAGATTGATCAGGAGGGCGGCCTCTATGCTTTTGATCACAATGTAGAGATCGGCCCCGAGGAACTTCAGCGCTTCGTCGCCCGGCTCCAAGAGGTCTACCAGCAGAACCCGATCTATACTTACATCAGCGGCGGCGGGAGAAGCCCGGTAGTGGATATTTCCGATCTTGCCAGCAGGCGCCAGCTTCACCGCACCGACTTCTATCACGACATTTTTCGGCCATATGGAATCGAGCATCAGGTGAATGTCCTGCTGTCCCGGCCGGGCTGGATTAACGCTCTGACCATCAACCGCGACCGGCCCATCCCGCAGCGGATGAAAACGCTGCTGACGCTCGCCATCCGGCACATCCAGATCGCCCACCGGAATGCCTGCGCGATGGACAAGATCAGCCGCATCGTCCAGCCAGCGGGCGATTCCCTGCTGACCGCGCGCGAGGCGGAGGTCTTCTCTTGGCTCGGGGAAGGCAAGCGGAACTCGGAAATCGCGATCATCCTGGGCTGCTCTTCGCGCACGATCGACAAGCACGTGCAGAATATCCTCCGCAAGACCCGCACCGAGACGCGGACGGCGGCGGTCAGGAACGGGCCGGGAGGCGGCTAGAGCCGTACGCGGTCCTGCGTATTTTCACGTGCCCTGATTTTGAGGATGATCGGACAGTTCACCCTGCCCGGCTTACTGATCCGCCTTCCCCTCCCACGGACCCTTCAAGACGAGCAAACGGGAACGTCTGGAAATAGAGCTCCACGACCCGCGCCGTCCGTTCCTCAGAAAAACGGGCGGCGCGGAACCGGGGGCACACATCCCGAGATCTCCCATGAAGCCCGCCTCCCGCCTCCTCACCGGTCTGATTGCCATTTCGTCCACACACGCCGCTCCGACCGGGCTGTGGCAGCTCAACGGCAATCTCGCAGCGGAGGGGGCGGGGCAGCCGGCGCTGGATGCTCCCACCTTGGCACCGGGTGCGGACTACAGCTTCGGCTCGGATGCCGGCTTCCAGTTTCTTCAGACGCAGCCCTTCACCACCAACGCGAAGCGGCTGACTGTTCCCAATCCGGCGGGCGCAAACGGCGGCCCGGGAGCGACCCGCACCAACCGCTGGTCGGTGGTGATGGACGTGAAGCTGGACGCGATGCAGCCCTACTCCGGGCTGGTCCAGCTCAATCCTCTCAATAACACGGACGTCTCGATCTACGTCTTCTCCACCAACAATCTGACCGGCGCGATCAATGCCGGGCTAAGTACGGCCGGCGCGATCGCGGTGAATACCTGGTACCGTCTCGCCATCACCTGCGGGAATGACGGCGCGGGCGGCGGAACGACGATGCGGCTCTACATCAACGGCGTCCCGAATGGTACCCCGCGCACCGCGGTCTTCAACGGGGTTCTCTCCCTGCAATCTTCCTTTCACCTCTTCTCCGACGACACTGCCGGCGGTGGTGACCTCAAGCCAGCCAAGCTGGGATCCTTCGGTCTTTGGAGTGAGGAACTCAGCGCGGCGGACATCGCTTCACTGGGCGGTCCGCAGCCTGCGGGCATCACGCTGCCGGGTGTTCCCAGCACCATCGCCGCCGCCTCCCCTTACCTCCATGGGGCGAATATCGGCTGGATCCATGCCAAGACACCGCACACCGGCCTCGTGATCGGCGAGTATGCCTGCTCCGGCTACGTCCACAGCGCGAACTGCGGCTGGATCAACTTCGGCGATGGAACTCCTGCCAACGGGATCCGCTACGAGAATACCGACGGAGCGGACAGTGGCGTGAACCACGACGGCGCAGGCAACCTCTCCGGCCTGGCCTGGGGCGCGAACATCGGCTGGATCAACTTCGGGATCGATTCGATCGGATCGCCGCGACCGGCAAGCGACACGGATCGTCCGAAACTGAATCTCATCGATGGTCAATTCAGCGGCTACGCCTACGGGGCCAACGTGGGCTGGATCAATCTCTCCACACTGAAGACCACCACGCTCTTCGGGAACGACAGCGATGGAGACGGCATCACGGATGCGTGGGAAATAGAGAAGTTCGGCAATCTCACGGCGGCGAACGATACCAGCGATACGGACAAGGACGGCGTGACAGACAAGGACGAGAACATCGCCGACTCCAATCCCAATGACCCGAATAGCCGCCTGAGAATCGTCACCCAGCAGGTGCAGTTCTTCCCGGACCAAGGATACAATTTCTGGGACGTGACTTTCACGAGTTCGCCGCGGCGGCTCTATCGCTACGAGACCTCGCCCGACCTCGGCGCCACACCTTGGTACGATCTGACCGGCCTCTTTGCCCCCTCCGCCGCTGCGACCACCTCACTCGCCACCGCCGTCCAACCGGCACCGAAGAACTTCCTGCGCGTGCGGGCGGTTAAACCCCTTCAGCCATGAAGATGCGATCTTCCCTCTGTTTCGTCCTGATGCTGCCTTCGGTGGCTTTCTCCCAAGGGCCGGTCGAGCCGCCCGCCGGCCCGCCGGTCCCCTCCATGCGGACGCTCGATCAAATCGAGTCGCGCCGACCATTGGTCGCCGGAACCACGGGAGTCGCGATTGCACCTGCGGGGACCATCACGATCTCACAAGGGGGAAGCTACTACCTCACCGGAAACTTAGCCGTAACGACCGGCAACGGGATCGCAATCGCTGCGGATGACGTGACGCTGGACCTGAACGGCTTCTCGATTTCCTCGGCCTCGGCATCCTCCACCGGCACGGCAATCCTCTTGAGCGGATCCCGCAGCCGGATCGGGATCTCAAATGGTCACGTGCGCAGCGGAGCGACCTACCAGAATAATCCGGGAGCCGTGGTGGGCCCGGGATTCGCCAATGGCATCTGGGCCGATGGAGCGGCGCCCGACGGGGCGCGCGTCTCTAACCTGTCGATCACCGGTGTCACCAATTTCGGCATCTGGCTGGGCGCGAAGAGCTCATGCATCGTCCAAGGCTGCTCGGTCAATCAAGTCGGCGCGATCGGGATCCGGGCCGGCGTGGTCACGGATTGCACGGCGACGATGGTGGGAACTTTCGACTCCGGCCTGACCATCCAGGCAGAGAGGATCAGCAATTCCACAGGCACCCAAGCCGCCGCCGGCAACGCCAATGGCATGGTCCAGATCAGCTCCTCGCCGGAGGAAGCGGGCATCAAAACGGGCCTGGCGGCGACGGCCAGCCGGATCGCGGTCGGCAGTGCGACGACGCCGGGAACGGCAAGCAGCGAATACCGAATCACCAGCAGCGGCTCCTATTTCCTGCAACGCAACCTGCAGGTGACAAGTTCCGGCAAGGTGGGAATCGAGATCGCCGCCGCGGGAGTGACGCTGGACCTGATGGGCTTCACGCTCTCCGGAACTGCCGGCACCTTGGACGGCATCCGCTCCACCGGCTTCAATGACATCGTGATCCGCAATGGCCGGATCACGGGCTTCGCGGGCGACGGGATCGACCTGCGCAATGGCGTCGATTCCAGGAACTGCCTGATTGAAGAGATGACCGTGAGCGGCAACAGCTCCCACGGGATCATCACCAACACCGCGGGCCGGGTCCGCAACTGCATCGCATCGGGCAACGGCATCAACGGCTTCTGGTTGTGGGAGGCCGGCAGCATCGAGAGCTGCACCGCCTCGCGGAACCTGGGCGATGGCGTCCATGCCGAGATCAATTGCTCGGTCTCACGCTGCTCAAGTTCCGAGAATACACTCCACGGGATCTACACGCTCGGCAACTGCTTCGTCCGGGACAACCAATGCAACGGCAACGGCTTCAGCGGCTTCGCAGCCGGGATCGCTTGCTCGGGCGCAGGCACCCGGATCGAAGGCAATTCCTGCGCCAATCAGGACATCGGAATCCGGGTCTACAACGGCGGAAACCTCATCGTCCGCAACACCTGCAATGCGAACCTCAACAACTGGTCGATCAACGAGAACAACAGCTTCGGCGTAATCCTGGACCGCACGGTAGTTACTACACCTTTCGTAAATGGGAATGCAGCCGCTGCAGCACCCGCGACCACGGATCCGAACGCGAACTTCAGCTACTGATGACCGCGCCGCCTATCCCGGTAGCAGGCCCTTCCCATCGCGATCACCCGATCCGGCTTCCAAAGCTCTCCGACCAAATCCTGTCCCTCCAAAAAACATGACCGCCATGCTCCGTCCGATAGCCGCGACTTTCGTCCCCAGCCTGATGCTTTTGCTCTCCCCGATGGCATCTGGCCAGGGCTCGATCACCCCGCCTGCCGGGCCACCGGCTGCCGGGATGAAGACGCTGGGGCAGCTCGACATCGCGATTGATAATCTCAGCACCAGCGTCACCGCGCGCGGTGAGAAACGGACCGGACTGAACTCTGCCACCAACATCACGGTCTCCGGATCCTACTATTTGAGCGGAAACATCACGGTGGCGAGCGGCAACGGGATTACAATCTCGACTCCAAACGTAAGCTTGGACTTGAACGGCTTTACCATCCGTACCAGCGCCGCCAGCTCCACGGGCACGGCCATCTCGCTATCCTCCTCCGCCAACAACGTGACCATCTCCAACGGCCAGATCAACGGCTTGTTCTTCTATGGGGTCTACAACCCGTCCGGCTCGCTCAAGAACGTGACGGTGCGCGATCTGATTGTCCAAGGCCCTACCGCGAGGGGCATCGGGATCCTCGGCAGCAACCGGTTCGTTGAGAACTGCACCGTGACCGATGTGACGGACACGGACCTTCTCTCGGCCGGAATCATCGGCGAAATCGTGGAGAGCTGCGTAGTCCGAAACTGCGGAAGCGTGGGCATTGCCGCGAAGATTGTGACGAACTGTTTCGCCGACGTGAATGCCTCGGGAACCCCGGGCAGCATTGCGATCCAAGGAGAAACCGTGACGAGCTGCAACGCGGTAAACTTAGGATCCGGAAGGGCGATCAGTTCAACGGGGGTAGTCTCGAACTCGATCGGTCAAGCGGTGGCCGGGGAGGGAATCTTTGCGGGCACGGCGGAAAATTCGAAAGGCATCTCCAGCACCGGGTACGGCTTGCAAACCACCGGCACCTCAAGCGGATGCACCGGTCAAACCAACAACGGCACGGTGGCATTGGACGCCGCGACCGCGAACATGTGTCGTGGGATCCGCTCCACGGCGGGAATCGCGATCCAAGCAGGCATCGCCATCGGCTGCACGGTTTCCGGAGCCGGGGCGACGGTTAGCTCACCCAGCAAACATCTGGGGACTCCTTGATCCGTGTGCAGTTGGGAGCCTGGAATCCCCCATCTTACGGGATTTCTTTTGAACAAGGCGTGACAGGCGGGGCGCTTCTTGGCGCACTTCAGATCCCGCCATGAGTTTCCCGTCCTGCCGCGCCACCCTGCTCCTTCTCGCTCTCTCCACCGCACAACCGCTGCTTGCCGAGGCGACGGCGACCCCGCCGCCCGCAGCGGATGTGGAGGATGCGATCAAGAAGATGTATCCCACCTTGGTGCGGATCTACGTGGTGATGGAGGAGGGCATGGACGGCCGGATGCGCAAGATGCAGGGCAGCGGCAGCGGCGCGATCATCTCGGCGGAAGGCCACGTATTGACGAACCACCATGTCGCAGGCCGTGGCACCCGCTTCGTCTGCTCGCTTTCCAATCGCGAGGAGATCGACGCGACCTTGGTGGGCACGGACGCGCTGGCGGACCTGGCGATCCTCAAACTCGATCTTGCGACCCGCCGGCTGAAGGACCAGCCGCTGGCAGTGGCTTCCTTCGGCGATTCCGACAAATTGAAGGTGGGCGATGTGGTACTGGCAATGGGCAGCCCGGGCGGGCTCTCGCAATCGATCACCCGTGGCATCGTCGCCAATACCGAGATGATCGTGCCGAAGCACCAGATCTCCCTGACCCTCGATGGCGAGACGGTGGGCGAGTTGGTCCGCTGGATCGGCCACGATGCGGTGATCTATCCCGGCAATAGCGGCGGTCCCTTGGTCAACCCCGCCGGCGAAATCGTCGGGGTCAATGAAGTCGGCATCGCCAGTCTCGGCGGCGCGATTCCCTCGAATCTCGCGAAGAAGGTCGCCGCGGAATTGATCGAGAAGGGCAGCGTGACCCGCAGTTGGATCGGCATCGAGGTTCAGCCGCTGTTGCGCAGCATGGACGACGAAAAGGGCGCGCTGGTGGCTTCCGTATGGAAGGACAGCCCGTCGGCGCAAGCAGGCATCAAGCCGGGCGATTTCATCACGAACTACAACGGCACGGCGCTGCCGGATTGCCACGCGGCGGAGGACCTGCCGCTCTTTAACGCGCTGGTGCTCGGCACCTCCCCCAATACCAAGGTGACGCTGGGCGGCACCCGCGGCGGCAAGCCGCAGACCTGGGAACTCACCACCGTTCTCCGCGAGCCGAACATGGGCAAGGAGGACGAACTCCGCGAGTGGGGACTGACCGCGCGCGATTTCACGAGAGTGGCGGCACTTGAAGAATTCCGCGACAGCAAGGATGGCGTGCTGGTGGATACCGTCCGCAGCGGCGGCCCCTCGGCCGAGGCGAAGCCGCCTCTGCGCGGTTCCGACGTGATCGTGCGCGTGGGCGGCAAGGCGGTACACAATCGCGAGGAGCTGGACAAGATCACCACGGACCTGACCCAAGGGGCCAGCGAGCCGAAGCCGCTGCTGGTCGAATTCGAGCGCGACAACCAGCAGCTCGCGACGGTGGTCAAGGTGGGCACGCCGAAAGATCCATCACGCCCACGCCTAGCCGACAAGGCATGGGCGGGCGTGGCCACACAGGTCATCACCGACGAACTCGCGACCGCTCTCGGCATCCCCAATAAGAAGGGCGTGCGGGTGATCGGACTCGCGCCGGATTCCCCGGCCAAGAAGGCCGGCCTCAAGGATGGCGACTTGCTGCTGAAGCTGGATGGTAAAATCATCAATGCCCGCCGTCCGGAAGATGCGGAGGTCTTTCCCGAGCTGATCCTGGCCTATCCCACGGACGGGGTCCTCGAGCTGGAAGGTCTGCGCGAGGGCCAGCCACAGAAGTGGTCGGTGGCGCTGGCGAAGCGCCCGATCGACGATAGCGAACTGAGCGAGCACAAGGACGAGCTCTTCGAATTCACCGCACGGGAGCTTTCCACCGCACAGCGTGACCGGGCGAAGGAACAACAAGGCGAAGACCCGGTGGGCGTCTCCGTGCTGCGGGTGGAGCAGAGCGGCTGGGCGGCTTTGGGCGGCCTGACCTCTGACGATATCATCCTCACCATCGACGGCACCCCGACCAACGACATCGACGCGCTGAAGGCGAAGCTCAACGCCCTGCGCGCGACCAAGCCGCGCAGCGTGGTCTTCGGCATCCGCCGCGGCCCGCGCACCGCGTTCCTGGAAATCGAGCCTCGCTGGTAAACCCGAATCCTCTCTAGCCTTCTGCATCTTCACCCTTTCCCCATTACGACGACCATGATCCGCAACCTGACCCTCGCCCTCGCGGCGACGACAGCCCTCGCTTCCGCATCCAGCCCCGAACTCCGCGAGACGGCGAAGAACCTTTCCAGCACCCGCGGCGAGGCGGTGGTGTGGCTCTCCGTCCTGGCGAAAATCAGCATGTCGGTGGAGGGCAAGAACGCCCAGGAGAAGGAAGACAAGAGCGAGGCCACCGGCACGGTGGTGGACGCCTCCGGATTGATCGTCACCGCTCTCGGCGGCATCGACAAATCGTCGATGATGGACGGCCAGACCGTGAACATGGGACAGGGTCCGGTGAAGCTGAAGGTCACCTCCGAAGTCAAGGAGGTGAAGGTGATCACGGCCGATGGCTCCGAGGTGCCGGCCGATCTGGTGCTCAAGGACGAAGACCTCGGCCTCGCCTTCATCAAGGTGCGCTCCGACAGCGAGGAGGCCAAGGGCATCGAGTTCAAGGCTGTCGATCTGGCGGACTCGGCCAAGGGCGAATTGCTCGACGAGTGCATCTCGCTCGGCCGCACCGATGAAGGGCTGAACCGCGAGGCCAGCCTGCTGACCACCGAGATCACCAGCATGACCACCAAGCCGCGAACCTTCTACCGCGTCCCGACGGACTCCGTGGGCTGCCCGATCTTCCTCGCCAATGGCAAGCTGCTGGGCATCTCCGTGCTGCGCCAGGCCAAGGGCGGTGCCGCGCGCGGCGGACAGCTCCAACTGACTCCGGTGATCCTTCCCGCCGCCGATATCGCCAAGATCGCCGCCCAGGCCAAGGAGGCAAAGCCGGTCGAAGCGAAGAAAGAGGAGCCGAAGACCGAAGAGCCAAAAGAGAGCGAGAGCAAGTAAGCTGGCCGACAGACCGATTTGAGAAGCGCCCGGGGGAAACTCCGGGCGCTTTTTTGCGTCGCGCCGGCGCCGGGCTTATCTTGAGCGAGGCCAGCGGACTAAACTTTCTCCTGCAAGGGTAAGCGGCCATCCTTTCACCGAGGGCCCGGAGCACGATTGCATACCCCTCGTTCGCCACCGCGAGATCATCCGCCGAGAAAAGATCCAGGGCGGTGGATGCGAGCGCGGTCGGCTAGGGAAGACGGGACATTTGCAGATCAATACACAGGTCGGGCCAGATACAAAAGGAAGTGGATACCTTCCAGCCGTGAAGAGCCCGCACCTCCCAATTGAAAAAATTAACGTTCGGGAAGGCCAAAATTCTACCTTGGCCGTTCCCGAGCACCATTAGCGGCAATACGGCTATAACCCTTGTGGCATCTGGAAATCCAGCCGTCACATCCGATTCCACACAGGTCGACATATACGCGATCGCGTAAGTATCTATGCTTACGTTATCGTCGGATAAGTAAAAAGTTCCGGAGCTGTGTTGTGTGAGGTCTTGGCGTCCGGCAAGGTCCGCAGTGCATGAAATGCTGCGCACCCCTCCTCGCTGCAGCGCTGGCCGCCACCCTCGGAAGCTCCGACGGCCAGACGCTCGTAGACGGCACAAATTATCCCGGGCTCTTCGGCCCGGCGGGTAACGTCACCGTCACTCCTTCGTCCCTACCGGATGGCACCTTATTGGATGTGCATCTGGGCGGCTCGAAGTCCGGTTCCTTGGGATCTTATTGGACTGCACATGCCACTGGCGGTGCGGTTCTCGGCTCGAATCTGCCCCTGATCCCGGAATTGCGCCTCGCAGAGACCGGTGCGCAGGTCGCGCTGAGCAACAACGGTCTGGAATTCAATATCAGCAATAATCCGAATTCCATCCTCGGCAGCTTGGGCACCGGGCTCGGCCTGGCGCTCACTTGGTCGGCCACCGCCACCTTCGACGAGGAGGGGCAAGAACTCCTGCTGCTACCTAATACGATCTATCAGGTAAGCTTCGACGTGGACGGCAGCAGCGGATTGCTCAACTCGACGCTGGGCGTTTTTCCAAACTTCGGCCTGGAAATGCTTGATGGAAATGGCGACGCGATCAGCTGCCCGGCGGTGGATGGCTCGCTCGTGAACATCATCGGCCTGGACCTGCTGGGCATCGTCGGTTCGCCGCCGGAATCGCGGCGCGCGGTGGTGCAGTTTGAGACAGGAGCGAGCGTAGCGGGCGGCGCGGCTGGCCTCCGCTTCAGCGGCTCGGCGGTCCTGCCAGCCACGCTGCTCGGCATCGGCACGAATTTCGCGACCGTTTCCAATATCAGCGTCACCCAGGTGCCGGAGCCCTCGGCGCTGGCGCTCGGACTTTTAGGCGGGGCGTTGGCGCTCCGCCGTCGCCGCTAACCGGTTCCCCCGGCACGCCTGAAACAGCAACATGACGGCACCGCCCCCCCAGGCGGTGCCGTCATGAACTCGTGATCCACGAGCAGGAAAAATCAGGCGCCCAGCGGCGGCGGCATCTCCACGGAGCCGGGTGCGGTAGCCTCGGTAGCGGCTTGCTCGCCGGCGCGTTTGCCATCCCGCATGCCGCGGCGCAGCGTGTCCTTCACCGCGGAGGGCAGCAGTTCCTTGGCGAAGCAGGCCGCGAAACAAGCGCCGAAGGCCGCCCCATACGCCATGTCATGAGCAGCTCCCGCCAGGGCCTGCTTCAGCTTGGGGGCGGCCTCCCGCGCGATGGATGCAGCGTCCTTGCGTGCGGACCCGAACGCTTGCGAGAAGGAGTTGTAGCGGGGCGCCTCGGGCTCGGACCGGGAAGGTCCGGCGGTGGAATCGTTGAAATCATTCATGTCGGTTAGAGTGGTTTGACGTTCAGAGGGACGATCTCATTCATGCCTTTCGCGCGCCATGGGAAAGGGGCCTGTCGTTTGGAACCGGCCGTGAAAAATAATTCCGGAGTTCTTGAATAAGCGCCGGAAAGCTTCGTCGGAACGAGTGAATCCCAATACGACATCATGAAAAAACTGATCGGAATCCTCACTCTCGGAATCGCTGCCTTGCTGGCCACCCCCACTGCGGAAGCACGTCACTCCCGCGGCCCTTCGCGGACCTACGTCAGCTTCCACCGCTCCTGCGGCGGGCCTGCCTACATCGAGCGTTACATCGCCTACTACGATCACCATGGCCACGCCATCTGGCGCAGCCGGGTGATCCCGGTCCGTCATCATCGTCATCACCACCACCGGCCTGTCGTGCGGGTGGAGTGGGGCGGTGGCGGACGTTGCCGCTAAACGATGCGAGCGCGAATGCTTGAAACCACCCGGCGTTGCCATACGGCGACGCCGGGTTTTTTCGCGGCCCGTGTCCGGACCCCATGAAGGATGGGAGGAAAAATACAAGGCGGCACGAAACTCGGAGCGTTCCATGAAACCACGATGAGGCGGCGGTGAAAAAAGCGGTATGAATCACCCGCCCCCTAATCGCGCCCGCAGCATCACATCCGGCCCGAACCGCGTGAAAACCGGATCTAACAGGCGAAGGCCTTCCCGGAAGCCTCCACCCGCCAGCGCCGGCACCGGTCCCCCGGCGAGCAAGGGCGCGAGAAAGGCCACCCACTCGTCCACCAATCCTGCTTCCATCAACTCCGCTGCCAGCCGCCCGCCGCATTCGACCATGACCGCGGACACCCCGCGCTCCGCCGCCAGCCGCCGCAGGACCTGCTCCGGATGATCGCGATCTTCCACGAGCGTGCGCTCGCGCTGTGCATCGGTGAAAATAGTCGCATCCGGCGGCAGTGAAGCGGCATCGCGGGTGAGGACGACCCGCCAGGGTTGCGCCCGGCCCGCCGCCAGCTCCGGATCGCGCAGATCAAGCCGCGGATTGTCACGCCGGACCGTCTCGCCGGAAGTGAGGATCGCCTGGCATTCGGCCCGCAGGCGCTGGACCTCCGCCCGGGCCTCGGGGCCGGTTAGCCACATCCCTTCCCCGGGCGGACGCGTGATACGACCGTCCAGACTCATCGCGGTCTTGAGGATGACCCAGGGCAGGCCGCTGCATTGCACTTTCGCAAACGGGCGGATCAGCGCGGCGGCTTCTTCCGCCAGCACGCCGCGGGCGACGCGGATCCCGGCGGCCTCCAACAACCTGTCGGCGCGACCGGCATGCGCAGGATTCGGATCCTCCGCGGCGTAAATCACGCGCGCGAAGCCAGCCTCGATCAGCCCGTCCGTGCATGGCGGAGTACGGCCGTGGGTCGAGCATGGCTCGAGGGTCACGTAGATCTCGCTGCCGCGCATCGCCTCGAAACCGTGCAGCGCCCGCACCGCCGCGATCGCCTCGCGCTCGGCGTGCGGCAGTCCCGCACCACGATGCCAGCCGGCACCGAGTTCGACGCCTCCTTTCACGATCACCGCACCGACCGCCGGATTGGGCGCGGTGCGGCCGATCCCCTTCCGGGCTTCCCCGATCGCGCGTTGCATCCACCGCTGGTCTTCACCTTGCATGGACAATGAAAGGGCATTTCCCGGAAATCGGTGCAAGCCCGCGCGATGGCTGTTGATCCTCGCGAATTTTCCTCCAACTTCTTCATAAGTGGTAAATCCCGCTTTTTCCATCGCCTGAAACCTGCAACGCAAACCCTATGAAGACACTCATCTTCGCCCTTGCCGCACTGGCCTGCCTGCCGCTGCGCGCCGATACCGCCTCCGACACCTACAAGCAAGGAATGGAGGCCATTGAAGACGGGAACGTGGAGGCGGCTCGCATCGCCTTCACCGAAGTACTCCGCCTCCAACCGGGCAATGCCAATGCCCGCTATCAACTCAACCAGTTGAGCCAGAACCAGGAATCGCTCGCCGCCCGTGCCCGCGCCAAGGAATTCGCGAAATACACCATCGAGCAGATCGACTTCAACGACGTGGAGGCCAGCCAGGCCATCTCGGCGCTGGGCCTGATGGTTGAGAAGAAGGCCGCGGGAAAGTTCTCCCCGAACTTCATGATCCAGGATCCCTCCAAGCTGCTGGAGGAGCGCATGGTCACCCTTCAGGTCAAAAACCTGCCGGCTAACGCCGCGCTCAAGATGATCCTCGAGCAGGCCAATGCCGTCGCCCGCTATGACAAGCATGCGATCGTAATCAGCCCGCGCGGCTCTGCTAAGCCGGCCACGGAAACCGCTCCGGCCAAGGCTGACAAGCTGGTCCCCGCGAAGTAACGCCTCTGCAGCCGTCCGTGGAAATGGGTTCTTCCGCGGGCGGCACCCTCCTTGCCGCTTGCCGGGCTGTCGCACCCGCGGCAGCCTTTTCGCGTGCAGGAGAACGTGGTCATCACCGGGGGCGAAGGCGGGCTGGGCCATGCCCTCGCCGCCGCCTTCACCGCTGCCGGACACGCCGTGGAAGCTCCCGGCCGGACCGGGCTCGACGTCCGCGATGCCCCGACCGTGCGCGCCTATTTCCGCGACCGGAAAACCGGACTCCTCATCTGCAACGCCGGCCTCACCCGCGATGGCCTCCTTCCAAAACTGACCGAGACGGACTGGGACGAGGTTCTGGCGGTAAACCTCCGCGGAGCCGCCCTCTGCGCCGCCGCCGTATCGCGGAATATGATCCGCGCCCGCCGCGGCCACATCATCTTCATCTCAAGCCACTCGGCAATCCACCCGCCTGCCGGCCAAGCCGCCTACGCCGCCGCGAAGGCTGGCCTGATTGGTCTCGGTAAGACACTGGCCAAGGAACTCGGCCCGACAAGTATCCGTGTGAATGTGGTGCTCCCCGGCTTCCTTGAGACGAAGATGACAGCTTCCTTAAGCGCGGAACGCTTGCAGCAGGTGAAGTCGGAACACGTCCTCGGTCGCTTCAACACACCGGAGGCGGTGGCGAACTTCATGGTGATGCTGCACGAAAAGATGCCCCACACCTCGGGCCAAGTTTTCCAGCTCGATAGCCGGGTAGGGTAGTTCCCGAATATTGATGGTCGGAAGAGGAGATCGAAGAAGCTCTTCCTGGATTTCGGCTGTTCTGAATTTCGCGTCGTTTCGCGTCGTTTCGCGGTTAGAATTTCGGCCCCCTGCCTCGTCCACCCTTACGATGAAAGCTGCTTCAACAACTCCGCGGCCGCCGGTGTGTCCTTGGCATCGCGGCGCTTCATCAGGGCGATCAAGCGGTACATGCCCTTGCCGGAAAATGGCCGCAGCACGATGCCATCCATCGCCCGGTTCCGCGTGGCGAGCTTGGGCACGACAGTGACGCCAAGGCCGGAGGCGACCATCGAGAGCGCGGTGCCGAGCTGATCGCACTGGAGGCCCGGGTCGGGCTCGCGGATCTTGCAGAGGCGCAGGGTGCGGTCGGAGAGACAGTGGCCGCCCTTGAGGTGGATCAACTCGGTGGCGTTGAGATCGGCGGGCGTCGGCGGTGCCTTGCGCAGGGCCAGCGGGTGCTTCGCAGGCGCGGCGAGCAGCAGCGGCTCGCGGAAGAGTTCCTTCACCTTGAGCGACCACTTCTGGCGGTCGTGCTCCGGGACATCGCTCAGGATGGCGAATTCGATGCGGCCTTCGACAAGTAGGGTGATGAGCTCCTGGGTGCGCGATTCCGAGATCGCGATGGAGATGCCCGGGTAGCGTTCGCGGAAGGGCCCGAGCCACTGCGGCAGCAGGTAAGGCGCGATGGTCGGGATGATCCCGAAGGCGACCCGACCGTGGCGCAATTCGCGGCGGTCGGTGAAGGCATCGCGCAGCTTGTCCCGCTCTGCAAACAGCCGCCCGGCGTAATCCAGCACCGTGCGACCGGCGGCAGTCAGGTCCACGCCCCGCGCGCGGCGGATCAGCAGCGGTTCCCCGATTTCTTCCTCCAGTGCCTGGATCTGCTGGCTGATGGCAGGCTGGGAAAGATTGCAGCGCTTGGCGGCGGCAGTCAGCGAACCGCAGTCGGCGACACTGGCGAGGATCTCGAGCTGACGGAATTCCATAAGCGGCGAGCCATAAGAAATCCGAATGGCTGCGTTTTCAACCCGCGATTTCACAAATGGCCCGGCATTGGTCACGATGCACGCTGCAACCCCAAACTCCATCTACCATGGCGAAACCCCAGATGACCACGACCGGCGGCAATCCGATCGCCGATAACCAGAACTCGATCTCCGCCGGACCGCGCGGACCTTTGCTCCTGCAGGACTACCAGCTCATCGAAAAGCTGGCCCACCAGAACCGCGAGCGCATCCCGGAGCGGGTCGTCCACGCGAAGGGCTCCGGCGCCTTTGGCACGCTGACGATCACCCACGACATCACGATGTACACGAAGGCCTCCGTCTTCTCCCACATCGGCAAGAAGACCGACATGCTGCTGCGCTTCTCCACCGTGGCCGGCGAGCGCGGCGCGGCCGATGCCGAGCGCGACGTCCGCGGTTGGGCGCTAAAGTTTTACACCGACGAGGGCAACTGGGACCTGGTGGGCAACAACACCCCGGTCTTCTTCGTGCGCGATCCGCTGAAGTTCCCGGATTTCATCCACACCCAGAAGCGCCACCCGCGCACCAACATGCGCAGCGCGATCGCCATGTGGGACTTCTGGTCGCAATCGCCGGAATCCCTGCACCAGGTGACCATCCTCATGTCCGACCGCGGCCTGCCGCTGAGCTACCGCCACACCAATGGCTACGGCTCGCACACCTACTCCCTCATCAATGACAAGAACGAGCGCTTCTGGGTGAAGTTCCACTTCAAGACCCGCCAAGGCATCAAGACGATGACCAATGCCGAAGGCGAGCAGGTCATCGCCAAGGACCGCGAGTCCTCGCAACGCGACCTCTACGAGGCCATCGAGAAAGGCGAGTTCCCGCAGTGGACGGTGCAAATCCAAGTGATGGCGGAGGAAGCCGCGGAGAAATGCGCCTTCAATCCCTTCGACCTCACCAAGGTCTGGCCGCATGCCGACTACCCGGTGATCGATGTCGGCGTCCTGGAGCTGAACCGCAATCCCGCCAACTACTTCCAAGAGATCGAGCAGTCGGCCTTCTCCCCCTCGAACATCGTGCCCGGCATCAGCTTCTCGCCGGACAAGATGCTGCAGGCGCGGATCTTCTCCTATGCCGACGCGCACCGCTACCGGATCGGCACCTGGTATGAGGCACTGCCGGTGAACAAGCCGAAGAGCGCGGTGAATACCTACCACATGGACGGCTCGATGAACTTCATGAACCCCCAATCGAGCGACGCCTACTACGAGCCGAATACGATGGGCGGTCCCGTGGAGGACGACCGCTTCGCCGAGCCGCCGCTCAAGATCTCCGGTGATGCCGACCGCTGGAACCACCGCGATGGCAACGACGACTACACGCAGCCGGGCAATCTCTTCCGCCTGATGAACGACTCGCAGAAGCAGCAGCTCTTCAGCAACATCGCCGAAGCCATGCACGGCGTGCCCGAAGCGATCGTCCATCGCCAGCTCAATCACTTCCACAAAGCCGATCCGACCTACGCCGCAGGGGTGGCGCGGGCGCTCAAGATAGATTGGGAGACCAGCGGAGCGTATCCGAATGAGCCGGCTTTGACTTGATCCATCGGGAGGATCTGACACCTTGGCGGGCGGTCATCTTGGAACCGTCCGCCTCAACTTCTCCAAACCCATGACACTCAGCGCTCAAGAAGAAAGCCGCTATGCCGAGCTGCAAGCGATGGCCTTGGACGCGGCCCGCCATGGGAACTTGGAGGCCCTCGAGCCGATGCTGGAAGCCGGGATGCCGGTGAACTTGCGCGATGAAAAGGGCAACACGCTGCTGATGCTCGCCGCCTACCACGGTAACCCGGAGACGGTGTGGGCACTGCTGCGGCGCGATGCCGCGGTGGACGAGCGCAACGACCGCAACCAGACACCCCTCGCGGGAGTCGCCTTCAAGGGGCATCTGGAAGTCGCGCGCCTGCTTCTCGATGCGGGTGCGGATCCCGTGGCCGATCAAGGCGGCGGACGCACGCCGGTAATGTTCGCCGCGATGTTCGGGCACTTGGAGATGGTTAAGCTACTCGAAGCCAGCGCGGCGAAACAAGGCTGGCGGAAGTCGTCCCTCGGCTGGCTGGCGCGGGTGATGTCGATTCCGCGGATTCTATTCTTTCGCAAGCAGCCGATCGCCGCAGGCAGGTAAACAGGGCGGTCTCTCAAGGTGCCAGATTGACAGCGTGCACGAGCAACTCATGTCCTCCGGTCAGGCAGAGGCGGAGAGTTCCGGGCTCGCTCAGCGTGCCGCCCCACACCGAGGACGAATCGAGCTTGTCCAAGGTCCGGAAGTCCAGCGAGGCATTCGCTTCTTCCAATGTCTTGAACGCCGCCCCGGGATCCTCCGCGGGTAGTCCAAGCTTGAACGAAGGCAGAGGGGCGCGGTGTTGCACGATCAGCCTCGCGTCTGTCGGCAAGCCGGCGGGTTTTTTCACCGCCCATTCCCAGCCCTCGCCACTGCGGGTAACAATGGCCTCCAAGGGGCGCGGCAGAAAGAGGCGGGTGGCGGGATCGCCGAGCAGATTGTAGATCAGCAGGTGGTCGGCCTTGAGGTCCTTCACGCGGTTGCGCTTCCCGATCACGAAGGGCTCCAGGCTCGAGACGAGCAGCTCCTTCAGCGGCTCGCGCGTCGCATGGGCCTTGCGGATCGACTCCACCCACAATCCGCCGAGGCTATCGGCGGTCGTGCCGTTCAAATCGCGCAGCAAACTCGTGGATCCATAGTAGTTCGTGAGCGGGTGCGAGTCCACCGAGGCCGCAATGCAGGCCACCGGCCCGCCGGGGGCGAAGAGCAGCTCCTCGCCCAGGCAGCGGATCTTGGGATCGGCGAAGGCCCCGCACTTGCAAGCGAAGACGATGTGCGGCGCGGCCGGCGCGGGGGTCGTCATCGCACGCGCATCGGCGGCACGGTAGCGGAGCCGATTCATGATCCACCAGGAATCCGTGCGGCCATGGCCGATCATCGCGCTGAAGAGCGAGCCCTCCGCGAGGCGGCGGTTGAAAGTCGCCGCACTCTCCTCCGGCCAGCCGCAGAAGGGACTGTTCACCGCGGAGTGGAGCAGCCAGAAGCCAGCCCACGGCGGAGCCTCCTTGCGTAAGCGGCCCATCAAAAAGGGCAGCGAGACCCGGGTCATGACCCCCCCGATCTTGTTGAAACCCGGGTCGCCAGCCCACACCGGAATCGTCAGGTCCGAGGGTGAAGGCACGCGTTTCTCCCACGTGATGATCTTGCCGACCACCGGCGCAAGCTCCACAGGTGTCCGCGCCGGGATGCGCCCCACCGGGATCTCAGGAACGCCATCATGGTCGAAATCGCCCAGCACCGCATCGCTCACGAATTCCGCCGGATGCGTCGCCTTCCAGCCATGATAGGGAAGGCGCTCGGTACGAACCTCAGCAGGCCCGCTGCCATCATCGCCGAGGATCAGGATGGCAGCCGGTTTTCCGGTCACGCCGGCGATCGCCTCCGCGGGCGAAGCGCTCGAGCGCTCAACCTCCCAGCCCTGTGCCGCCCGCAGTTCGCAAAGCGGTGCAGCCGCCAACAAAAGATTCTCCGGCCCGATGCACAGCCACACGCCCCGGTCTGCCGCTATCGCGGATCCCATCAAGACGAGTGATGCGAGGATCGAGCGGATCATTCCATGAGTCCTATGCGGATTGGCCGGGAAAATCCGCCAAAATCGCTGGCATCACTCGGTGAACTTCAGATTCCCCCACTTCTCCGGCAGGTGCATGTTAATCTCGCCCTGCGGGCTCCACACCCAATTGTCCTCGGGGTGGCTTCCTTCGGGGATCTTCGCGCCATGCTCCGGAATGCGGACATACTTGCCGGCTTTCACGAGATGCTTCCACTCGACCCGGGAGAAGTTGATCCGCCACGTATCGCCGGGCTTCGGCGGGGAGGCCACGCTGCCCTGGTGCTTGGCGAGGTCTTTCCACGGCAGGAAGACTTCGACGCTCCAGCCCGTGTCCGTGTCGGTGGCATCGTTGAGCGTGCCTTGGACTTTCACGGCGCTCTTCAGGCCGGGCAGGTTGGTGCCGTGGACCGCCGTTCCGCCTCTCGAGTAGGGCTTGTCGAGGGTGAGTTCCCAGATGGTGCCGAGCGCGTTGATCTCGAATTCGTAGTAGTTGAGTGTGTCGCCGTCGGGATCGAGGAAGATCTCGAAGTCGTTGTCGTGGAAGATGATCGCGTTCTTCTCGGTCAGCGTGGCACACACATGCGGCTCGGCCAGATCGGCGCAGACGAAGAGGCCCTCGACGGTCCAGAGCATCCTGGCGCGGGTCCGGAAGCGCGGCGCGGGTTCATCCTTGCCGCGGATGTCGATGAAGTCGGCGGTCCAGGGAGCCTTCTGCCAAGCGGCATCGGAAAGGTCGCCATCGACCACGGGTGCCTGCTCCGAACGCGGGCACTCGTAGGTCAGCGGCGCGGCCACCGCACGGGCGAGGAGGGGAAGCACCAAGAGCATGCGCATGACCGCAGACTCCGGACGCCTCGCCGCCGGGGCAATCCGGAAGTTTCGATTCGACGGGCCTGCGCCGCATTCGCAGTCTCCCGGACATGAGCTTGAAAACCTTGGCCTGCGTCGTGACGGGCATGCTGGCCGGTGCCCTGGCGGAGGCGAAACCGCTGCGCGTCCTGAGCTACAACCTGCGCTACATCACCTCCGGCGACAAGGGCGAGCGCGCCTGGACCGCCCGCCGCGATCAAGCCGCGGAGCTGATCAAGAGCGATGCCGCGGACATAGTGGGCATCCAGGAAGGCCTGCCGCAAATGATGAACGATCTAGCCGGGCGACTCCCCGGCTATGCGGTGGTCGGGGTCGGTCGCGAAGACGGTATCGATCAGGGCGAATACGCCGCGCTACTGGTGAAGGCCGATCGCTTCCGCATCCAGGAATCCGGCACCTTCTGGCTCTCCGACACGCCGGAGATCTGCAATTCCTGCACCTGGGGCAATACGGTCACCCGCATCTGCACCTGGGCGAAACTCTACGACCGCGAGACCAAGCGGACCTTCCATTTCTTCAACACCCACCTCGACCACGCCTCCGAAGTGGCGCGGCAAAAAGGCACCGAGCTGATCCTCGCCCGCATCGCGCAGCGCAAGCCGCAAGGACCCGTCATTCTAACAGGTGACTTCAACGCGTCCGACGAAGACCCGCTGCACGCCTCCATCAAGTCCACCGGCCTGCTCGACATCTGGAAATCGCTGAACGCCGCCGTGCCCCCGGAGGAGTCGGGAACCTTTCATGAATTCACCGGTGCGACGAACCGCTCGCGGATCGATTTCATCTATGCCACGCCGGACTTGAAAGGGCTGGAATCGGTGATCGTGAAGAGTTCACTCAACGGCAACTTCCCCTCGGATCACTTCCCGGTGCGGGCGACCGTGGAGTGGTAAGCCACGAAGCGCCCGCTCCGCCCCTTCTTAGACGCCCTGAACCCGGTCTGCCGCTAAGGCCCCTCGAAAAGCGCTCCTACCTCGCGCTTCGATACCTTCCCCATCGCATTCCGCGGCAAGCTATCCACGCGCAGGAGACGGCGCGGCAGCTTATACGGCGAGAGGCGGTCCTTCCCCCAAAGCTGCAGGTCCTCGATCCTCAGATCCTCTTCCAGCACGGCGGCCACCGCGACGGTTTCGCCCCAGGTCTCATCTTCAAGTCCCACCACCGCACACTCGCGGATGGACGGATGATCAAGCAGCGCCGCCTCGATCTCCAAGGCCGATAGCTTGTAGCCGCCGCTCTTGATGATGTCCACGGACAGCCTGCCGAGAATGCGATAATAGCCGCCCTCACGCAGCGCCATGTCGCCAGTGCGGAACCAGCCGTCTTCGAAGGATTCGCCAGTGACTCCGGGCGAGTTCCAATATTCACGGAAGACCGCCGGACCCCGGACCTGGACTTCACCGGGTTCGCCTTCGGATTCGATCGTCTCTCCGTCCTCGTTGCGAAGCCGCACCTCCACTCCTGGCAAGGGCTGGCCCACACTGCCGCTCCGGCGCTCGCCGCGCAGCGGATTCGAAAGGATCATCCCGGTCTCGGTCATGCCGTAGCGCTCCAGCAGGCTCTGACCCGTTAGATCGGCCCACTTGCGATGCAGGCTCGCTGGCAAGGCCGCGGAGCCCGAGACCATCAGCCGCATGTCCGCGAAGCCTTTCAAGGTGGCGGCATACTCACTCCCTTCCGCTTCCAGGAGCCCGGCCAGCTTCGCGTAGATGGTCGGCACCGCCATGAAGAGCGTGTAGTCGCCCGCTGCCACGCGCGGCAGCACGGCTTCGACATCGAAGCGTGGGAACACATCCACCATCGCACCGGACCACAAGGCACAGCACAGCACGTTCACGATGCCATGGATGTGATGCAGCGGCAGGAAAAGCGGGATGCCGTCGTCAGCCTTCCACTCCCATGCTTCCACGAGCGCTTCGACCTGCGCCTGAAGCATCGCATGAGTGCTCACGACCCCCTTCGGCTTGCTGGTCGTACCGCTGGTGTAGAGGATCATCGCCCGCCGCGCGGAACCGATCTCCGGGAGCCCGCTGGGTTCGCATGTTAGAGTCTCCTCCGCGAGAAGGACGGGACGTCCATGGCTTGCGAAACGCTCCGCGAGGTCGCTTGTCGCCACGATCATCGCAGCAGCGGAATCTCCGAGCGCATGCTCCAACTCCGGTGCCGTGGCTTGGGAAGAAAGCGGCACCGCAATCCCGCCCGCACGCCAGATGCCCCACTGGATCGCCACGTATTCGAAACCCGCGGGCACCATGAAAGCAACCCGCGCTTCTTCCAGATCACCACGACCGCCGAGGAGCGCCGCGGCGATTCTCCCGGAGGCTTCAAGGAGGTCGGCGTAGCTGTGGAAAACTCCCGCAATGCTCAGGGCACGGCGATCTCCATGAATACGGGCGCGGGCGATGAGCGGCAGTTCTAACATCTCTCTCAAGCAATCAATCGGATCAGGAAATACATCACGGATGGCCCGAGCAAACAGCCCAGCCCGGTGTAGAAAGTGGCAGTCATCGCACCGTAGGGTACCAGCTTCGGATCGGTCGCAGCGAGCCCTCCGGCCACCCCGCTGGTGGTCCCCATCAGCCCGCCGAAGATCAGCGCGGTGCGCGGATTGTCGAGCCCGATGAAGCGCGCCACAAAGGGCGTTCCCACCATCACCATGATCGACTTCACCAGGCCGGCGGCGACGCTCAGCGCGATGATCTCCGAACTCGCGCCCAAGGCGGTGCCCGTGACCGGCCCGACGATGAAGGTCGCCGCCCCGGCACCCAGCGTGGTGAGGCTCACCGCGTCCCGGTAACCGAAGGCATAGGCGACGCAGGCACCGAAGAAGAACGAAACGAAGATCCCGGTGAAGAGCGACAGCACCCCGACCATCCCGGTCCGGCGCAGCTCCCCGAGATGCACCCCCATGGCCGTGGCCACGATCGCGAAGTCGCGCAGCATCGCCCCGCCCATCAGGCCGACCCCTGCAAAAACCGGGATATCGGCGATACCCCGTTTCCCATCCGTCTCCAGCCCGCCGAAGTAAGCCAGCACCAGGCCGATCAAGATGGCGATCGCGGAACCATGAATCCGCCCCCGGGTCAAGCGACCGGAGAGAACATAGGAGATCCACACCAGCAGCCCGATCACCGCGAAGGCGGTGATCAACGAGTACTCGATTAGTAGCGGCTCGATGAATTCGATCATTGCGCGGAGGAGGAATCGTCATCGCCCGGCCGGCCGATGCGGGCGAAGACCGGCACCAGCGCACAGCAAGCGATGGTCGCCAGCACCCCGGCAAGCAGCGCCGCCGGCCCGCCGTGAAGCGCCCCGCGGACATTCTGCGAAGCGGCCATCGCCACGATCACCGGAATGTAAATCGAACTCCAAAACAGGATCCCCGACTCGCTCGCCTCGGGCAGCGAACCCTCCCTCTTCAAGCGGTCCGTCAGCAGGATCAGCAGCAACATCGCGATCCCCACGCCGCCGATATTCCCGTCCATGCCCAGCATCAAGCCGAGCAGTTTCCCCACCAGCAGGCCGATGAGGAGGCAAAAGGACAAAAGGGCGGTTCCGTAAATGGTCATGCCGGATCGGTTTCGGACGGGCCTCGACCCATACCGCGAGGATTTTTTGTATACAATCCAAATGGTGTCTGGATGACAGCATCTTCCGGTCTAGTATGCCGCCGCCATGGCGAGCCGCAGTGCCGACGAAATCCGGGAAACCATCGAACAACGAATCGTGGAAGGTGAATTCGTGGACGGCGAACGCCTCGACGAGGTGAAGCTGGCCGCGCGTTTCGGCGTCTCGCGCACGCCCCTGCGCGAAGCCTTGCGGATGCTCTCGGGCTCCGGGCTCGTCGAGCTGATCCCACGGCGCGGTGCCTTCGTCCGCCACCCGGGAATCGTCGAGCTGGTGGAGATGTTCGAGGTGATGGCGGAGCTGGAAGCCCTGTGCGGGCGTCTCGCCGCGCGCCGGATTTCACCGGGGGAGTTGGTCGAAATTTCCATGACCGCCCGGGCCTGCGAGCAAGCTCTCGAGAAGCAGGATCCGGATGCCTACTACCACCGCAACGAGGAGTTCCACCAACTCATCTACAAGGCCGCCGGCAACAACTTCCTGGCAGCCGAGGCGAAGCGCCTCCAAAAGCGCTTGCGCCCCTTCCGCCGCATGCAGCTCCGCGCGCGCGGACGGATGAAGCAATCCATGCAAGAGCATGCCGCCATCCTCAAATCGCTGGAAGCGGGTGATGCGGATACCGCCGCCAGCACCCTGCGCAGCCACGTGACCGTGCAGGGTGAGAAATTCCACGACTTGCTTTCGAGCTACGAGAAGTCCGCCGCCAAGGCCTGAGTCAGGGGCGCGGCTTACTTCAGCGCCTTCTCGATCGCTTCCGTGACCTCCGGGCTGTCCGGCGTGGTCTTCGGCTCGAATCGCGCCAAGGGCTTGCCGTCCTTCCCGATCAGGAACTTGCCGAAGTTCCAAGAGACGTCGCCGGGGAAGGCCCCTTCCTTGCCGCTGAGGGCAGCGTAGAGCGGATGCTGCTCGGCACCCTTGACGTGGACCTTCTCCATCAGCGGGAAGCTGATGTCGAACTTGTCCTTGCAGAACTCCTTGATCTCTTTCTCGGTCCCGGGCTCCTGACCGTTGAAGTCGTTGCAGGGGAAAGCGAGGACCACGAAGTCCTTCCTACGGTACTTGTCGTATATCGTTTCGAGCGCCGCATACTGCGGGGTAAGTCCGCACTTCGAGGCGGTGTTGACGACGAGCACGACCTTGCCCTTGTAATCGGCCAGGCTGGTCTCCTTGCCGGTGATCGTTTTGAAGGGGATGGTCGTCAGATCCGCCGCAGCGGCGGTAGCGAAGAGCACGAGGGAGGCGAGAAGTTGGCGCATGACGGTAAGAATACGGCGGTAGGAGAAGATAGCTTGCGGGATATTCCAAAGTGCCTTGAAAGGTGGTCCGCACAACCGGAGGCGCAGCCGGAGATAGCCCCGGACTTTGCCTTTCTCATGACGGGGCAGTCCTCTGTGCGGCCGAATGGTCCCCGGCAGCCCGCTACTCGACACGATCCGCAGATGTAGCCGGCCGCGGACAACCACTCCACCGCGCAGATGACTGTGCGGGCCACCTTCAGGCATACACCCGCACCACCCGCGGCGTGATCCCGGTAAGAATCTCCCACGCGATCGTATCCGCTTTCGCCGCAACCTCTTCCACCCGGATATTCGGCCCGAACATCTCGACCTCGTCGCCTTCGTCGACCTCGCTACCGGTAACATCCACCATCAGCTGGTCCATGGTCACCCGCCCCAGCAGCGGGAAGCGCCGGCCACGAATGAAAACCTCCGCGCCATTCCCTGAAACATGCCGCGGATAGCCGTCGCCGTAGCCGATCCCTATCGTCGCGACCCGCGTCGGCTTGGTGGTCACGAAAGCCCGGCCGTAGGAGATGCCGTGGCCGGCGGGCAGCGTGCGGACCAAGGTCACGCGCGACTTCAGGCTCATCACATTCCGCAGCCGCAGCGGGTGGCCCTGCAAAGGCGAAACCCCGTAAAGCATCAGCCCGGGGCGCGCGAGGTTGCAGTGCTCCCGCGCATAGCCCATCAGCCCCGCGCTATTGGAAAGGTGCCGCCAGCGGAAGCGCTCCGGACCGCCCAGCGCGCCGAGGATCTCCTCGTACTTCGCCATCTGCCCGCGGGTGAATTCCTCATCCTCATCCGCGGAGGAGAGGTGCGAGCCGATGCCCTCGATCTCCAAGCTCCCGAGTCCCTTCAATTCCTCCACGATCGCCGCCAAACCTTCGGCCACGAAACCGCCGCGGCCCATCCCCGTGTCCACCGAGAGATGCACCTTCAAGCGGGCGCTGCGCATGAAGGCGAGGTCGTTGAAATGCCGCGCTTCATCGAGCGAGGAAATGCAGGGCGTCCAGCCGCGGGCGACAATCTCCGCCCGCTCCTCGGCCCAGGTGGCACCGAGCAAATAGATCCGCGTCGCCACGCCCGCTTCCGCGATCCGCCGCGCCTCGCCGACATTCGCGACGCCGAAGAAAGCGATTTCTTCCTCCGCCAAGGTGCGCGCGATCTCTTCCAAGCCGTGCCCATAGGCCCCGGCCTTGACCACGGCCATCACCTCGCAGCCGGCGGCTTCACGCGCGGTGCGCAGATTCTCACGGATGGCGGATAGATCGATCTCCGCCCAGGCGCGGGGCGGTGAAGGTGGTGGGTTCACGGCGGCGAGCAAACCCGGCGCGACCGCTCCGGGCAAGAGTGCCGTTCAACGCCTCAAAAAGAAAACGATCAGTATCCCTGCCACGATCGGCGCGATGACGATCTGGAGCAAACCCGCCGTGACGACCGCTTCCAGCCAATCTTGCCGGCGCCATCGCGCCTCCGCATCACCCGTCGCCATCCGTCCCGCGAAGGCACAGCAGCCGATTAGCAGCAGCACGAAACCTATCCCCAAGCCCCATGGAAGCACGCCAGCGAGCGCCGTCGGTATAGGCAAAGCGCCGGTTAGGGCCGAATACAGACCCGCCAAGGCAATCCCCGGCACAAGCAACGGAATGATCACCAAACAGCGCTGCGCCAAGTCCGCAGGACCGCGCTTCTCCGGACGATAGGGTTCCGGCGCATTCATCCTATCAACAAAGCGCAACCGGCGGACCCCATCAAGGAAACGCGACCCGCGGCTCCGGCTTCATCGAGCGCCGCGCGGCACCGATGCAAAGCTCCGGCGCAACCGCCTGCTTGGCCACGGCTCGGCGCTGCTCGCAGATGGATTCCCAAGCCTTCTTCTCCTCTGCCGGGATCTCGGGATGATGCCGGAACGGCACGCCCAGGCCGAGCAGGGTCGCGATCCAGGAATCAATCCCGACCGCCCCCGGCCAAGTGGGCAGGAAGTTCGAGAGCAGGTGCGCCGGGCCGATGCTCTGATAGAGATCCACCAAGGCGGCACAGGATTGCGGCACCGCGGTCGCACGCGCCATTTCCCAGAAAGGCGAATCGGAGGCGGTGTTGAAGCGGTAGTGGATGGCGTGGAAGTCGCGGCACTCGTCCCATGCCTCGCCCACGACCTTGTTGTAATTGCCGCGGCACGCCTCGCCCACGTTGCCATCGGTCTCCGCGAGCAGTCGCATCAGCCAGTTGATCTGGAGCGCGAGCATCCCCATGCGCAGCGAGGCCAGGGGCGGCAGGAAGCCGCCGGCATCGCCGATGGCAAGCACCGGACCCTGCCATGCCGCGGCCAAGCGGCCGGGATTCCAGTGGTGGACCAGCGGCGTCAACGAAGCATCATCGGCCTTCGCTAGAAGTTGGGCGCAGGCTTCATCCTCCCCCAGGAAATCCGGGTTCCACGCCAGGCCAAGGCCGATCGAGTCATCGTGCTCGGTGCGCCAACGCCAACCGTTTTCCTGGGTCTCCAGCGTCGTATAAGGACGGATCGGCTCGCTGCCGCGCCGCCGCCGCAAGGTTGCCGCGCGGGTGCAGGGCGAGGCATCTGCATACGAGATCCACCCGGTATTCCCCGCCAGACTCGCCAAGGGCCGGGCGCTGCCGCCGGCATCCAGGAAGAGGTCCGCGGTCAAGCTGCTGCCATCTTCGAGCCGCAGCTCCTTCTCGCCATGATCGAAGGCTGCAATCTTGCCGCTCTTCATCACCAAGCCGAGCGACTTACAGGCCCGCAGCAGGAGCGCATCCAGCAACTCCATGCGGAAATTCAAACCGGTGAGGTTCTCGATTGGCTTGAAGGAGTTCGCGCCGTCCTTCGGGAAGAGCTTGCCGGCGGCCATCAGCGCGACGGGGAGCAGGCCGGAGTCCATAGGACCGTCGGCGAAAAGGAAGCCGGGCTCGGTGCGGAAGCCGGGGATGCCTTGGGTAAGGCTTTGATCAAAAGAGCGATAGAAAGATCCGCGGGCACCCCACAGGCATTTGTAGCCGAGAGTCCAAACCGGACGGGCGTGGAGATGGATGTCCGATCCCTGGAGGCCGAGCACCGTGCAGAGCTGCTGGATGACGGCTGGGGTCGTGCTTTCACCGGCGGGATCGGGGGCCGGAGCATCCGGATCGCGGAGCAGGGTGACGCCGAGACCGGGGAGCTGGCGCTTGAGGGTGGCGGCGACGAGCAGGGCATCGGTGCCGGAGCCGACGACGACGACCTGGCGGACGGGAGAGGGATTCATGAGAAAGAGAGGTTCAGGTCCATTGCCAGGAAGGACGGCGGATCGCATCGAGCGCCTGGCGCACGTTCACGCCGCCCTTCGCCTGTCCGGCGAGCTTGTCGCGGTGGCGCTGGAAGACGGCGAATTCTTCCGGCGAGGGCTGATACTGGGAGCGGTGCGGGACCTGCATGCCGACCAGCATGGCGAGGAAGCCTTCCACGCCGTAAATATTCGGCCGCGCGGGGAGCGCCTGGATCAGCAGCATCGGGTTCGGGCCCACTTCCTCATAGAGGGCGTGGAGATCGGCGTAATTGCCAAGGCTGGTCGCCGCGCGGCAGTGCTGCCAGAAGGGCGTATCGCGGCGGGTGTTGAACTTGTAGTGATAGGCGAGGAAGTCGCGGATCTCGTCCCATGCGATCGCGACGATGCTGTTGAAGCCCGCGATCATCGTTTCATCCGGCCGGAGACCGGTCTGGCGCAGCGATTCCGCGAGCCAGCGGGATTCGTAGATGACCTGCGCCAGTGCGGTGGCTTCCAACGGTTCGACGAAGCCGGAGGCATTGCCGACCGCGACCACATTCCCCACCCAGCTCCGTTCGTAGCGGCCGCTGCGGAATTTCACCACGCGCGGTTCGGTCGAGATTTTCGGGTTCTTCGCCAGCAGCTCGGCCTGGGCTTCCTCGTCGGAGACGAACTTGCTGGAGTAGACGTAGCCGCGGTTGATGACGGTCTCGTGCTCGATCTGCCAGCACCAGCCGTGATCCATGGTCTCGGCGGTAGTGTAGGGCTCGATCGGTTCGTCCGTGCGTTGCCAGCCGCCGATGACCGCGCGATCGCAGAAGAGCGCGTCGGAAAAACTTTTGAAGGATTCGTTGAGGGCCTTGCCGATCAGCTCGGCGCGGAAGCCGGAGGCATCGACATAGAGATCGGCCGTGCGCGTCGCGCCGCTCTTGAAATGCAGCGCGGTGACCTTGCCATCGGCGGTCTCGGCGCGGTCCAAGGTATCATCCTCCATGATGATACCCGAGCGCCGGGCGATCCCCTCCAGGCAGGAGACGAGCCGGTGGTTCTCGATGTGGAAGGCGTATTGGCCCTTGATCACCGGCCTGCCCAGCGGGCCGGTGGTGAAGGCCCTGCTGCGCGCCATCAGCGCGCCGGCCTGCGAGAGATCGCGGCAATCCGAGGCGGCATAGAAACCGTTGGCCTTCGGCAAGCCCTCGAAGCGCTGGTCGTACTGGAATTCGAAGTCGTAGAAGAACTCCTCCCGCGGGCCCCACAGGAAGCGGATGCCCTGCTTCCAGGTCGGCTGGGCCCCGGCATAGAATTCTTCCTTGGAGATGCCGAGGGTCTCGAAGAGATGCGCGGGAAATACCGCCGTGGTCCCCTCCCCTACCCCGATCACGCCGATCTCCGAGCTGTAGACGAGCGACACCTCCAGCAGCGGATGAAGCCGCTTGAGCGTGAGCGCGGCAAGGAGACCCGCGCTGCCGCCACCGAGCACGAGCACGCGGCGGACTGCCGCGGGGGCAGAGGATTCATTTTCCGGGAGAGAGACCATGGGCGGATCCCCATGCCAGCGGAAGCAGCGCGCCGCATCAAGGGGGAAGAGTGGGAAGGAAATTGGAGATTGGGGGATTGGGGGATTGGGTAAAGCTCGTTTCGGCTACCACTTCGGTGGGGGTGGCGGAAGGCAACTTGCGCGGCGACCCGGCGGGGAGCAGTGTCCCGCCGTTATGGCGCTCGATTCCCAGCAGCAGCGGTCCGCGGCCCAATTCGACCGGCAGGCCGCCAACTACGGCAAACAGCACATTCTGGCGGACACCCGCGACGTCTCCGCCCTGCTCGACCGGATCCCGCTACCGGAACGCCATGGCCGCGTGCTGGACGTCGCAACCGGCGGCGGCCACACCGCACTGGCCCTCGCCAAGGCGGGTTACCAGCCGGTGCTGGGCGATCTGGCCCCGGCGATGCTGGAAAATGCCGCGCGACTGCTGGCGGCGGAAGGCTTCCAGACCGAGACCGCCCTGTTCCCGGCAGAGGAGATCCCCTTCCCCGACGCCTCGTTCCGCTTGGTCTCCTGCCGGGTGGCTCCGCACCATTTCAGCGACGTGGCGGGATTTGTCCGTGAATGCCATCGCGTTCTGGAGAAGGGCGGCTACCTGATGGTGATCGACGGCAGCCTGCCGGACGAGGATCCCGAGACGGCGGAGTGGCTGCACCAGATCGAGAAGCTGAGAGATCCCTCGCACGGGCGGTTGCTCGATCGGCCTACCTGGTCGCGGATCATCCGTGAAGCGGGCTTCGACCTGCTGCATGCCGAACTCCAGCCGATGGCGCAGCCGAATCTGGAATATTTCGACGCGGCGGCGACTTCCCCGGAAAATCGGCAGAAGGTGCAGGACCTGATCCGCGGCGCAAGTCCCCATGTGCGGGAGGCCATGGCGCTCCAAACGGATGACGGCCCGATCCGCTGGTCCTGGCAGCGGATCAGCTTGCTTGCGGTGAAGTAGCTTTAGCTCCCCCGATCCTGCGAGCGGACCAAGCCTGCGCGACTGACTCACCACTCGCCGCGGCAGTCCAGTGTGAGCAGCCTCGAAACCGGATTGATTGCCGCTCTTGTGCTTCGTCCGCTCAGAAGACCGGGTGGGGGCTTCTCCTTCAAAACTGGGACTGTCGGGACTGGTGGTTTCGAGCCTCAGGCGCGCAATCCGGAAACACCCGCCCCCTTTCACAGGGCCAGCGACGCCTCGGCCTTCACGAGCGCCATAAACCACCCCCAGCAGCTTCGCAGAATCCATCCCTGATATAGAACATGGCTTCACACCAAGTCCAACCCTCAGTCCCGCGATTGGCAGCATTGAAGCGGGCCGCCCTCATAGGACGGCCCGCCAAAAATCAAAGCAGCTTCAGAACCTCGCGCTCTCCGTCCTTCGACTCGAACACGATTTTCCCTCCGGCCTTCGTGTGATCGATGACCATCTCATAGAGGGCCAACGCTCGCTTGAAGACCTCGGCAAGCGAGGCCGCTTTGCTCTTCTTTTGAAGAGCCTTCATATTATCCCGAACCTCCGGCGGAACCTCGAGGTTCACGCGGACGGTCTCGCGCTCTTGCGCGGGTGCCGATTTTCCTGACATCATAATAGATGATCAAAGCTTTCACGAGCCACACGCCCGTGAACATGACAATGATCCACGGCGGGGCCTTGGCCCAGCACATCACTGGGACCGCTATCGTGTAGCCCGCGAGGTGCAGGCTACCCGTCTTCGTCACCACCGGCATCTTTGCCAAGGTGACCTTCACAATCTCGTATTTTGCTTCGTAGTCGCTCAGTTTCTTGCCCATGTTTCGATCTTTCCGAACGTGACGTCCGGAAGACCGGAAGCAGGGACAACCTGGGGATCAATGATCTGTTTCATTGCATCACGTAGTTGCCTAGCTCCGATCGCACTGCAGAAAGCGATGTGAGAGTTTAGGTGATTGAGTATTTTGTCGCCTTGAACTGCGCTCGGCACCTGCCGTACAGTTCGGTTTTTTGATGGGGGAGGAATCACAGTGCAGTTGTTGTCCATTTCATCTGCGTCTATGGGGCTTACACCGGGACACCGTTTGTTCTCCGAAATCTTGTCGGCTTTTCGCCTGAGTCGATCGCGGGGAACGAAGCAACGATGAACGGATTCCGTTCAAATGCAACACAAATTTTAGCCCCCCCTCGCATCTCTCTCCCCCCAAACCCGCTTCACCGCCTCCAGCGCCTCCGCGCTTTCCCCTCGATGGCCGACTCCAGAAAGGGCTGCGCCCCTACGTAAGATTTACCATCTTCAAGCATTCCTAAATATGTCCCTTCTTGGGATGGGGGACTATCCGGCAGATGCCCAGAGTGCGAGTTCGGCTTCCCAGGGGTCCATGTCCTGCCACTGCTCACGGTGCAGGTGATCGCCGAAGGCATTGACCTCCGCGACGACGCTGCGGTGGCTGCGGGCACCGATCATGAGGTCCACGCCGCAGTAGTGGCAGCTGGGGAAGCATGCGGCGGCGGCTTCCGCAGTGGCGAGCGCCTGGGCCCAAGCGGTGGGACCGAGCTTGGCGATCACTTGCTGGAGATCGCCGCGCTGATTGCGGAGATGGAGATTCGTGATCGGGGAGGAACTGGTGCGCACGGCGATGTGAGCGGCTTGTCCGGCGATTACCACGATCCGGAGGTCGAAGGGCCTGCCGTCCAAGGTCGCCTTTGGAAACCAGCGTTCGAGGGTGGCGTTCTGCTGGCAGACCGCGTTCACGGTGGCGCGGATGTCATCGAGGCTGGAGAGGCGCAGGGGGCGCTTGGAATTCCAGATCCGCTGCACACCACCCGAAATTTCGAGCCGGGCCGAGGTCACGGCCTGCCAGCGATTGCCTGAAGTGCGCGAAATCGCCATCACCCCCGCAGCGGAAGAACCATGACGCGGCTTGAGGAAGACGCGATCCCAACGGTAAGCATCCATCTTCACGCGGAGGTGCTCGAAGCCCATGCAATGCCAAGCTCCCGGGGCCAGCGGCACATCCGACGCTTCGAGGATCTCGCGCGTCTGAAGCTTGTCGAAGAGCTTCGCGATATCGGCGGGATCGTTCATCACGCGAAGCCCGAGCTCGCGGGTCCAAGCGGAGATCTCCTCCTGAATGCCATGAAAGCCGTGGTACCACTGGTGCTGGCAACGGAGTTCGCCCGCGTCATCGGGGAGCGCGAGGCATTCCTCTGGGGAAAGGTAGGTGCGATGCGGCTCGTGGTAGTGGTGATGGGCCAACGGCGGGCGGGCTCCGCGGGCAAGGATCAAGCGCTCGACCTGGGGATGGCCGGCGGGGGTTTCGAGCCGGAGTGCCGTGGCACCGGCAAGCCGCTTCCGCGGATCGAAGCCCGGCGACAGCACTTCCTCCCACGGAACAAGAACGGGCTCCGGAAAGCCGTGGGAATGACACGCGGCAGCAAAGCCGAGAGCACGGGCACTACCGGGATTCGCGATCAGGGCGAAGCGGTCGGCAGCCCTGCCAGTGCTCATTCGCCGACAGCGACGTAGCGGTCGTCCTCATCTCCCGTTTCCTGCGCGCTGACATCGACGCGGTAGCAAAGTTCCTTGAGACGCGGGATCGTGGCGTCCGTGAGGTAATTGCGGTGGAGGTCCAAGCCGGAGAGGCCGCGAATCGATTCGCTGGCGAGGAGATGCTCCGCGCCTACGTCGCTCATGGTGCCATCGGACATGTCCAGATACTCCAACTGGCCGACGATCGCGGCGCTGGCCATGGCCTCGGCGATGTCGTCCTGGATCTCGCTGTTCTTCAGCGCGAGCGATTTCAGCTTCGGGAAGAGGCCGAGCCCTAACAAGGGCTTCACATCGGCAATCGTGCCGTCCCAACCGTAGTTGCTGTCACCAAGCCAAAGTTCAAGATGTTCGAGTTCCGGAAAGCTGCAGGCGGCGATGCCGTGCAGAACCGCGGATGGCAAGCCGCCCGTTTCGATGTAGAGGCGCTTGAGGGCGGGATGCGCGCAGGGAGTGAGAACCAGTGAAGAACCGCCGCGCACGCGGAACTCCTCCAGCTTCGGATAGGCGGCCAGGATGAGGCCGACATCGCCCTGCTCGATCCACGAGATCTCGCACTCCTCCTGCGTGACATCTCCGAGGAAGATCCCGCGCAGGTTGCCGAGCTTCGGCGCACGCTCGACGAGGATCTTGATGACTTCGTCGAAGGTCTCACCGCTCTCGCCGGGCGCGCCGAGAATGATCGCCACCAGCGAGGCCGCGCGCGGGTCATCCAGATAGTCGGCAAGCACCTGCGGCGTGAACGATTCGTCGTCGTAGGTGAAGCCCAAGCGGTGGACCACCTTGTCGTAGCCGGCACCCGGCGCGTATTCTTCGACCGGCAGGCCGAACCATTGGGTCATGTGGTCCTCGATCATCGGGAAAGTTCGTGTGAGCTTTGAGCGATGCTGCTAGCTCTTCCCCCGCACGGTGGCAATCTTTTCTCCCATAACCCGGCCGGCAAAGGCGGTGGCGTTCGATCTGGATGATACCTTGTTCGACCGGCGGACGGCGCTGCAGCGCGTGTTAGAGCACTGGCGGGGCGCACCATTGGATGACGCGGAGATCAACGAAGTCCTTGAACACGACGGGGATGGACATGCGCCGCGACGGGACTTCCATGCTTGGCTCGCGGAGCGATTTCCTGCGACGGGTGGCGAGGCGCGGGAGGTCGGGAAACGATTTCGACACGATCTGCCGCGTCATATCATGCCGGATCCCGCGGTTCTGGAAACGCTCGAACTTCTGAAGGCACGCGGTATTCCGCTCGCACTGCTGAGCAACGGCAGCGCCGCTTTCCAGATGGCGAAATTGCGGGCCTGTGGTGCTGCTCCTTTCTTCGGGAGAGAGCGCCTTCTCTTCTCCGGCACTTTGGGAGTGGCCAAGCCTGATCGGCGATGCTTTGAAGCTCTCGCCGATTGTCTCGGATTACCGGCAGGGGAGATCCTGTTCATCGGCGACAATCTGGAGCGCGACATCCGCGGGGCACAAGCGGCAGGCATGCAATGCTGCCAACTGATCCGACCTGGCCGCGCTTCCGAAAACGCGGAACCTGTCATCCACCCGCTGCGCGAGGTGATGCGCTTTCTCGAAATCGAAGTACGCAGATGAACATGAACAACATCGTCGGCAGCCACGATCTCGTCTGGATCGTGCTGGATTCGCTGCGCTACGATGTGGCGGCCGAGCGGATGAACGCGGGAGAGACTGCGAATTTCGCGCGGCTCTTCCCCGGTGGCTGGGAGAAGCGGCATTCGCCCGCGAGCTTCACCTACCCCGCGCATCAGGCATTCTTCGCAGGCTTCCTGCCGACGCCGGCGGACCCGGCTGCCGATCAAGAGCGGCTGTTCGCGACCCGTTTCGGCGGCAGCAAGAGCGCGGGGCCGGACACCGCGGTCTTCAAGGGCCCCGACATCGTGTCCGGGCTGGCGGGCGCGGGCTATCACACGCTGTGCATCGGTGGGGTGGGATTTTTCAACAAGAAGACACCGCTCAGCCGGGTGCTGCCGGGCTACTTCCAAGAGAGCCATTGGTCGCGGGAAACCGGCGTGACTTCGCACGACTCCGCGGAGCGGCAATTCGAGCTGGCGGCGCGACGGCTGACGGAGATTCCCCGCGACGAGCGGGTCTTCCTTTTCATCAACCTCAGCGCGATCCACCGGCCGAACCGGCACTATCTGCCGGAAAAGAAGGACGACGATCTGCAGACGCATGCCGCGGCGCTGCGGCATGTCGATGCCTGCCTGCCGACACTGACGGAGGCCTTGCAAAAAAGGCGCGCGCCCGCTCACCTGCTGGCCTTCTCCGATCACGGCACGCTGTATGGAGAGGACGGCTTCACGGGCCACCGGATCGGACATCCGGCGGTTTACACGGTGCCCTACGCAGCCACAATCATCGCGAGCCCATGACTGCCGTTCCCACCCTGCGCGAGCGCCTGCTGGAAGATCCCTTCCAAGGTTACACCTACGCGTATCCCCACAAGACGGCCTACCGGCATTTTGATAAGCCCCATCCCTTGCGCGAGCTGTGGGCGGGCGAGGACAAGCAATCGCTCTTCCTCTACCTGCACCTGCCCTTCTGCGAGATGCGCTGCGGCTTCTGCAATCTCTTCACCACGGTCAACCCACAGGAGGGACGGGTCGGCCGATATCTCGATGCCGTCGAGCGGCAGGCGGAGGCGGTGGGAGAGGCGCTCGGAGCGCACCGTCATGCGCGGGCGGCGATCGGCGGAGGAACGCCGACCTTTCTAACAACGGCCGAGATGGCGCGGGTCTTCTCGATCCTGCGGCGGCATGCGGGTCTGGAGAAGGGCATCCCGCTTTCCTGCGAACTTTCGCCTGCAACGGCGGAGACGGAGAAGCTGGCGCAACTGCGCGAGGAAGGGGTGACGCGGGCGAGCATCGGCGTGCAGAGCTTCATCGAGAGCGAGACGCGCACGCTCGGCCGGCCGCAGAAGCCGGCGGTGCTGCATGCCGCGCTGGACCGGCTGGCGAAGGCGGGCTTCCCGGTGATGAATATTGATCTGATCTACGGGATGGATGGGCAGACGGTGGCAAGTTGGCTTTGCTCGCTGGCAGCGGCGCTGGAGTACGGGCCGCAAGAGCTGTTTCTCTATCCGCTCTACGTCCGTCCGCTGACCGGCCTGGGGCGGAAGGGCCGCGATCCCTCTGACATCCGCCTGCAGCTTTTCCGCGCGGGGCGGGATTTCCTTCTGAAGCGGGGCTACCGGCAGATTTCGCTGCGGCTCTTCCGCCACGAAAGCTGCCCCAACGAGGGGGACGGCGGTGCCTCATACTGCTGCCAGGAGGATGGCATGGTGGGGCTCGGGGCCGGTGCCCGCTCCTATACGAGCAAGGTTCACTATTGTACGGAATACGCCGTAGGTCGCGTGGGGATTCAGGCGATCCTCGACGATTTCGTGGCGCGGCCCGCGGATCACCATTCCTTCGCGTGGTATGGCTACGAGCTCACCGCGGCGGAGCAGAAGCGGCGCTACATTCTCAAGTCGCTGCTGCGGGCGGATGGCTTGGACGAGGCCGACTATGCGGCCTGGTGCGGCCAGACCTGGAGCGAGGATTTCCCGGAGCTTGGCGATTTGTTAGATTCCGGGCTCGTAGTCCGCGGGCACGGCAAGCTGCGCCTCACCTTGGCCGGAATGGAACGCGCGGATACCATCGGGCCTTGGCTCTACTCCGCCGAGGTGGAAGCACGGATGGCGGAATACGAACTCGCATGAAATGAACGCGCGCTGGAACATCCTGTACCGCGGGCCGCTCTCCAGCTGCAACTACGGCTGCCGCTACTGTCCCTTCGCGAAGAAACGCAACACGCCGGCCGAACTCCGCGAGGATGTGCTGAAGCTGGGTCGCTTCGTGGAATGGGTGGAGGCGCAGGCTCCGCGCGAGTTCGGTGTGCTCTTCACTCCCTGGGGCGAGGCCCTGATTCACCGGGCCTATCGTGAAGCCCTGCTGCGGCTCGGCGAGATGCCCCACGTGCGGCGCGTGGCCATCCAGACCAACCTGGCGTGCCAGCTCGATTGGCTAGGCGCGGCGGAACGCGGGACGGTCGCGCTGTGGTGCACCTTTCATCCGACCGAAACGAGCGCCGCCAAATTCGCGGCGAAGATCCACCGCCTCCGGGCTCTCGGCATCCGTCATAGCGTGGGAGCGGTCGGGGTGAAGGAACACTTGCCGGTGATTGAAGAACTGCGCTCGCTGCTGCCCGAGGATACCTATCTCTGGGTCAACGCCCTGAAAGGGAAGCCGCGATACTACGGCCAGGAGCACATCGATTTTCTCTCCGCCATCGACCCGCTGTTCCCGATCAATCTGCGGCAGCATGCCAGCCGGGGCAAAGCCTGTAGCGCTGGCCACACCAGCTTCACCGTGGATGGGGACGGCGTCGCCCGGCGCTGTCATTTTATAGAGACGCCCATCGGGAATATCCACGATCCGGACTTCCCATCACGCTTGGCCCCGCGGCCTTGTTCCAAGGTGATCTGCGGTTGTCATCTCGGCTACGTCCATCTGGAGGAATTGGGGTTGCAGCAGGTCTTCGGCGATGGATTGCTCGAGCGCATTCCCGATGGCTTCAGCCGCGCCGCTGGGTCATCATGAATTCATTGCCCTCGGGGTCGATGCACATCGCGAGGTGAAGCGGATCTTCCGGGGTATCGTTGGGTTCGCTGGCCAGCATGCCACCGCAATCGGCGAGCCGCGCGATTCCTTCGCGGAGGTCGTCGAGCTGGAAGGAAAGACCGGTCCAGGTGCGCTTCCCTTCGCCGCCGCCGTGAACTCCGATGGTCGCCCCGGCGATGACGATTTCGCTCCAAACTTCGGACTGGAAGCTGATCTTTCCGCCGAAGAGGGCCTCGTAAAAACGGAGGCAGCGCTGGTAGTCGGCGGCCCAGAGCACGTACTTCACTTTTTCGACCTGCATGGCAGCAGTTTGGGACGAATGTCGTGCAAGGAGCAATGAGCTTCCGTGCAAGACGGCTGGGTGAGCTGTTTCAAATCAACTTTCGCCGAAAGCGCGATCCCTTTGAGCCTCAGCCACCCATGGCAAGAGGCGAGTTTGGCAGCAAACATGCGATTGAATAAATCACCCGCGGGGTGCGTCTCCCGGATATCGACACTTTCTGAACCAAGGAGGAACCGAAATGAAAACCAAATACTTCTCCATACTTGGGGTGGCGGCCGTGCTTGCCGCTGCGAGTCCCAACTTTCATCCCTTCACGACCGCTCATGCGCTTGAGACTGAGGCCGTCCAGCCGAAGGAGGAGGACATGCAGATCCTCACCCGCGGTCCGGTGCACGAGGCCTTTGCCGAGGCAGTGAGCGAGCGGCCGGAGCCCGGCTTCATCGTCACCAAAGCCGTGCCCTCGCCGATCGAAGAGCTGCCGCCCGAGCAACAGCTTGAAGGCGACAACGTCACTTGGATCTCGGGCTATTGGGCATGGGATGATGATACCACCGATTTCCTCTGGATCAGCGGCGTGTGGCGGAACATCCCGCCCGGCCGACAGTGGGTCCCTGGCTATTGGAGCGATCTGAATGACGGCCGTTGGCAATGGACCTCCGGCTACTGGGCGGACTCGGAAAATACCCAGGTGGATTACGTCGAAGAAGCCCCGCCCGCGTCGGTGGACGCCGGCCCGAATATCGAGGCGCCCGATGAAGACTCGACTTGGATCCCCGGCAACTGGCGCTACGCCGAGACCCGCTACGTGTGGAGCCCCGGCTATTATACTCCCCTGCGCCCCGACTGGACCTGGGTGCCCTCGCGCTGGTGCTGGTCGCCCCGCGGCTATTCCTACGTGGATGGCTACTGGGACTACGCCATTGAGAATCGCGGGGTGCTCTTCGCCCCGGTCTACTACCGCCGTCCGTTGTGGAGCGATCCCGGCTACTACTACACTCCTAGTGTCGTGGTGAGCTTGGGCGTCTTCAACAACCACTGCTGGATCCGCCCGCGCTCCGGCCACTACTACTTCGGGGACTACTACGCGCCCCGCTACGGCGGTCTCGGCTTCTACCCGTCTTACGCGTGGCATGGCCGTCGTGGTTGCTACGACCCGATCTGGGCGCACAACCGCTGGAACCACCGTCACGACCACGGCTGGAACAATCGCTTCCGCGATCGCTTCAACTTCTTCCGCGACAACGAGGGTGCACGGCCGCTTCACACGTGGGCGGCGATGCGCGACTTCCGCAATGACCGCTTTAGCAACGACGACCGTAGCCGCAGCCGGCTCTTCGCGAGTTCGCTGAACGGCTTTGCCAAAAACCCGGTGGGTGGCGAACGCTTCCGCCCGCTGGATCAGAACCGCCGCGCGCAGATCGTCGCACAGCGTCAGGAAATGCGGGACTTCACGCAACAGCGCCGCCAGCTTGAAAGGCGGCCCGCGGTTCGTCCGGACAATAACAATGCCACTCGTGGGGAGGGCCGCACGAACGTGGTTCGCCAGCAGCTCCGCCGCTCGCCGGTGGTCGGCCGCCAAGCCGAGAAGTTCGCGCAGAACCAAGCTCCGCCACGTCGTCCGCAAGCACGCGGTACCCAAGTCCGCCCCGACGCGGTGGTACGCCCCAATGCCGGTCGCAACGCCCTCGCCGAAGGCCGTGGCCGCGGTGGCAACGCCAACCGCGCCGTCCCGCAAGTGAACCGCGATCGGGTCCAACCCGGCGCGGGCAAAGCGACGCCGCAACGCACACCCCAAGTCGCCCCTGGGCGCGAAGGCCAAGCACAGCGCCAGGCCCAGCCTCAGCGCCAACAGGCAAGGCCACAGCCGCAACGCCAGGCCCAACCGCAGCGCCAACAGGCAAGGCCACAGCCGCAGCGTCAGGTCCAACCGCAGCGCCAACAGGCAAGGCCGCAGCCGCAACGCCAGGTCCAACCGCAGCGCCAACAGGCAAGGCCACAGCCGCAACGCCAGGTCCAACCGCAGCGCCAACAGGTAAGGCCGCAGCCTCAGCGCCAAGCCCAACCGCAGCGCCAACAAGCAAGACCGCAGCCTCAGCGCCAAGCCCAACCGCAGCGCCAACAGGCGAGGCCGCAGCCTCAACGCCAGGCCCAACCGCAGCGTCAGGTTCAACCCCAACGTCAGCAAGCAAGACCTCAGGCCAAGCCTCAACCACAACGCCAGGCCGCACCACAACGTCAACAGGCAAGACCCCAGCCGCGATCCGCACCCCAACGGCAGTCCCAGCAGCAGCAGCGCGGAAGGAACCGGTCTAACGGTTGACCGCAGCTGGCTCCCCTATTCACCATCCGCCGCGGGAGGCCCAGGCCTCCCGCGGCTTTTTTTTGATGCAGGATTCGACAGCCGCGGCAGCCTGCGCTCCCCCTTACCGACATTTCCGTGATGCTTCACGGACGGCTCTTCCCCTGGGAGCGCGGAGCCACCGGCCCGCAGAACGGTCCCTCGCCGCCGTGGGCACGCGAGGATCGGCAGCCAAGCACGGTGTCCTCCACAACCAGCCCGCGATATGTAGCGTCGGTAGCGTCGACTAGCCCGCTTCTGCGGGACAGTGCCTCCGCGCTCCCAGGCGCTGACGCGTCAGAACCGCGTCATTTCGCGTGAATCCGCAGCGCACTCGCCAAGAACGGCGCGGTCCTCGACTTCTTCGACTTCGCCACCGTCTCCGGCGGGCCCTGCGCGATAATCGTGCCGCCTTGATCCCCGGCCTCAGGGCCGAGATCGAGAATCCAATCGGCCTCCGCAGCCACGGCCATGTGGTGCTCGATGACGATCACCGTGTGACCCTCGTCGACCAGACGATGCAGCACGTCGATGAGCCGCTTCACGTCTTCTAGGTGCAGGCCCACGGTAGGCTCCTCGATCAGATAGAGGTTCGAGCGGCTGAGGGTCTTGAGATTCTTCGCGGAGACCCGGCCCTTGGTCAGTTCGGTGACCAGCTTGATCCGCTGCGCCTCGCCACCGCTGAGCGTGGGCGAGGGCTGGCCGAGCTGGAGATAGCCGAGCCCGGTATCCGCGAGGAGCTTCAGCGGCGCGGCGATCCGCGGCTGCGATTCGAAGAACTCCGCCGCCTGCTCGATGGTCATGCGCAGCACCTCGCCGATGTTCTTCTCGCGGAAGCGTACCTCGAGCGTCGCGGGGTCGTAGCGCATTTCGTTGCATGCCTCGCAGGGCACCCAGGTGCTGGGCAGGAAATCCATCTCCAGCTTCACCCGGCCATTTCCTTCGCAGATCGCGCAGCGGCCATCGCCGGTATTGAAGGAGAAGCGCGAGGCCTCGTAGCCGCGCACACGGGAGTCCGGGAGCTGCGCGAAGAGCTTGCGGATGTCGTCGAAGACCTTGACGTAAGTCGCCGGGCAAGAGCGCGAGGTCTTGCCGATCGGCGACTGGTCCACCTCGTAGATGGACTGCAGTTTCTCGAAGCCCGATGCCGAGCGCCACTTGCGAACCGCATTCTTCGGTGCCTTCGAGTTCGCCGCCTTGGCCCGCGCCGCATCGGCCACGCAGGAGTGCATCAGCGTGGATTTCCCGGATCCCGAAATTCCGGTCAGCACGGTCAAGCGGCCCAGCGGAATGGCGACATCGATGAACTTGAGATTGTTCGCACGGCAGCCTTCCACCTTCAGCAGCGGATGATTTTTCGGCACGCTGCGACGGCTGCCACGCGTCGGGTGGACGATCGGGTGCGAGAGCGCGCGGTAGGTCGGCGATGCCTCCAGATCGAAGGTCGAAGTCACGGCTGCCTTCTTGCCTTTCTTTGGCACTTGATCCTTCTCACTTGGCACTTGCGGCGGCGGACCCTGATAGACGATCTGCCCGCCGAGTCTCCCCGCTCCCGGGCCCAAGTCGATCAGGTGATCCGCGCGGGCAATGGTGTCTTCATCGTGCTCGACCACGATCAGGCTGTTGCCCCGGTCGCGCAGCGCCACCAGCGTCTCTAGCAAGGCGGCGTTGTCGCGGGGGTGAAGACCGATGGTCGGCTCATCCAGCACATACAAGACACCGCGCAAGTTGCTGCCGAGTTGCGCGGCCAGGCGGATGCGTTGGCTTTCGCCGCCGCTGAGCGTGCGCGCCGAGCGGTCGAGCTGGAGATAGCCGAGCCCGACCTCCTGCAAGAAGGACAGCCGCTGTCGGATCTCCGGCAGGATGTCCCGGGCGATCAGGGTTTCGCGGTTGCCGGAGATCTTGATCTTCGCGAAATGATCCGAGGCATGCTCGACCGGCAGCCGCGCCAGGTCGGCGAGCGGGACGCCTTGGAAACGAACGGCACGGCCCTCGGGATTGAGACGAGCCCCGTGGCAAGCGGGGCATTCGACAAGTTCTTCATCCTCCATCCGCTCGATCTTGCGGTCCTCATCCATCTCCGCCTCGAGCACGGATTCGTAGCGTGAGGTATCCAGGTGGTGCCGGTGCTTCGGCACCATGCCGTGGCCGCGGCACTCCTCGCACCAGCCGTGTGGCGAGTTAAAGGAGAACAGGCGCGGGTCGAGCTCCTCAAAGGAACGGTGGCAGCTCGGACAGCTCGCCTCGCTGGACAGCAGCACGAATTTCTTGTCCGGCGTGAAAAGCTTCAGCGTTCCCTTGCCGATATCGAGGGCGCGCGGAACGGCGGTAGCCAGGGAATATTCCCCTTTCTTCGGGTCCTTGAGAATCTGGGATTTAAGATCTGAAATCTCAGAGACCACGACGTCGATATCGTGCTCCTTGAACCGCTCCAGCCGCGTGAACCCCTCCGCGTTGCGGAACTGCTTGTCTACTAGAAGTCTCGTAAATCCCTGTTTCAGCGCCCACTCGGCGACTTCCGTGTGGTAGCCCTTCCGGCTCTTGATGACCGGCGCGAGGATCGAGACCGGGCCCTTCTTGAGAAGATCGCGGATGCTCTTCTCGATCGCTGCGACCGATTGCTTCTCCACCGGTATATTGCAATCCGGGCAGTAGCGGGTGCCGAGCTTCGCATAGAAGAGGCGCACGAAGTTCCAGACTTCGGTCACGGTCGCGACCGTCGATTTCATCCCGCCCTGCGAGACACGTTGCTCGATCGCCACCGTGGGCGGCAAGCCGGAGAGCGAGTCGAGTTCAGGTTTCTCCAATTGCTCGGCGAATTGCCGCGCGTAGGCGGACATCGAGTCAAGGAAGCGGCGCTGGCCTTCCGCAAAGAGGATATCGAAGGCGAGCGTCGACTTGCCCGAGCCGCTCAGGCCCGAGACGACCACGAATTGATCGCGCGGGATGTCGATCGAGATGTTCTTCAGGTTGTGCTCCCGGCCCCCGCGGAGGGAGATCATGTTGCTGGGCTTCGGGATCAGCCGTGGAATCACCGCTTCCTCCCTGAGGCGGGTATTGCGGGCTACTGCACCCATCAGGTAGGGCTGCAGGAAGCGCGCGGTCTCCGTGCCGAGGCTGGCGATATGCTCGGGCGTGCCCTCCCCGACGAGCTGACCACCCTTCGTCCCGGCCTCCGGGCCAAGATCGATGATCCAGTCGGCGCACTTGATGACATCGAGGTTGTGCTCGATCACCAGCAGGCTTTGACCAGCTTCGACGAGGCGCTGGAACACGCCTAACAGGCGTTCGATATCCGAGAAGTGCAGGCCGGTGGTCGGCTCGTCGAGGATCAGCAGCTTGGAAAGCTTCGCAGCCGCTCCCTGGGACTTGGAATTCGCTTCCGCCAGCAACTGGCAGAGCTTGAGGCGCTGCGACTCGCCGCCGGAGAGCGTGTTCAGCGGCTGGCCGAGCTTGAGGTAACCGAGGCCGACTTCGGCCAAGGGTTCGAGCAGGCGGCAGATTTGTTCGTGGCGCTTGGCGTGGGCGATCGGCAGGCCTTCCTTCTCTCCGTAAAAGGCAAGCGTTTCCTCGATCGAGAGGTCGAGGATGTCCGCGATCGACTTGCCGAGATAGTGGATGTCGAGCGTCGAGGGCTTATAGCGGCGACCATTGCAATCCGGGCAGGTGACGTGGAGGTCGGAGAGGAACTGCATCTCCACCTTCTCGCTGCCGGCCCCGGCGCAGCGGTCGCAGCGGCCCTCGCCGGAATTGAAAGAGAAGAAACCGGTGCTGAGGTTTGCGGCCTTCGCATAGTCCGTATTGGCGAAGAGCTGGCGGATCGGGTCGAAGGCACCGACCAGAACCGCCGGCGTCGAGCGCGGGGTGCGGGCCAGCGGCGATTGATCGACCAGCAGGACATCGCTCAAGTACTGCGTGCCCCGTAGCTCTTTCACCGGAGCGGGATCGAGGTCCGATTCGTCCTTGCGCAGCTTGCGGGCGAGGTTCGCGTAGATGACGTCGTGAGCCAGGGTCGATTTGCCGGAACCGGAGACGCCGGTAAGGCAGGCGAAGAGTCCGAGCGGAAGCTCGATATCGAGCTTCTTGAGATTGTGGCGCGAGGCACCGCGGATCTCGATCTTCCGCGCGCCCGGCTTGCGGCGGTTCTTCGGGATCGGAATCGAGCGCTCGCCGTTGAGCCAGGGAAGCGTGCCAACCAAAGCCGGCTTGCCCTTCTTCGATTCGAGCGCGCGGCCATCGTTCACAGGCCCTTGGAAGACCAGGCTGCCGCCGTGCTGGCCGGCGGCGGGGCCGATATCGAGGAGCTGGTCGGCAGCGCGCATCACGGCTTCCTCGTGCTCGACAACGACGAGCGTATTCCCTTTGTCGCGCAGGCCGTGCATCACGCCGACGAGGCGGTGGATATCCCGCGCATGGAGTCCGACGGTGGGCTCATCGAGGACAAACAGCGTATTGGTCAGCGACGCACCGAGGCAAGTGGTGAGGTTCACCCGCTCGATCTCGCCGCCGCTCAGGGTGCGCGCCGGGCGATCGAGGGTCAGGTAACCGAGGCCGACTTCATTGAGATAGAAGAGACGGGAGGTGATCTCGGTGAGAATCAGATCCAACGAGGCATCGGCCGCGCCGCTCGGATGCTGGAACTTCGCGCTCGTCATCTCGGACCGGTGATCGGAGAACCAATCGCGGAGGTCGGAGATGGCGAAGCTCCAGAGGTCGGGCAGGGTCTTGCCATGGATCTTGTAGCAAAGGGCTTCCGGTTGAAGACGGCGACCGCGACAGGTGGTGCAGGTGGTGTAAGAGCGGTAACGGCTCAGGAAGATGCGGACGTGCATCTTGTAGGCCTTCGTCTCCAGCCAGTCGAAGAAGCCCTTCACCCTGTACCAGCCGCCGGACTGCTTGAGCTCTTCCAGCGAGTCCAGGTCCACGGTCGAACCGCCGGTGGTATTGCGGGAATTACTGTCGCCGTAGTAGATCCATTCGCGGGTCTCCTCATCGAGATCCTCCCAAGGCGTATTGATGTCGATCTTCCGCTCCTTGCAGCAGCGCAGCAGGTCGCGCTGGCATTCCTCGCCGCGCTCGCCTTGGAAGGGCTTGACCACGCCGCGCCGGATCGACAGCGAGGGATCGGGCACCGCGCGGTCGAGATCAAGGCCGATCACCCGGCCGAAGCCGCGGCACTTCGGGCAGGCGCCGAGCGGATTGTTGAAGGAGAAAAGCGCGGCGGAAGGCGCCCGCAGGGAATTGCCGGTATTCGGGTTTGTCCAGGTGGACGAGAAGAGGCGGACGTCGAACTTCGGACTTTTGCCCTTCGATGGGAAAAAGATCGAGACGTGGCCCTTGCCGAGGGTGAAGGAGTGCTCGAGCGCTTCGAGGAGACGGCTGCGGTTCTCCGCAAGGAGAGGAATGCGGTCCTGGATCACCGCAATCTGAGATTTCAGATTGGGAATTTGAGATTTTGAGGGCTCGTCGGTGCGGTGGATCTCATTGCCGATCAGGACGCGGAGATAGCCCTGCTGCTTGAGGAAGGGAAAGAGGTCCTCGCTCTTGGTATCCTTCGGGATCGCGACCGGAAAGGTGACGAGCACTTGCTCACCGGGAAGATTCTCGAAGGCCCAGGTGGCGGTGGATTCCGGGGAATCGGGGCGGATCTCCTCCCCGGTATCGGGATCATAACCGCGCGCGGCGCGGCCATAGAGAAGCTTCAGGTAATCGTTGATCTCCGTGAGCGTCCCGACCGTGGAACGGGTGGTGCGGATGTTGTTCTTCTGCTCGATCGCGATGGCGGGCGGGATGCCGTCGATGTGATCGACCACTGGCTTGTCCATGCGGTCGAAGAACTGCCGGACATAGGGCGAGAAGGTCTCCACATAGCGGCGCTGCCCCTCGGCATAAAGGGTGTGGAACGCCAAAGACGATTTTCCCGAGCCGGAAGGCCCGGTAACGACGGTGAGCTGGCCGAGCGGGATATCGAGATCGAGGCTCTTCAGGTTGTGCTGGCGGGCACCGCGGATGCGGATCACGGCGGGTGCAGCGGGCGGCGGGGACGACTTTTTCGCGGGCACGGCGGGAGAGTAGAGAGGAAGCCCGGGTCCGCCAGCGGAGTTTCCGCGGTCTGCGGGAACTGCGTAAGCAAAATGCCGTATCGCGGGGAATCCTCCCTCAGAGCCCTGCCGCCCATTTGAGGACTTCGTCCGCAAGTAGTGGCTTTTCCTGAACAGCTAGTTTCCCCGGCTCTCCCGAGGCACGGTAGCCCGCCTCGATATCGGCTGTCGGAAACTTGCCGCCGGTATTAAAAAGAAGCAGCGGATTCGGGGCCGCGAGCATCGCACCACCGGAGAAGGTCCCGATCGTCCGGAGACCCGGCGCGAAAAGGCCGGGAGCCAGCAGGTCCTCGTCCCGGGCCAGATCCATTCCGCGGCAATCCACCGCCACGGCATCCGCCATGGGTGCCATGGAGAGTGCAAGCATCCCGGCCCGGCCTTCTCCGAAAAGGACGATGCGATTTACCTCCGGATTCTCCCGGTACATTTGGAGGGTCACGACCAAGGCCCTGACCTGGTTCTGCAACTGCGTCCGGTTATAAGTCGTGAAAAATCCCGAGAACTCGTCCTGCGGGTCCTCCGGTCCAGACATACGAAACGAGACGACGGTCATTCCTTCCTTTTGCTCGACCTGGAAGGGCTGATCGCAAAGCTTGATCACGACGGTCGACTGTAGCCGGGGATTCTGCGGCCCTCGTCCTGGCGATTCCCGGAAATCTTTGCGTTCGCGCCACTCGGGGATCCACTCGGTCTGCAGGACCTGTCTCCAAGCAGGGAGCATCACATCCCTGAACCTGTTGAAGCCCGCCTTGTCAACCGGCACGAGCTTCTGCCACTGCTGCTTTCGCTCTTCCTTCCGCGCCGCGATGAAGGCCTCCATCGTCAAGGCATCGGCCGGCAGCTTGCCATCGGGGAAGACGCGGAGATCCGCGTCGGGCTCTTTTTGGTAAGGCTGCTCCTTGAGTGAACCGGGATCCGTGAGGAAGCGGTGGCCGAGCCAGTTGTAAGCGGCCTCTCGGCTGGTCCGGTTGTAGTTGTGGCCGAAGTCGAAGCGGACCGACTGAAAGCGGTCTGCCGCGTTAAAGAGCTTGTAGATCCCGGCGATGGCAGGGCCTTCCACTTCCAGCGTCGTCTTGGTCCAATCTCCGGTGGCAGCGATGAGAAGCTGCGGCCGCGGTGCCGCGGCTGCCGCGATCTCCATGTTCGAATATTCCACGCGCAAGCCGGGCGCATTCTCGCAATTGCAGCCACCCTGCATGCTATGGCTGACCATCACCGCCGGGATCTGCGCGGCCAGCCGCTTGTCGATCGCGCCAAGAATGAAAGTCTGGGTGCCGCCGCCGGATTCACCGGTGCAAGCGAGCCGCTTCGGATCGGCATCGGGCAAAGTCTCCAGGAAATCGAGGGCCCGGATGCTGTTCCACGTCTGCAAGCCCATCAGGTTGATGCCCCATAGTTCGTCGGCCGGCGTCGTGCCGTAGCGACGGTGAAGGCCGGCGTCGGCATTCGCGAAAGACGTGTCATTGTAGCCCACCATGTCGTATGAAAACGCGATCATGCCTTGGCGCGCGAAGCTGATGCAGCGGGCGGCGATGCTGCCTGCAGCCTCATCCGCCATCCGGCCGTTTTCCCAATGGCCATGGGGATTGAGGATGGCTGGGAAAGGGCCGCTGCCCTTGCCGAGGGGCCGGTAGAGATTGCCGCCGAGGTAGAAACCCGGGTAGGGCTGAAGGTGGACCTTCTCAACGCTGTAGCCATCGCGCTCGATCTTGCCAAAGACGGTGGCTTGGAGCGGGCTCTTCTCCGGGAGTGGCCAGAGCCCGCAACTGACGAGGATCTGCTCGCGGATCTCCGTAGCGCGGAATTCCCAATCGGCGCGGGATTCGATCTTCGGGAAACTCCGGGGCGTGGACAGGGTCTGCTGCCCCGGGAGCTGCAATGGCAAGAGAAGGATGAAGAGGAGCGAGCGCATTCGGTTTGCGACCCTAGATCAAGGCTTGCACTCGGCAAGCTTGCACCAGCGAAGGGCCGGTGCGATGAGGGGCCCGTGGAATCGATGGAAGAAATCGTAGCCCGGGAACTGGGCGCGGACGGTATCGCGAAGATGGTCGCAGGCTTCTACCGGCGGGTGAGGACGGACGATCTGCTGGGGCCGCTGTATCCGGCGGCGGACCTCGAAGGAGCGGAGACGCGCTTGCGGGAATTCCTGCAGTTCCGGTTTCTCGGCACGCAAGCTTACATCGAGAACCGGGGACATCCGCGCTTGAGGATGCGGCATGTCCCTTTCGAGATCGGGGATGCGCAGCGCGACCGCTGGGTGGCGCTGATGGAGGCCGCCATGGACGAAGCCGGGATCCAAGGAGAGGCACGGGCCGTGATCTCGCCGTTCTTCGCGCAGGTGGCGGAGGCGATGAGGAACCGATAGGGTCAAATCGGCTCAGGAACGCGGGACCCGCTTGCCGCTGATTTTATCGCCTTTGTTGTTCGTGCCCTTGAAGATGTCGGGATCCTTGGCAAGCGTGACATTGTCCTCGAAGCCGGACTGCCATTTGACCGAGTAAGAGCGCTCGCCACCCTCATTGGAAACAAGGGCCCAAGTGCCGCTGTCCTTGCCTTTGCGGACGGTGTGGTCATCGCAGAAGACGCAGATGGCGGGCGTCCAGACCCAAGCATCGACGATCGGATCGCTGCCTTGGACGATTTTCCAAGCGAAGATATTATCCCCGTTCTGGTTCGAGCCGGAAATCTTCATGCCACTCTCGTTGAGCGATACCTGGTCGATCCATTTGCCGTCATCCCAGGAGAATTCGTAATTGGTTCCGCCGAAACCCTTGGGCTTCCAAGTGCCCTCGACCTTCTGGGTGTCGTTGAAGGCGGTGCCGTCGGGCCGGACGGTGACGATCTCCGTGGACAGCCACACCCAGCGGCCGGGGACACCGGGTTTCGCGGTGGCCTCGGAGGCGGCAGCGTTCATCACTTCTTCCCCACCTTCAATCATGGTGGGCAGCCAGGTTTTCAATGCGGCAGCTTTGGCGGCGCGGGACTCGGCGGCCTTCGCCCCCTTGGCATCGCCATCGACGGCGAGCTTCTTGCCGAGTTCGCCCATGCGGGTGGCGTAGGAAGCGCGGATCTTGTCGGCCTTCGCCTCGAACGCGGCATCGATCGCCTTCTGCTTGGTGAGGCAGAACTCGTTGATCTTCGACATGCGCTGGGAAAGGCGGATGCCGCTGGAAGCATCCACCACGGCGGGGACGCGGTTGCCCTTCACGAGGGCCTTGAGCATCGCGACATCGCGGTTCCACGAGGACTGCTCGTTTTTGCTAAGGTCCTTGTGCCAGCCATCGATGTCCCAAGCGAAAGCCTTGGCATTGGCGGCGAGCTCCTTGTCGCGGTCCTTGTTGAGGTTTTCGAGAAGCTCCTTGGCCTTGGCTTCGAGTTCCGCCACCACCGGCGGAGCCGCGACATCCGCATGGCCGGCACCACCGCCGCCACCATCGCCGGGGCTGATATCCCATTCGACGATGAAGCCGGAGGCCGGGTCACCGGCATAGGCGCTGAGCCAATCGCCGCCGGGAATGACTTTCAAGAGGCCGCCATGATTGCTTGGCTGGGCTTCATCCTGCCAGCGGGTGTAGCCGAAGGCTTCGCCGGTGAGCCAGACCCACTTCTCGTCCTGGCGGTAGCCGCCGGCCCAGAGGCCGTCCTTGATGTCCTCGGCCGGGAGATGTTCGGCGAGCCATTTGGCCCTCTCCTCGGTATCGGGGATCATGAGGTGGCCTTTCGCCGCCTCGCAGAGTTCGACCGCCTTCGCGAAGCTGCTCGTGCTGTAGGCGAAGTAAATGAGACGGCCGTCGTATTCGATGGTACCGGGCGGCAGGACGGGCGTGCCGGCCTCGATCGACTTGCCAGCCCGGGCAAGGACGAGGGCGAGCGCGGAGGGATCGGTCCCATCCGCCTGCCACTGGATCACGAAGGGGTAACGGTCCGCGGTTTCGCGGGCCTGAAGACCGCCCTTGGCATCAAGGATCAGGTAGGACCCCTTGCCCTCCGGCTTGGTGTCGAGGTGCCAGGAGCTGCCATCGATCCATGACCAGCTCTGACCGCCGACCGTGCCGGCACCGATCCAGAGGCCGGCTTCCGCACCGGCCTCGGCGGGCGCGGGCATCAGGCTGGCCACCTGCTGGAGCGCCTTGTCGCTTTCGGCGACGAAGAGCTGCGCGCCGTGCTTGGCGGCGAAGGCTTGGGCCGCCGTCCAGCTCATCGCCGTGGGGATGACCATGAAGTGGGTTTCCCCAAGCTTCACGCTGCCTTCCGGCATGGAGTCGCGCTTGCCGGAGACGAGGGCGGCCTTGAGCTTGGCCAAGGATTCGAGCGGCGCGGCGGAGACGGTGGCGGGATCCTTGGCGTCGGGAAGACCCCTCTCCTTGTCCCGATCCCGGTCCGGACGCTTGGTCTCGGCCGGCGAGACCACCGCGGTGCCGTCCTTGGCCCCGCCCGGGCCCTTGGGAGTAGTCGCGTCGTCCTGCGCGCTGCTGAACTTCGACCAGCCGATGGCGACGATGATGATGGCGGCGGCGAGCATGAGCAAACCCTTGACCCCTCCGCCGGAAGAAGAGTCGCGGCTGCTCGAACTCTGGTAGCTGCCCGCAGCGCGGGGAGGCCGGCGCGGTCCGCCGGCACGACCGGCCACCGGCTGGGCGGCGGCGGGAGCGGAGGCCTTGCGCACCCAGGCATCGAGATCCGCGGAAAAGTCTTCCGCGCTCTGGTAGCGCATGCTGGCGACCGGGTGCATCGCCTTGTCGCAGATCCGGTCCAAGGCAACATCGCAACCGCAGACGGTCGAGGCGGGCGGCTGGTAGTTGTTGAAAGGCGGACAGCGGCCGATCAGCAGTTCGTAAAGCACCACGCCGAGGGCGAAGAGATCCGAACGGCGGTCGGCCTTCTCCGGGTGATGGAAAACTTCCGGCGCCACATACCCCGGCGTGCCCATGATCAGCCCGGAGCCGTCCTCATCGGAAGGCCGGGCCAAGCCGAAGTCGCCGATCTTCGGGACGACCTTCTCGTTGAGGAGAATGTTCGCGGGCTTGATGTCGCGGTGAATCACGCCGTTTTCGTGAGCGTGGGCGAGGCCATCGCAGATGCCCTTGACGATGCCGACCGCCTGGATCGGATCGACCTGCATGTTATAAGCGGAGTGGAACAGCGATTTGCCATTCACGAACTCCATGACAATGTAGGGCATGCCATCCACATCGCCGTAGTCATAGACGCCGATGAGGTTGGGATGGTTGAGGCGGGCCATGGCCTTGGCCTCAACTTCGAACGATTGGCGGAACTCCGGATCCTCACCGAGTTCACGGGGCAGGATCTTGATCGCCACATCGCGATCAAGGCTGCGTTGGCGCGCCTTGTAGACGGCACCCATGCCGCCTTGGGCGATGAACGCCTCGAAATCGTAAGCCGGAAGCAACTCGGCGAGGAGGTCAAAGGAGGGAGCTTCGAAGGAATCTGCACTCATGGAGGAATCTGATGCGTCTTAGCAAGAAAGCGCGGCTCTGGCGATTGGAAGGAATGCCGCATCTTCGTAACGCCACGTAGCTCTGAAAAATTCAAAGTTTCGCGCGTGGCTTGAGAAGTAGACACCGCCGCGCGCGATTTCTTTGAACGGAAGTGTAATTTTCACGTAAACTTCACTTAACAGGGAAGTCTTAGGGAACTGGCGGAGGAGTGAATGCAGGGCGCTGAGGCAGGAACCTTTCTCCGAAAGGTCCGGCTGGGGCAGGCCCGAACCCTCGCTCCGACGCCGGTTCATCGCAGACCGCCGCCATCCACCGCACCGCTCGGAGAGCGGTCCCTGCCTTTTCCAAGTCAGCCGCTTACTCCGCGGCCAGGAAATCCTCCGGGCTGACCTTGGCATTCTCGCCCCAGCTCTTTTGCCCCGGGGTCCCGTTCGCCTCGTACTTCACCGTAAGGCCTTTGTTCCAGCCGGGACTCGGATCCGCACCCAGATCGCCGGGGTTCACCCAAAAGGCGCGGCGCTCCGTGATCAGGAGTTTTTGGACGCGCTCGGTCACATCGGCATCCTTGCCGCCGGCACCGTAAGTCGCGGACAGGATCTTGAAGCCGGCCTGAAGGACCACGGGTTTGGCTTCCTCCACGCCGAAGCTGCCCAGCCAGGCGTCCAGGTCGCTCGCCGCCGTGACCCGGCGCTGGATCGTTGCCGCCACATCCGGCGGGGACGCGGCCACGGCGGCATTCATGCGCGTGACGTAGGAGTCGCGGATCTTGCCCGCCTTGGTGTTGAAATCGGCATCGATCGCCGTCTGCTTGTCGGCACAGAAACCGGCGACCTTGCTCATCTGCTCGGACATGCGGAAGCCGCCGGCAGCGGCATCGAGCTTCGCCGGGACGCGATTGTTGACGACCGACTTCTTGAGCATCTCGACATCGCGTTTCCAAGCGGCGAGCTCGTTCTTGCTGAGGTCCTTCATCCAGGTATCAAGATCCCATTGGAAGGTCTTGGCATTTGCCGCCAGGGCCTTGTCACGTTCCTTGGAGAGATTGTCCACGAGTTGCCGGGCCTTCGCTTCCAAGTCGGCCAGCGCGGGCGGCAGCTTCTCCTCGACGACCGGAGGCGGGACCGAGGGATCACTTCCGTCCAGCCCGGCTTTTCCGGCACCGGCCCATTCGATGATGAAGCCGGCGGCGCTGCTATCCGGGAAGTCGTTGACCCAGCCTCGCCCCGGGAGGGCCTTCAGCCTGCCGCCGGGTCCGCTGGCCTGCGCTTCATCGCTCCAGCGGGTATAGTCCCAGGCAGCACCGCTTGCCCACTGCCAGGCATCGCTCTCGCGCATCCCGCCGAGCCAGTAGCCGGCGCTGCCGCCGCTGGCGGGGAGTTTCGTGGCAATCCAATCGTCCAACTCGCGGGTGGAGGGAGATATCAGCTTGCCGCCCGCCGCCATGGCGAGCTCGAGAGCCTTCTCGTAGGTCGCCGGGCCGGTGGCGATGAAGACCAGGGACCCGCCTTGGGCGAGCGTGCCGGGCGGATACACGGGCGCTCCGGCGGCGATCGAGTCTCCGCTGCGGCCGAGCATCTCGGCGAGTGCCGCAGGATTCTTGCCATCCTCCCGCCACTGGATCGCGAAGGGGTAGCGATCCGCCGGCTCGCGAACCTGCAAGGCCCCCTTGGCATCGAGCACGAGGTAAGATCCTTCCCCTTCCGGTTGGAGAGCGGCCTGCCACGGCGTGCCATCGATCCAGGACCATTGATCCTTCCCGGCACTGCCGGCACCGATCCACAGCCCCGCCTCCGCGCCACCTTCGGCAGGCGGTGTGAGCGCGGCGAGCTTCTCCAAATCCGCCGCCGACTTCGCCACGAAAAGGTGGGCTCCGTGCTCCGCCGCAAACGCGGAGGCCGCCGCCCAACCCAGCGGCGTGGGGATGACCATGAAATGCGTGGTGCCGAGCGCCACGCTGCCTTCGGGCATGGGCTCGCGCGCGCCGGAGACCAGGGCGGATTTCAGCTTGGCCAGAGACTCGAGCGGCGCCAGCGCCTCCGCGGGCTCCGGGCTTTCATCCGGCTTGACCGGGCGGCTTGGCACCGCCTTGGCAGGCTCGTCCTTGGCCTTCGGCTGGGTCGCCTGGGCCTGCTGGATCGCATCGGCCGTCGCCTGCTGGCTGGAGTTATACTTCGACCACCCGATCGCGACGACCACGATGGCGGCGGCAAGCATCAGCAAGCCCTTGACCGCTCCCGAAGAAGACGACGGCTGGTGCTCGACCCGATAGCCGGCGGTCTGCGGCACGAGCCGCCGCGGCCCGACGGGCGACTGCTGCGGCAGGGCGGCCGGGCCTGCGGAACCGGGCGCCGAGGCGGAATGCCGCAACCAAGCGTCGAGATCCGCGGACATTTCCTCCGCGGTCTGGTAGCGGAGATCCGCCAGCGGATTCATCGCCTTCGCGCAAATCCGGTCGAGCGAGATATCGCAACCGCAGAGCGTCGAGGGCGGCGGGGTGCTGTCATAGGGCGGGCAGCGGCCGATCAGCAGTTCGTAGAGGACGACGCCCAAGGCAAAGAGATCGGAGCGGCGGTCGGCCTTCTCCGGGTGCTGGAGGACTTCCCGCGCGACGTAGCCGGGCGTGCCCATGACCAGGCCGGAGCCATCCATATCCGCAGGCCGGGCCAGCCCGAAGTCCCCGATCTTCGGCACGGCGCGCGGCGTGAGCAGAATATTGGCCGGCTTGATGTCGCGGTGGATGACGCCGTTTTCGTGGGCGTGGGCGAGACCATCGCAGATGCCCTTGACGATGCCGACCGCCTGGACCGGATCCACCGCCAGATTGACCGCCGAGTGGAACAGCGATTTGCCGTTCACGAACTCCATGACGATGTACGGCATGCCGTCCACCTCGCCATAGTCGTAGACGCCGATCAGGTTCGGATGGTTGAGGCGGGCCATGGCCTTCGCCTCGGTCTCGAAGGAGGCCACGAATTCCGGGTCCTCCCCGAACTCGCGGGGCAGGATCTTGATGGCGACATCGCGATCGAGGCTGCGCTGGCGCGCCTTGTACACGGCACCCATCCCGCCCTTGGCGATGAAGGCCTCGAACTCGTAGGCCGGGAGCAACTCGGCCAAGTGTTCGATGCTGGGAGCTTCAAAGGGATCTGCACTCATGGGAAAACTCGTGGCGTCGACTTATCAGAAGCGCCCGCCACTGGCGATTGGAAGCAATGCCGCCGCTTTGTAGCGAGACATAAGGCGGGAAATGTGGCTTTTGCAGCAGATGGAGGGCCACCGGGGATCTTCCAAGGACCCCTTTCGGTCCGGACCACCCCTATTCGGATGGCGGTAGCAGGGCCGGTGGCGGATCGTCCGTGGGCGGCAAGGCTGGTGGCGTGGAGTCGGCGGGAGGAGCGGGCATTTCCGCGGGCTCCGGCGGCTTGGGGGCCGCAGGCGCGGGAGCCGGCTTGGGAGCGGCAGGCGGCGTGGTCGGCGGAGCGGGCGTTTCCGCACTCTGCTCCCCGGCTGGCGGCGGCGGGTTGTCGCGCTCGTTCTGGACCTCCTTGATCTTCTTCCAGAGGAAATACACGGCCACGAGGACGACCCCGACGATCAGGATGTGCTGGAGCAGCGCCCAGTCGGTCTCGTTCTTCTTGCGGCGCTGGACGACGACCGGTGCGGGTGCGGCGCGGCGGCGCGGGGCGGTGTGGGCGATCGGCACCGGCGCGACCCGGGACCGCGGGCGCTGCATGGTGCGCAGGGCCATGCCTTCCGGTTCCTTGTCGGCCCATGACGCGAGCTCCAGCGCCATTTCATCCGCGGTGGAGTAGCGGCGGTCCGGGTCCGGATCGGTGGCCTTCTTGAAGATGGCGTCGAGCCGCGGGTCGCAATTGACCATCGCGGAGGGCAGCTCGGACTCATCTTCGGGCCGCTGGCCGGTGATCAATTCGTAGAGGATGACGCCGACGGCATAGATATCCGTACGACGGTCGCAGTGCTCCGGATTGTCGTAGATCTCCGGCGCGGTGTAACCGGGGGTCCCCATGATCAGGCCCGGGCCTTCCGCCCAGTGGGGCCGGGCCAGCCCGAAGTCCCCGATCTTCGGGATGATCTTCTCGTTGAGGAGGATATTGGCGGGCTTGATGTCGCGGTGGATCACGCCGTTCTCGTGGGCGTGGGCGAGACCGTCGCAGATCGCCTTGACGATGGCGGCGGCCTGGCCGGGTTCCACGGCCAGGTTGTAGGCGGAGTGGTAGAGCGACTTCCCGTTCACGTACTCCATCACGATGTAGAGCATCCCGTCGATGGCCCCGAAGTCGTACACGCCGATCAGGTTCGGGTGATTCATCCGGCCCATGGCCTTGGCCTCGGTCTCGAAGGAGAGGCGGAAGTCCGGGTCGTCCCCGAGTTCGCGGGGCAGGACCTTCACCGCCACATCGCGGTCGAGCGCGATCTGGCGCGCCTTGTAAACCGCCCCCATGCCGCCTTGGGCAATGAAATCGGTAAACTCGTAGGCGGGCAGGAGCGCGGAAAGCGCCTCCAGGGTCGGGGCTTCAAAGGACGCGGAACTCATCTTGGGCGCTGGAGGCGATAGCGGGCAAATCCCGGTTTGGCCAGTGGAAGAAATGGCGGCGGGCTAGAGAGGCGCGTGATAAACGATCCACTCCGGCACTTTGATGGCAAAATTGTAAAGAATGTGCAGAAGGATGGCGGTCGCGAGATTGCCGGTGGCGGCGAAGCAGAGGGCGCAAGCCACGCCCACGAAGCCGACGGAAAGAAGGCCGTAGGTGTCGTAGAAATGCACCATGGCAAACACCGCGGCAGAGAGCAGGGTTGCGGCGGGGACGCGGATCCGGTTGGCCAGCGAGCGGAAAAGGACGCCGCGGTAGAGGATTTCCTCCGCGATCGGGGCCGCCAGGCAGGCGGAGGCCAGGGCCAGGATCAGGCCCCACCAGCCGGCTTCATCAGCGCTGAGGCCGCCGGTCGGATCCGGGCGGATGTGGCTGGCGAGCGCGAATTTCAGGCCGTGGTCGATGACGGTGAGCAGGGCGAAGGTGCCGAGGATGAGAAAGACATCCGGCTTCGCGAAGAGGCCGAGGCGGCCGATGGCGTGGCCGCCCTTCCGGAAAAAGAAGCCAAGCACGACGAGGGCTGGGAGCAGGCGGGTGGCCGCATCCAGAACCGCCAGGACCGGCGGCTCCAGGTAGATGGGCTGCCCCGAGAAAGCACCGGCTATGACCAGATTCAGCAGCAGTTGGAATCCGATCGAGGCCAGGTAAGCCATGAGGAAGACGCCCAGCCCGACACTCATCGGCCAGCGGCCGACGTAGCCCGGCGTGCGGGAGACCATGGCGCGCCCGAAAGCCGCGAGGGTCCGCGGCAGGAAGAGGAATCCGACCAGGGCGAACAGCCAGACCGCGCCGCGCGAAACGCAGGCGCGGAGCACGAGCTCGCGATTCCGGGAATCTTCCTCCGCGGTCTCCGGCTTCAGGCCGATCTCGGTGGCACCGCGGTTGCCAAAGGCAACGAGGTAGCGGCGGTCCCACCAGGAATCCCGGCCTTCCGCGACGCGATTGATGATGATCGCAGGGTCCGGTGGACCGGGCAGGCGCGGATCGACGAAGGGGCCGCGGACCGGATCCTGGTCCCGGCGGATCGCGTCAAGAATGGCCAGCGCATAGCCGCCTTCCACATCGAGCACCTTCTCCGTGCCGAGTTCGGCCAGGGAACGGACCGAGATATCGAGGGTCGGCCGGAGTCCGTGGATGCCGAGGGCGGTGCGGGCCCACGGCGGGAAGTCCTGGGTGGATTCCGCCATGCGCAGGTCGCGATCGATCTTGACCAGGGCCATGCGGCAGGCGTCCTCGGAGTACTGTCCTTCCTCCTCCGGAAAGTGGTTCATCCAGAGCCAGACGCCGGTGAAAAACATCAAAAGCGCCAGCACCGGCTCCGGAAAGCTCCGGCGCAGGATCTGACGATAGGGGTTGGCCGGCGTTTTTAGGGCTCGCGCGTCGATGCGCGGCAGCATTGCGGTTTTTTTAGAAAAATGCAAGCTCCTCCGACAGTCACGGGATCTTAAATAAAAAGCCCTGTGGCGGTTCTGGCACTTCCGAAATTCTGCTTTCCTCAAGTTATGTTATGCTGTAGTCGATTCCAAACGCTCGGCTTGTTATCTTATTCGGGCGCACTCCTCGGCAATCCATGATCAAACCCCCTTTCGCCGCCAAGCGCGGATCGTCCCGGCAAGCTGGCAATGCTGTCTCCGGCCGCCGGAGCCTCCGTCCTTTCGCGAATGCCGCCTGCGCATGGCTGGCCACCATGACCGGTGCCCTCGCGGCAGGACCCGGCGAGTGGCTATCTTCCGGTCATCAAAAGGTTTCAGTGCCGGAGGAGATCGCGGCCCCTCCTCCAATCACCAAAATCTCCGCTGGGGGTTATCACACCGTGTTCCTCCGGCAGGACGGCAGCGTCATGGCCAGCGGTCGCAATGAATTCGACCAGACCACGGTGCCGGCGGAGGCGCAGGACGGTATCACCGCCATCGCCGCGGGCTGGCTCCACACGGTGGCGCTCAAGCAGAACGGCAGCGTCGTGGCTTGGGGCTGGAATGAATCGGGCCAGACCACCGTGCCAGTGGAGGCCCAAGAGGGCATCACCGCCATCGCCGCAGGGGGGTCCCATACCGTGGCGCTCAAGCAGAATGGCGGCGTCCTGGCCTGGGGCTTCGGTGGGACCGGCCAGACCACGGTGCCGGTAGCAGCCGAAGGCGGTGTCACCGCCATCGCCGCGGGTGAAACTTACACCATGGCCCTCAAGCAGGACGGCAGCGTCGTGGCCTGGGGTGCCAGTGGCAATGCAGAGACCTCGGTGCCGGCAGCCGCACAGGGTGGCATCATCGCCATTGCTGCGGGTACCGGTCATGCCGTGGCTCTCCAGGGGAGCGGCGGTGTCCTGACCTGGAGCATTTATGGCGGCGCACCGCCCGCAGTACCGGCAGAGGCCCAGAGCGGGATCATCGCCATCGCCGCCGGAAGCTATCACACGCTCGCCCTCAGGCAGGACGGCAGCGTCGTGGCCTGGGGTGACGATGAGCATGATCAGAGCACGGTGCCGGTAGCGGCGCAGAGCGGGGTCATCGCCATTACCGCCGGGAGTTATCACAGCGTGGCGCTCAAACAGGACGGTAGCGTCGTGGCCTGGGGCGACGGCTCCCATGGTCAGACCGTCCGCCCTGCGGCCATCCACAGCAGCGTCACCGCCATGACCGCGGGTGCTACCCACACCCTGGCCCTCAAGCGGGACGGCGGCGTATTGGCCTGGGGCTCGAACAACGGCGTGCCGGTCACGGTACCGGCGGAAGCGCAGGGCGGTGTCATCGCCATCGCCGCGGGGGCTGCCCACAGCCTGGCGCTCAAGCAAAATGGCAGTGTCGTGGCCTGGGGATACAATTCTAGCGGCCAGACCACGGTGCCGCCGGAGGCGGAGAGCGGCGTCATCGCCATCGCCGCCGGAGGTAGTCACAGCGTGGCGCTCAAGCAAAATGGCAGCGTGGTGGCTTGGGGTGCCAGCGATCACGGCCAGACCACCGTGCCGGTAGCGGCACAGAGCGATGTCATCGCCATCGCGGCAGGACCGAATTTCACCGTGGCCCTCACAAATGGCGGAGGTGTCGTGGCCTGGGGCGCGCCCTATCACGGCTTTGGCGGCATTATCCCGGGGCCGGTGGCAGCGCAGGGCGGTGTGACCGCCATCGCCGTGGGAGGCCTAACCATCATGGCGCTCAAGGATGACGGCAGCGTCTTGGCTTGGTACAGCCACGCGACGCACATCTCGCCCGCGGTGCCGGCGGCGGCAGGGAGCAGCGTCACCGCCATCGCCGCGGGTGCCAATCACATGGTCGCGCTCAAGCAGGACGGCAGCGTCCTGGCCTGGGGCCTCAATGACCACGACCAGATCACCGTGCCGGCGGCGGCGCTGACCGGTGTCAGCCAGATCGCCGCGGGCATGGCTTCCAACCAGACCTTCTACCGCAGCAACTCGCCGCTGGACCAGGATGAAGATGGTTTGGACGACGCCGCGGAAATCCAGTTGGCGGCGCTTGGCTTCAACCCCGCGCTGAGCCAGCCGGCGCTGGTCGCAGCCCTCTTCTCCGGTGCCGGCAGCGCGGGCCTCTACACGGCCTCCCAGGTCCAGGCGCTGCATCCCGGGAAGCCCCTGATTTCCCGCAACCCGGCGACCGGCAAGTTCAAGTTGACCCTGGACTGGAGGAAGTCCACGAACCTCACCACCTACGCCGATTTCCCAGCCGCACCGGGCGAGGTTTCGGTGAATGGCTTCGGGGATATCGAGTTCGAGTTCAGCGCTTCTGCTCCCGCCGCGTTCTTCCGGGTGGATGCGGAGTAAACAAATCATCCCGGTTCTCCTCCAAACCCATTCTCCCCGCACCCATGATCAGAACCCCTTTCTCCCTCAGGCGCGGCTTGACACGCCAAGCTGGCAAAGCCGTCCCCGCCCGCCGGACTTTCCCTCCGCGGAAGCTCCCTCACTTCGCCATCTGCGCCTTTGCGTGGCTCGCCGCCGCCACTGCCGGAACCGCTGCCCCAGGCACCGGCGATTGGGTCTATGCCGGCTATCAACATGCCCAGGTTCCGACCTCGATCACGACCTCCGCTGGCGTGGCTCAGATCAAGTCAGGCGGTACCCATGTGCTGATCCTCAAACAAGATGGTAGCATCACGGCTTCGGGATCGAACTACAGCGGCCAATGCGACGTGCCGGCCGAGGCGCGGACCGGGATTGTCGCCATTGCGGCGGGACTCGGCCACAGCGTGGCCCTCAAGCATAACGGAAAGGTCATCGCTTGGGGTTCCAATGCCGACGGACAGTCGACGGTGCCGGCGGCGGCAGAGAGTGGCGTCATCGCCATCGCTGCTGGATATTACCACACCGTGGCGGTCAAGCAGGACGGCAGTGTGATCGCTTGGGGTAAAAGCACTGTGGCCTGGGTACCGGCCGCCGCACAGACCGGCGTTGTCCGGGTCATCGCTGGCGAAGGGGGTACGATCGCCTTCAAACAGAATGGCAGTACCGTGAGTTGGAGCTACAACAACATGGGATACCCGACGCCGGTGGAGTCGATGAGTGGCATCGTCGCCGCTTCCTGGGGTATTTTGCACCAAGCCATCCTCGGGCAGGACGGCAGTGTCACGGTTTCAGGCACCTACGGCTACGGCAGTGGACAACTCATCATGGCCAACGCGCCACCAGAGGCCCAGAGCGGGGTCACCGCCATCGCCTCCGGCGGGCAGCACACCATGGCGCTGAAGCAGGACGGCAGCGTCATCACTTGGGGTTTTCCCGGAGCCTCAGTCCCGGCAGCGGCGCAAAGCGGGGTGATCGCCATCGCCGCGGTGGGTAACTCCTGCGCGGCGCTCAAACAGGATGGCAGCATCCTGACCTGGGGAAGTTCTCAGGGCGATTACGGGGCATTCACCGTGCCCGTGCCCCTTCAAAGCAGCGTCACCAGCATCGCCGCTGGCTGGACACACAGCCTGGCCCTCAAGCAGGATGGCAGCGTCACGGCATGGGGTAACACGTATTTGGGACTCAACGCGGTGCCGCCGGAGGCGCAGGGTAATGTCACCGCCATCGCCGCGGGTGAATATCACAGCCTGGTCCTCAAGCAGGGCGGCGCTGTGGTGGCCTGGGGGAAGAATGTCCAAGGACAGACCACGGTGCCCGTGGAGGCACAAAGCGCCGTGACCGCCATCGCCGCAGGCCATTACCACAGCCTGGCGCTGAAGCAGGACGGCAGCGTGGTGGCTTGGGGAAAGGCATCCAACGGCTCGGAGAACGTTCTGGTCACGGTGCCGGCGTCAGCGCAGAGCAACGTTGCCGCCATCGCTGCCGGTGGCACTCATTGCGTGGTCCTCAAGCAGGATGGCAGCGTCGTGGCCTGGTATGCCAACGCTCTTGCCGAGACGGTGCCTGCGGAGGCACAGAGCGGGGTCATCGCCATTGCCGCAGGCGGCGGCCATACCTTGGCTCTCAAGCAGAACGGCAGTGTCATCGCTTGGGGGCACAATGGATACGGCCAGACCGCGGTGCCGGTCGCGGCGCAGAGCGGCGTCATCGCCATCGCCGCAGGCACCCGGCACAGTGCGGCGCTCAAGCAGGACGGCAGCGTCGTGGTCTGGGGAGACAACGCCGAAGGCCAAACCGTGGTGCCCGGAGAGGCCCTCGCCGGCGTGGATAAGATCAGCGCCGGCGCCTACGCCAGGGCGAGCTTCTACCACTTGGGCTTGCCACCGATACCACCGCCGCCGGATCAGGATGGCGACGGCTTGAGCGACGCGGCGGAAACCCAACTGGCGGCACTCGGCTTTGACCCTCTGGTGAGTCAGCCAACACTGGTGAATGCCCTCTTCACCGGCGCCAACAGCGCGGGCCTCTACACGGCCTCCCAAGTCCAGGCGCTGCATCCCGGGAAGCCCCTGATTTCCCGCAACCCGGCGACCGGCAAGCTCAAGCTGACCCTGGACTGGAGGAAGTCCACGAACCTCACCACCTTCGCCGATTTCCCCGCCGCACCGGGCGAGGTTTCGGTGAATGGCTTCGGGGATATCGAGTTCGAGTTCAGCCGTCCCGATCCCGCGGCGTTCTTCCGGCTCGATGTGGACTGAACGAACCACCGGCCTGTCCGATCCGTCCGACCGCCCTAGGGGATCCGGACGGATCGGACAGGCAGAGGGCAGTGGTGAGGGAGAAAGAAACGTTTCCTCTTCTCCTACCCCTGTCCGATCCGTCTCACTCCCCTAGGGGGGTAGGACGGATCGGACAGGGCGCGGCCTCCCTTTGCGCTCGCCCCTGGGCCGGGTTCCGCCCACCTTCCGCGCCATCCATGGTTCCTGCCCTTGCTGTCGCCGCTACCCAAGTCGCCGCCCCGGGCATGAAGGGGGAGGATTGGGTGATCCTGGGGACCTATGTGGCGGCGGCGATCTTCTTCGCGGTGGTGGCGATCGTCCGCGGGCTGCGGAAGCGCGTGGGGCCGCCGCCCCTGCCGCCGGAGGCCCTAACGCCCGCGGCGGCCTTCGTGCCGGAAGGCAGCGGAATTTTCCGGTATTTCCGGGTTTCGACGGCGATCTACCGGAAGATCGACCTGCTCTACATCGGGCTGATTTTCCTGATCTTCGCGGGGCTGACGACTGGTGGCGCGGGGGGCGAGGAGGTGCCGGTGGATCAGAAGTTCAAGCCCGAGATCCTGGTGGTCTCGATCTTCTTCCAAGTGCTGCTGATGGGCATGGCCTGCGCCTTCGTGGCGCGGCGGATCCAGCAAGGGGAATGGCTGGGGCTGCGCTGGCGGCAGTGGTGGCTGGTCTTCGCGATCGCACCGGCGGCGGTGTTTTGCATGTGGTGCTTCATGGGCTTCCTGGCGATCTCGGGCTGGAACGGATGGCTGGAGAGGATGTTCGACATCGAGTCGATGCAGGAATCGGTGAAGCTGCTGAAGGAGGCGAAGGATCCGGTGGTGCTCATCCTGATGGGGGTGGCGGCGGTGATCGTGGCCCCGGTGGCGGAGGAGATCGTCTTCCGCGGCTATCTCTATCCCGCGGCGAAGCGCTTCTGCGGACCGGTCTGCGGGATCATCTTCGCCTCGATGGTGTTCGCGGCGGCGCATGCGAACGTGGTGGCGCTCCTGCCGCTGTTCATTCTGGCGGTGCTGCTGTGTCTGGTCTACGAGTTGACCGGATCGATCTGGGCGAACATCTCGGTGCATTTCCTGTTCAATGCGGCGACGGTGGCGATCCAGTTGCTGGTGCGATACGGGATCATCCCGACGCCCTGAATGATGAGATGAAATCGCTGCGCGAGCTGGGGGAAGATGCGTTGATCGCGCGGCTGCTGCGGGGATTCGGCGGCGGGAAGGATCTGGTGGTGGGACCGGGTGACGATTGCGCGGTGGTGGATCCGGGACGCGGGCGGCTGCGCCTGCTGAAGACGGACGCGATCGTGGAAGACGTGCATTTCCTGGCCGGGACGCCGCCGCAGAAGGTGGGCTGGAAGGCGGTGGCGCGGGTGCTGAGCGACTTCGCGGCGATGGGCGGAAAGCCGGAGCACCTGCTGGTGACGGTGGCGGTGGACGCGGAGCGACCGGTGGCGTGGCTGGACGGGCTCTACCGCGGGATCCGCAAGTGCCTGGAAAAGCACGGCGGGGTGCTGGCAGGGGGCGAGACCACGCGCCTGCCACAGGGAGCGCTGATCTCGGTGGCGGGCGAGGGCAGCGTGGCGCGGGACGAGGTGGTGCTGCGCTCGGGCGGCAAGCCGGAGGATCTGGTCCTGGTGACGGGCAGACTGGGCGGCTCGATCGCGGGAAAGCATCTCGACTTCACGCCGCGCCTGGCGGAGGCCGCGTGGCTGGCGAAGCATCTGCGCCCGAGCGCGATGATGGATCTGTCCGACGGGCTGGCGAAGGACTTGCCGCGGTTGGCGGCGGCGAGCAACTGCGGGCTTGAGCTGTCGGGAGAGATCCCGGCAACGGCGGGTTGCACCCGCGGGCAGGCCCTGGGAGACGGCGAGGACTATGAACTCCTGCTGACGGCGGAGCCGGCGCGATGGGAGAAAGCGGCGGGGGCCTGGCGGGAGGCATTTCCAAAACTGGAGATGACCGTGGTCGGCAGGCTAACGAAGGCGGGAGCGGGGGCCGTGCTGAAGGGCGGATGGGATCACTTCACCTGAAAAGGAGATTGGCGATTGGAGATTGAGCGATTGGGTTTTGATTTCCAGCCAATCGGGATCGTCCTTCTCGAAGGTGAACGGAGTCTCGTTCACAATCCCTTGGATTCCGGGTGCTTTCGCGCTCTCTGGGATTCCATTTTCCCACTTACGTTAAGTGGACTGGAGCCGACGCTCCCAAACTTGGGCGGCGCGGTGGAGTTCGGCGATCTTGGCGGCGGTGGCGAGGACCTTGGGATTTTGCTCCTCCTTGCGCAGATAGGCCGAATAGCTGAACGCGTCCGGCAGCGGGAATTCGGAGGTCTTCACGATGCCCAGACCGGCGCCGCCGATTTGCATGCGGAGATCGGCCTCACCGGGGAAGATGAGGATGCCGAGGCCGGTGAGGCAGGCATCGCGCGCCGCGAGTTCGTCATCGTAGGCGATGAGTTCGGGCGGGAGCATGCCGTAGGATCCGGAGCACCAGCGCTCGAGGAAAGGCAGGTAGCCGGGAATCAGGCGCTCGCTGGGAACCAGGAGGGTGGAGCGGAGGATTTCCAGGAACTTGAAGCGGGCGGGGTCGAAGTCGAAATAGACGCGGTTCCACGCGATGGTGGTGCCGCGCTGGCGCTCGAGTTCGACGCGCTGCAGCGAGGGGGCATTGCCCGCCTCGAGAAAGCTGCCGGTAACGACGAGGTCCACCTCATGAAGTTCAAGGGCCTCGACCCAAGGGCGGCATTTGCCGGCGCTTGCGAACTCAATGTCGAGAGAGGAATCCCCGCTCAAGGCGGTACTCATCGCGGTGCTGGCGAAGGAGTTATCGAGCATTACCCGGACCGTGCCCTTGGACTCGCGGACGTGGCGGGCCATGCGGATTCCAAGCCGCTGGTGCTCGCCGAGGATGTGGCGGGCAATGCCTAACAATTCCCTGCCCTCGCGGGTGGGAGTCAGGCTTTCCTGGCTGCGCAGGAAGAGCCGCAGGCCGGTGACCGACTCGAGCTTGGCGACGCGCTGGCTGACCGCCGGCTGGCTGATCCCCAGCCCGACGGCGGTTTCGGAAAAGCTGCCGCAGTCCGCCAGGAGGACGAAGGTTTCAAGACAGTGAAGGTCGGCATCCATCGGGGGGGGCGCTGAGTGTCCGGTCCATCTGGCGGGCGATGGAGGGGAGAAATTCATAGGGGTGCTGCTTGAGGTAAGTCGCGCAGAGCGGGAAGCCGGGGACGGACTCCAGAGGGACGAAAGAAACCTGCGGCAGGCGGGTGAAGGACGCGGGCTGAACGCAGACGATGGCCTCCCGGGTATTGCCCTCGGCCTGCTCTTCCGCCCAGCGCAGGAAATGATTCTGGGAGCAGAGGCGGCCATTGCCGGCACCGGAGGCCTCGATCTTCTTGAGCGTGTCGAGGGCGATGGCGGTCTTGGCGAAGGCGGCGAGGGACCAATCCAAGTCCGCCAGCTCGGTGGGGCTGAGGGCTTGGCCGTCCTCCCGGGGCCGGGTGCTGGCGACGTCGAATTTCAGCGGCGGGAGGTCCTGGGACTCGAAGCGGCGGCCCGGGGTGCCATCGACGGCGAAAAGCATGTCGCAAGCGCCGGCTTCCAGAGCGCTGCGGCCATCGTCCTCGCCGACCTCGACGAAGGAGACGCGGAAGCGGTCGTCGCGGCGCAGGGCATTGAACATGCGGCCGAAATGGCGGGTGTTGAAGACATTGCGGTCGGCACCCAGACGCAAGGTGCGGCCTTGGTCGTGCATGCGCTGGACCGAGTTCTCGAAGCGGCGGATCTCCGCCAGCAAAGGGCTCATCTCGCGATCGAGCAGCTTGGCAGCGGCGGTGGGGAGAACTTCGCCGGACTCGCCGGAGACGAAGAGATGATCGCCCAGTTGTTCCTCAAGGCTCTGCCAGATACGGCGAACGTTCGAGGGACTGGTACGGAGTTCGAGGGAAGCGCGGGAGACGGAACCTTCAGCCATGAGAGTGGTGAAAGCCCGGAGATGTAAGGGGTCAAAGTGCATGGTGGGAGACGCACGGGGGACTGGGGCAATGATTTAATTAGTATCCATTAATGGATGGCAGGTCAATGAAAGTCAGGGGTCGTTATAAAAAGAATTTTGTGCGGGACTCTTTTTTCACGCGTGGAGATGCGTGAAAGACAAGGAGAACCCTTAGGATCTCTTAGTTATTTCAAAAAGTCAAACTTAGAAGAGATTTTTAGGGAGCTGTAAGGGAAATTACGCACGGGTATGTAGGGTTTAGCCTTGGGTCCGGGCATTTCAGCGGCGCAAAGGCGGGCCTTCCCCTTTGACAATCCCAAGGGGCGCTACCACGCTCCGCGCGAACTTCCGAAGTACTCCCAATCATGGCCTACGATCTCATCGTCATCGGCGGCGGCCCGGCCGGCTACGTCGCCGCAATCCGCGCTGCCCAACTCGGCAAAAAAGTCGCCTGTGTGGAGGCGGACCGCGCGGGCGGCACCTGCTTGAACTGGGGCTGTATCCCGACCAAGGCGCTGCTCAAGAATGCGGAACTCTTCCATACGCTGAGCCACCGGGCGAAGGAGTTCGGGATCTCTTTCGACAATCTGCAGTACGACTGGTCGGCGGTGATCGGGCGCTCGCGCAAGGTTTCCGACCGCTTGGCAGGGGGCATCGAGTTTCTCTTCAAGAAGAACAAGGTCGACTACATCCGCGGCTTGGGCGCGATCACCGCGCCGGGCAAGGTGGAAGTCACCGCCGCCGACGGCTCGAAGAGCGCGGCAGAGGCGAAGCACATCATCATCGCGACCGGTGCCAAGACCCGTCCGCTGCCGCCGCTGCCCTTCAACGGCACGAACGTGATCGGCTCCAAGGAGGCGATGGTGCTCGAGAAGCAGCCGAAGAGCATGATCATCATCGGCGCGGGCGCGATCGGCGTGGAATTCGCCTACATCTACAATGCCTACGGCACCAAGGTGACGGTGGTCGAGATGCTGCCGCGGATGGTCCCGGTGGAGGATGACGAGATCGGCGACGCGCTGGAGAAGTCCTTCACCAAGCAGGGCATCCGCTGCCTGGTGAACACCAAGATTACCAAGACCGAGAACAAGGGCTCATCCGTGGAAGTGACGGTCGAAGGCCCGAAGGAAAACGGCGTGCTGACCGCGGATGTGGTGCTGGTGGCGATTGGCGTGATGCCGGTGCTCCCCGGTGGCACACAGCCGGAGCTGACCGACCGCGGCTTCGTGAAGGTGGGCGACCGCTACGAAACTTCGATCCCCGGGGTGTATGCCATCGGCGACGTCAGCGGCCCGCCGCTGCTGGCGCACACGGCGTCCTTCGAGGCGATGCAGTGCGTGGAGGGCCTGTATGTGGAAGGCCACGTGCCGCGCAAGGTGACGGTGTTTCCGGGCTGCACCTACTGCCACCCGCAGGTCGCTTCCGTCGGCAAGACCGAGCGGCAGCTCAAGGAAGAGGGCATCGACTACAAGGTCGGCAAGATTCCCTTCGTGGCGATCGGCAAGGCGATCGCTTCGGGCGAGCCGGACGGCTTCGCGAAGCTGATCTACGGCAAGAAGCATGGGGAACTGCTGGGTGCTCACATCATCGGCGAGAATGCCACCGAGCTGATCGCGGAGATGGGTCTGGCGATGGACCAGGAGCTGACGGCGGATGAGATCCACGCAACGATCCACGCGCATCCGACGATGAGCGAGGTGATCCACGAGGCGACCTTGGCCGCGGACGGTCACGCGATTCACTTCTGAGCTGAGCGATCCCACTAGGATTTTTCAGAGCGCCGCTGGTTTCGACCGGCGGCGCTTTTTTTGCGGCTCAAAAGTGGGAATCCGGATTTTGAACAGGAGGAAGGCAGGAGGGAACGGAGGAAAGACAGGGATCCCAATGGAATGAACCGTGGATTTCGCGGATGAAGGTGGGGATTTTTGGACGAGGATGGATGGATGGGATGGATGGGATTTAGAAAAGCCTCTCCGTCGGAGTCGTGGCGGTCCCTCCCTGTGCTGCGAACAGGATCGGGGCTGTGCCTTCGAGGGGGATCAGGGGGAGGTGGATTCGATGCGGCGATCTCCGGGGGGACCCGCTGGAAAGCGGCGATGCCCGCCGCACTCCAAAGCGGCTGCGCCGCAAAGGGGGCGGACGTATCCTGATCACCCGACGGAGAGTCGTTTTTTGCGGGCGGTGGGATTGCATTCCCCTGCCCTTTCCGCTGATTTTCCTGCAGCCATGCAGTCGTCGTCGTTGTCCCTGATCGAGTCCTACTATGCCGCTTTCAACTCGGGCGACCGGGAGACCCTGCTGGCGATGCTGGATGAGAGCGTGAACCACGAGATCAACGAGAGCGGTGTGGAGACAGGACGGGAGGCTTTCAGGGCTTTCCTGCAGCGGATGGACCGCTGCTATCGCGAGACGGTGGAGGAGCTGGTGGTGTTCGCGGATGGGAGCGGCACGCGGGCGGCGGCGGAGTTTTTCATCCGCGGGCAGTATCTGGCGACGGACGAGGGCTTGCCGGCGGCGAAGGGTCAGGAATACCGGCTGCGGGTGGGGGCGTTTTTCGAGATCGCTGGCGGGAAGGTCACGCGGGTGACGAATTACTATAATCTTAGTAATTGGTTGGCGCAGGTGGGTCGGTGATCGCCGATTTCCCGGATTGATAGGACTCCATAGGACTTCCCGCAATCATCACGGATTGGACGGATTTGAACGGATTTACGGATTCGGGAGGGATGAAGATTCCCATTGCTGCCACTGGTGAACTCCGGTCCGTGAAATCCGTGATCACTTGCGCCACGGGGTCAAAGCGTCACCTCATTTCTTGGATTGTATGAGAGAGACGGCGGATGTGCCGCTGCCGGAGGAGAACTCACGTGGCGAGGTAGGCGAGGGTGATGGCCCAATACGGAAGCGCCAAAAGGAGCGTCGTGGAATCGGGCGGATGTTCCGATGCGGCCGGCGGCTCTTCTTTCAAATCACTTCGTCCTCCTTCCAACCCCACTCCTTCAGGATCTCTTCGGTCTGGACGAGCCGCCCCTTGACCATCTCCTTCCTCCACTCCGGCCATTGCTTTTGGACAGTGCGGAAGAGCTTCAAGGCCCTCACCATCTTCTCTTGCGCTTCATCTGCCACCCCTTCCTTCCGGAGTTTCTCCGCGTCCCTGCTCAGCGACCACGCTTGGAAGTAGGTATCAGCGGGATCGGGAGCCTTTTTCTCCGGTGTGGGGTTCGGCTTCGGGTTCGGCTCGTCTGCGGCCTGCCCAAGGCTGACGAGGGGCAATAGGGCGGTGAGCAGGATGAGGATCCACTTCATGACAGGTCGCTTGTGCCATCCGGGGTGCTGTCATGGCAAGATGAGAAACCAAAGCCGACAGCAGCGGTGCGAGGTGCTTCATGGCGGCAGCGGGCTTTGCCCGTTACCCCCATTGTGCCGATCTGACGCGCCAGCGCCCGGGACCGCGGGGGTTGTTACCTCAAGCGCGCTGGACACGTCGGGGCCCGCTTGGGGGAAGCCATGGGTTTGGTGCCTGCCTTTCCGTGCCCATGGCAGTTGGGGACCATTCTGCGGGCCGGTGGCTCCGCGCTCCCAGAGGTGGAGCCGTCCGTGAAGCATCACGGAAATGTGGGGTGACGCTGCCGCGGTCCACGGTCGCTATGCGACTCCCGCTCCGAGCCCTTCCGGGCGGATATGGACCTGAAGTCCGCGAGTCACTTCTCCCCTGCCGTTTCCACTGTCCGCGTCCCCTTCTCCAGCCAGACCGCCAGAACTGCGACATCCGCAGGAGTGATCCCGGAGATCCGGCCGGCCTGCCCTAGGGTGGCGGGGCGGATGCGGGCGAAGTTGACTTGGGCCTCCTTTTTCAGGCCGCGGATGGAGGTGTAATCGAGGGTGGCGGGGATGCGCTTATCCTCGTGGCGGGCCATGCGGTCGACTTGGACCTGCTGGCGGTTGAGGTGGCCTTCGTATTTCAGTTCGGTCTCGATGAGGGGCCAGAGTTCCACGTGGAACTTTTCGCGGAGCTCGTCTGGTAGGAGATCGGAGGTATTTTCGCTGCGACGGAACCAGTGATCGAGTTTCACGCCCTCGTGGACGGTCTGGCGGGACCAGCGGAGCGCTTCGGCGAGCTGGGTCAGCTTGTCCTGCACCCGTCGGACGCGCTCGCCGCTGGCCAGGCCGGTCTCGGCAGCGAGGGGAGTGAGGCGGAGGTCGCAGTTGTCTTGGCGCAGCAGCAGGCGGAACTCGGCGCGGGAGGTGAACATGCGGTAGGGCTCGGTGCAGCCCTTGGTCACCAGGTCATCGATCAAGACGCCGAGGTAGGCCTGATCCCGGCGGAGGACGAAGGGCCCCTTCCCTGCCGCCTTGAGGGCGGCATTGGCACCGGCGAGGAGGCCTTGGCCGGCGGCCTCCTCGTAACCCGAGGTGCCATTGATCTGGCCCGCGAAGTAGAGGCCGGAGACGGCTTTGGTCTCGAGGGTGGGATGAAGCTGGGTTGGCGGGCAGTAGTCGTACTCCACGGCGTAGCCCGGGCGCAGGATCTCGCACTTCTCCAGCCCGGGGATGGTCCGCAGGAAGGCGAGCTGGACCTCGTAGGGCAGGGAGGTGGAGACACCGTTCACGTAGAACTCGCGGGTGTGGCGGCCCTCCGGCTCCAGGAAGACCTGATGGCGCTCCTTCTCGGCGAAGCGGACCACCTTGTCCTCGATGGAGGGGCAGTAGCGCGGGCCCACGCCCTCGATCACCCCGCAATACATCGGGGATTGGTCGAGATTCCCGCGGATGATGTCGTGGGTGGCCGGATTGGTGTAGGTGACCCAGCAGGGCATTTGTTCCACGTGGAACGAGGGATCTCCCCAAGGATTCAAGGTGAAGATGTCATCATCCCCGCGCTGCAGGGTATCGGCGAGGTAGGAAAAAAGCGGGGCGGGGGTGTCGCCGTCCTGCCGCTCGCACACCGAGAAATCGAGGGAGCGGGCGTTCAGGCGGCAGGGAGTGCCGGTCTTAAAACGTTCCACGTGGAACCCGAGGCGCTTGAGGGAGTCCGAGACCGTAGAAGTGGCGTCGCCCATGCGACCACCCTTCTCGTTCTTGAGGCCGACGTGCATCAGGCCGCGCATGAAGGTGCCCGCGGAGAGGATGACGGAGGCGGCTTGGATCTCCATGCCGAGCGAGGTGGAGATTCCCCGGATCTGGTCGTCTTCCACGAGGATCTCGGCGACGTTTCCTTGGTGGAGTTCGATGCCGGGGGTGGACTCCAGCAGCCACTTCATGCGGAACTGGTAGGCCTTCTTGTCGCACTGGGCGCGGGGGGCGCGGACCGAGGGGCCCTTGGAGGCGTTCAGCATCCGGAACTGGATGCCGGTGGCGTCGGTATTCAGGCCCATGGCGCCGCCGAGAGCGTCGATCTCGCGGACCATATGGCCCTTGGCGAGGCCGCCGATGGCCGGGTTGCAGGACATCTGGCCGATGGTATCCAGATTTTGGGTAAGTACGGCCACTTCCGCTCCCAGCCGGGCGGCGGCGAGGGCGGCTTCCACGCCGGCGTGGCCGGCTCCGATGACGAGGACGTCGTAGCGCTTTGGATAGCGGAACATGCGAGGGCGGCGAACCTATCCTGCTCCCCGGTGGAGAACAAGGGTGGTGAATGCGTTCCACGTGGAACAAATGCGCCCTATTCCGGTAGATCGAGAATCCCCGCAGAGGCCCGGGGCAGCAGCTCGGAGAGGCGGAAGACAAGGCGCTCCTTGCGGTTGGCGAGGCAGATCCATGGGTCGCCGAACTCGGCCAGCACCTGGCGGCAGGCACCGCAGGGAGAGACCGGGACCGCGGTGTCCGCGACCACAACCACGGCTTCGATGGTCTTTAGCCCGGCGGCGATGGCCGTGCCCACCGCCACGCGCTCGGCGCAGAGGGTCAGGCCGTAGGAGAGGTTCTCGACGTTGCAGCCGGTGAAGACTTGGCCGCCGGCCAGAAGGGCCGCTCCGACGTGGAACTTCGAGTAGGGCGCGTGGGCCCGTTCCCGCACCTGCCACGCCGCCTCGATCAAGGGCTCCCAATCCATGCGGGCGATGAGAACCCGCCCGCCTATCCCGTGGCAAGCTTGCGCATTTTCGGCTCGCCGGGATGCCCGCTATCAGGCAGGGAAAAGGCATGCAACGCCCTTGGATTCCCGCTCTCGTGTTGCTCGTGCTATTGGTCGCCTTCCGCTGCCTGGGCGCGACCTTTTCGCACGAATATCCGAACCTCCAGCCGCTGCCGGCGCTGTTCCTGTGCAGCATCGTTTTCCTGAGGGGGACGAAGGCATGGGCGCTGCCCGTGGCGGCGTGGCTGATCAGCAATCCGCTGGCCAGCATGCTTCAGGGCTACAATCCCTTCGGGAGCGGCGGCGGCGAGGCCGTTGCCTTCTTCGCGCTGCTGCTCACCGGTCTTCTGGCCCTGCCGCTGCGCCGCTCTACCTCCCCTGCCCTGATGTTGGCCGGCGGCTTGGTGGCTGCGGTGGTGTTCCACGTGGTGACCAATTCCGCGGTCTGGCTCGCCGACCCTGTCTACGCGAAGTCCGGCCATGGACTCTGGCAGGCGCTGTGGACCGGCCGCCCTACCGACTCGATGCAGACTTGGATTTTCCTCCGCAATCTGGCGGGGGCGAATCTTCTCTTCACGGCGCTCTTCCTCCTGGCCCGCCGTTCCTGGAGCCCCACCTCCGATGCCGCCCCTAGCCTCGTGCAGACCCGATAATTTCTTGCCCGCAACCCTCACCGCCCCTTATCTCCGCGCCGCCCATGTCATCGTCTACCGCCGCCACCCCGCGCCTCGATTTCGCCGGTTCTCCGGTCAACAAGGCCCTGACCGCCGAGCAGAAGATCGAGCTGTTCCGGAAGATGGTCCGCATCCGCCGCTTCGAGCAGACCGCCCTGAAGTATTACAACGGGGGCAAGATCGGAGGCTTCCTGCACCTTTACATTGGCCAGGAAACGGTGGCTGTCGGGACGCTTTCCCTCTGCGGCGAGCATGACCACAACATCACCGCCTACCGCTGCCACGGCCACGCGCTCACGGTGGGCATGGGCATGAACGAGCTGATGGCCGAACTTTTCGGCAAGGCGACCGGCTGCTCGAAGGGCAAGGGAGGCTCGATGCACTTCTTCGCTCCCGACAAGAATTTCTGGGGCGGCCACGGCATCGTCGGCGGTCAGACCCCTCTCGGTCTCGGCCTTGGCTACGGCCTCAAGTATCTCGGCCGCGAAGGTGCCGCCCTCTGCTACCTCGGCGATGGTGCCGTGAACCAGGGTGCCTTCCACGAGTCCCTGAACATCGCCGCTCTCTTCGAGATCCCGGTGGTCTACGTTATCGAGAATAACGGCTACTCGATGGGCACTTCCCAGAAGCGCTCGTCCGCCTATCGTGGTTGCCTCGCCCAGCGGGCCGAGGCCTACGACATGGAGTGGGATGTCATCGACGGCTCCGATCTCTACGAGGTCCGCGCCAAGACCCACATCGCCATGGAGCGCGCCCGCAAGGAGCACAAGCCTTCCATTCTGGAGATCACCACCTACCGCTACTACGGCCACAGCGTCGCCGACGCGAATGCCAAGAAATACCGCAGCCCGGAGGAGATCGAGAACTACAAGACGAACTTCGACCCGATCCGCCTGTGGCGCAAACGCCTGATCGAGGAAGGCGTGGCCACGGAGGAGCAACTCGATGCGATCGACAAGCAAGCGGCTGCCGAGGCCACCGCTGCCGTGAAGTTCGCCGAGGAATCCCCCGCCCCGACGGTCGAGGACATCATGAAGGATGTGTATTGGGAAACGGACAACAACACCCCGGCCTCCAAGCTCGGCCGCCATTTCTTCAACGACTGAGCCTGACCCGATTTACTAGACTCACCGTACTTCCCACCGACATATCATGTCCCGCACCCTTTCATACCGCGAAGCCATCCGCGAAGGCCTCGACGAGGAACTCGCCCGCGACCCGAACGTCGTCGTCATGGGCGAGGAAGTCGCCCAGTACAACGGCGCCTACAAGGTGACCGAAGGCCTTTGGAAAAAGTGGGGCGACAAGCGCATCGTCGACACGCCGATCTCCGAGGCTGGTTTCATCGGCATGGGCATCGGCGCTTCCATGCTCGGCGTCCGGCCGGTGATGGAGCTGATGTTCTGGTCCTTCCACTCCGTCGCCTTCGACCAATTGGTCAACAATGCCGCCTGCGTCCGCTACATGTCCGGCGGCCTGATCAATTGCCCGATCGTGATGCGCGGCCCGGCCAACGGCGGGACCAACGTGGGAGCGACCCACTCGCACATTCCGGAAGGACTCTTCGCCGCTTTCCCCGGCCTGAAGGTCTGTGCTCCCGCGACCCCGGCCGATGCCAAGGGCCTGATCAAGACCGCGATCCGCGACAACGATCCGGTCTATGTGATGGAGAATACCCTTCTCTACGGCATGACCGGCGAGGTCCCGGATCCGGCCGATGGCGACTTCACCATCCCGCTCGGCGTGGCCGATCTCAAGCGCGAGGGCAAGGACGTCTCGGTGATTGCCCACGGCCGCTCGGTCATCCACGCCTTGGCCGCTGCGGAAACCCTGCAGGCCGAGCACGGCATCAGCGTGGAGGTTCTCGACCTCCGCTCGATCCGCCCGCTCGACCAGGACGCGATCCTCAAAACGGTGATGAAGACCAACCGCGTCGTCCTCGTGGATGAGTCGAAAGGCTTCGGCGGGGTCTCGGCGATGGTCTCCCACCTGATCCAGGAACACGCCTTCGATTACCTCGACGCGCCGATCAAGCGTGTGACCACAATGGATGCACCGGCGATATACTCCCAGCATATCGAGAACGAGCAGCTTCCGAATCCGCGCCGGATTGTTGAAAAAGTCCTGTCTTTACGCTGAATCTAGCGGCTTTTTCATTGCCACCGCATCGGGCCTTTCTAGCATATTGGCAACATGACCAAACTTCTTGCCCTTGCCGGCCTCGTCGGTCTCTGCCTTGCGGCCACCTCGTGCTGCTGCCTTTTCTAACCGCCTACTACCATGAAAAACCTGCTCCTGATCCTGCCCCTGATCGCCCTCTCCCTGGGTCTCTCGTCCTGCTGCTCGATGTTCGGCATCAAGGGCTGGACCGCCGGCTACACCGAGGAAACCTACCAGCGCAAGCTTTGCGGCTACGATGTGGTGCGCGAAGAAGTCGTGGTCGATTCCAAGAGCGGCCTGACCGAGGTCAAGGAAACCAAGGTGCCGCGCTACAAGACGGTGACCAAGAAGGTCCGCATCAAGTGCGGCGATTGCGTCCGCCTCTATTGCCTGAATGAAGGCTGCTGCGGCTCCGACACCACCCAGGCGCGCCGCATGGCGACCGTGCAAGGTGGCACCGGCAGCCCGCACGTCGGCCTGATTCCGACGATGAAGCCGATCGTGATCGAGTAATCTTCCTACCACAAAAACCTGCCATTTTCGCGAGAGCGGAGGTCCCCCGGGGTCTCCGCTCTTGCTTTTCCCCTTGCCGCGACCCGCGCCCGGCAGCATCCATGCGAATCATGAGACTCCTTCTTCTCCCCATCTCCTGTCTGGGCTTGGTGGCTTGCAAACCGGAAGCGAAGCCGGCGCCGAGCGAACCGACGCCCTCGAAGGAGGAGAAGGCCGCTGATCCGAGCGATGCCTCTTCCTACATCGGGATGACCTTGGAAGCGGGCAGGGCACGTGCGGAGAAGGCCGGAATCGTGTGCCGGGTGGTCGAGGAAGACGGCCAGAAGAAGCCGGTCACCATGGACCATCAGCCGGAGCGCCTGAACTTCGCCATCGCCGCCGGAAAGATCATCCGCGTCACCAAAGGCTGAGCATCGGGAAAAAACTGGAAAACCCTTTCCGATTCCCCAATCTCGCCCCGCCCCACTCCCTTTCCATCAGCATCAGATCCATGGCCATCAATATTGAAATGCCCAAGCTCTCGGACACCATGACCGAGGGCACTCTCATCAAGTGGCACAAAAAAGTCGGCGATGCCGTCGAGATCGGCGACATCCTCGCCGAAGTCGAAACCGACAAGGCCACCATGGAGATGGAAGCCTTCGACGAGGGCACCATCACCGAAATCCTCGTGCAAGAAGGCGAGAAGGCGACGATCGGCGGAACTCTTGCCGTGCTTGACGGCGATGATGCAGGTGCTGCGCCGGCACCCGCTGCCGCACCTGCCGCTGAAGCTTCCAAGGCTGCCGAGGCCGCGCCAGCAGCAGCCCCGGCCGCTGCCGCAGCTCCCGCTCCGGTGAAGACCGAGGATGGATCGCGGCTCAAGGCTTCCCCACTCGCCCGCAAGGTGGCGGGTGAACTCGGCGTGAATCTGGCCAGCCTTAGCGGCACCGGTCCTGCCGGACGCATCGTCCGCGCCGATGTCGAAGCGGCCAAATCTTCCAAGCCTGCCGCGAAGTCAGCCGAGTCCTCCGCTGCTGCAGGTCTCGCCGCCGCTGCCAAGGCCCGCGTCGCTGCTCCGGCACCTGCCGCGACCGCTCCGGCTGCCACGTCTGCGGCAATCGTCCCGACTGCGAAGGAAGGCGACACCCGGATCGAGCTGTCCTCGATGCGCAAGATCATCGCCTCGCGCCTGCTGACTTCGAAGCAGACCATCCCGCACTTCTACCTGCACGTGGAGGCGGATGCCGCCCCGCTGATGGCCCTGCGCAAGCAGATCAATGCCCAAGCCGAGCTGACCCACGGCAACAAGTATTCGGTCAACGACTTCGTCCTGAAGGCCGTCATCAACGCCACGGTCGCGGTACCGGCGGTGAATGCTTCTTTCGCCGGCGATCACATCGTCAGCTTCAAGCACGTCGGTCTCGCCGTGGCGATCGCGGTAGAAGACGGCCTGGTCACCCCGGTGATCCAGCAGGCCGAGACCAAGTCGGTCCTGCAGATCTCGAAGGAGGTGAAGGACATGGCTGCCCGCGCCAAGGAGAAGAAGCTCAAGCCGAGCGAATTCGACGGAGGCACGGTCACCGTCTCGAACCTCGGTGCCTGGGGCATCGAAAGCTTTGACGCCATCGTCAATCCGCCGCAGGCCCTGATCCTCTCGGTTGGTGCCGCCATCGAGAAGCCGGTCGTGAAGAACGGCCAGATCGTCCCCGGCCTGCGCATTAATCTCGGTGTCAGCTGCGATCACCGCGTCGTGGACGGTGCCGTGGCTGCCAGCTTCCTGGCCGAGGTGAAGAAGCTCATCGAGCAACCGGCCCTGATGCTCATCTGAGGCCCCGCCAGACCACCGCTCCCTTCAAAGGCGTGCCACTCCCATGGCACGCCTTTCCCTTTGGTGTGAGGTCTTGCAGGCCGCAAGAACGGCGACCCCACGCCAATGTCACCCGGCCAGCTTCCACGCTACCGGGTTCATTGCGCCAGGTGAGCGAGCAGTTCTTCACATGCTCTAAGAAGAGTCTCTTTAGTAACGAAAAGAACTCTTAGTCATAATGGTGTGAACAAGCGCCTGAAATCGCAGTTCCACCGCTTCACCAAAGGCATTCCACGGCTACGAGACCTTGCGAAGAACACCCCGGCAATTGGCCACAACCACGACCTCTCCCACCAAGTCGCCAGTTTGCACCCGGCGAATTCGCGAGCTGTTCACAGTCCGCTAACAGACCGCTGCCGATTTCACCCCGCCTTCATTGCCGCTGCACTTAGGATAACGATGAAGAGCAGCGATGCCCTTCACGATCAGTCATACCGCTGCGGTGATTCCCTTCTTCCGCTGGAAGCGCTTGGATCCGCTCGCGCTCGTGATCGGCAGCATGGCCCCGGATTTCGGTTACTTCGTGCATCAGTTTTCGTTTGCCGGGCATTCGCACTCCTTGGTCGGTTCATTAACCTTGGCTCTGCCGGTCGCCTCAGTTGCCTGGCTGCTTTGCAGATGCTTCGCCGGCTTTCTCACGGGTCCTCTTCCCGATCGACTTGGAACGATGATGAGGGAATTCTTCACCCGGGCGAAGTGGCAAGTTTCGGCACCGTTTTGGATCGTGCTGTCGCTTTTGCTGGGGATTTGGACGCACACGATTCTCGATTCCTTCACCCACGATACCGGCTGGGTGGTCCGGCGCGTGGCGTTTCTGAACGAGTCATGGCCATGGCCCTTTTATCGTCTCCTACAGCACCTCGCTTCATTGCTCGGGATGCTGGTGCTGGCGATGATCTATTGGCGTTGGCAGTCGGAGCGCCCGGGCCGGGTGAGGATGGATACAAAGGGCATCCTTCTCGTTGTCGTGGTGATCGCCGCGGTGCTGCTGGCAATTCCCTCCGCGTTGTCCTATGCCAGTGACTTCGTGGGGTATCGGCAGATGCGTGTTTTCATCGTCCGCTGGATCGTCAATTCGATGGCTCTTTCCGCAGGCGGGTACTTCGTCCTCGCCGTGGTGCTGGCTTGGCGGACGAGGGGCAGAGCAGGAATCACTTCGTGAGCGCCATCTTCTCGCGGCACCAGGAAAGGGCCATCAGCGAGTAGCCGGTGCCGTAGGGCTGGTGGTAGTCGTAGAGCGGGTAGTCCCACCACGAGCCGTCCTTCTCCTGCCGGAAGAGGATTACTTTCGCCAGCTTGGCGGCGTGTTCCTTCTGCTTCGCGGCGGGCAGGAATTCCACGGACTCGGTGAAGTAGAAGACGCCGTAGTAGTAGAAGTAGCCGGAGATCTGGAAGTGGGTCTCATGCGGTACCGGGCGCTTGCGGCCGATGCTCAGGAAGCCCTCGCGCTCGATGAAGCGGTCCGCCCAGGTGTCGATGACCCCGTCCGTGACCTTTGCTTCGCCGAAGGCGCGCAGCGTCGCATTGCAGGCCTGGCTGCGCGCCAGTGATCCCGCGGGCCGGTTGATCGGGACACGCGGGCGGTAGATGTGGCTGTGCGAATAGACGTAGGAAAAATCCGGCGTCCGCTGGCGTTCGATGCTGGCGAGCGAGGCCTTCACGATGCGGTCGTCCAGCTTGATCCCCATCGCGTCGCGCGCCTCGCGCATGGCCAGAAGTACGGTGGCTGTAGTAAATGAAGTGGTGATGCCGGTCGGCTTCTGAGTCGTGAGATCGTCGAAGAGGTCGAGGTAGCCCCAGCCGCCATTGAGATCCATGTAGCGGTTCGCCAGGTCGCATTGATCCTGGGCGAGGTGCTTCCACTTCTCCTTGGACGCTTCATCCTTCGCGGTCTGGTAGAGCCGGGTCAGCGCCCGCATGCCGTAGGCGTGGCCCCAGGCATTGTAGGTCGTGGTCTGGTCGGCACGCCGCA